>JAFGGO010000162.1 GCA_016930515.1 Promethearchaeota archaeon | reverse complement strand
TAACAACATACATATATAAATTTATTCCAATTTAGTATATTAATAATAATTTAAAATTAAATTGAAATACATAATCAGGTCAAACAATGAAGATCGAGAGGAATATTGGGATCCATTCTGCGTGTATGAGTTTAGATCATACTAAATTAGTACTTCTTCTAAACAACAATATTTTAGAAATACTCGATATTGAAACTTTTTCAAATCAATTAGAATTTCAATTTATTTTAGAGAATGTTAATCATATTATAGTAGATCTCAATAATTATTTAGTATGTTTTTCCCAAGACCAATCTATTAATATTTGGGATCTTAAATCAAATAACAATATTATGAAAAAGACAGCACATAGACATAATATTACAGCATTAAAGCTACTTGAGAATAGCAATAAGTTAATATCTGCTTCGAAAGATAATACCATTAAAATTTGGGATTTGAAATCAAAAATCTTACTACATCAACTTGATGGACATTCGGCAGGAGTTAATACTATAGCTATAGATGATATGCACATATATAGTGGATCAGATGATTATGATATAAAAATTTGGAATCTCCAAACAGGTAATTTAATTCATACATTAGAAAAACATGAAAGCCCTATTTTGAGTATAATTTCTTTTGAAGATTATATAGTTTCATACTCAAAAGAAAAGATCTATATTTGGGATGTAAATTTAAAAGATATTATTGGAGAAATTGATACTTTTCAAAAAAAAATTGACAATCTATCTATTAATTTTAATGAGAAACAACTTTTTGGAACAAGTGAAAATTTATTATATTGCTGGGACTTGAAAAAAATGGAATTAGAATCAATTGTAGAATTTGAAAAGAGAATTATATTTCTGTTTATTGTTAATAGAGGAAGATACATAATAATTGGTACTGAAAATAATATAATAGAGCGTTATGAATCAGATCAATTAATATCTAAACATAAAATAAATCAAGAAGAAAAATCGTTATTTAATTTGACACCTCCTTTTGAAGCCTATAATGGAGATAATGATTATATTTTTGTTAGTTATGCTCATAAAGATTTGAACCTTGTATTTCCAATCATAAATGATATTTATAAGAAAGGATTCAATCTATGGTATGATGAAGGAATCCAACTAACGCTTGATTATGAAGATTTTATAATTGAGAAGTTGATCAATTCTAAATTGATATTAGTATTTGTTTCTCTTAATTCAATAGAATCTGAGGGTGTAAATAACGAAATCGAATTAGCCATACAGAAACATAAAACAATATTACCTATTTATTTAGAAAAAACGGAATTACCAAATAGATGGATATTCAAAAAGTTCCATCTAATTCAAGGATTAATGAAATTTGAAATGAATCAAAAAATATTTAAAAAAAAGATTTTGGATCAAATAAAAATTATTATGTAAAATAAATAACACGAAAAAGATTATAAAAAGTTGTAAGTATTATTTTGGATGGTAAATTTGAATTAGCAATAACTTTGTTACCAAAGGTTTATAAATTCTATATAAAAAAACAATATTTTATCGAAGGTAATGTCCTTTTAAACACTATACTTATCTTCATTAAACAATGAATCAATTTATTCAATTTTATAAAATAAATAAATTCAAGGGATTTAATTTGAAAACATTTGTTTTCAATGATTCGAATTAAAGTACCAAGTATTTAATTTTATAAATAAATTCTCCTTTTTTATATCGTTGATTTCTACACTCTGAAATAGAGGAAAAAACTCCGAATTTTTATTATAATCACTTGTTTTACAACAACTTCTTATATATTTTATGAATAACATTCTGAGATCAAGCTTATGAATCTGATTTCGGCAATCTTTAGTTATATGATGTCTATATGTTTTAAACTCTTCTAAAAATCTTTTTCTTCTTTCTCCTGTTATCTTGTTTTGATTAAAATATTTTTCCAAGAATGAATTACAATTAAAATATATTTTACATTTTTTAATTTTACAATTATTAATAAAATTCTTCCATTCTGAACATAAATTCATTGATTTATCAACAAGTCTTATTAAAAACATCTTTTCTAAAACATTTTTTAATTCTTTTATTATTTTTTTAGAATCAAATGGAACATTCGAAAATGGTGTAATAAATTTATTTACTGCTAATTCATTAAAAACATACATCTCAACACAGTTGTAATCTGTAGTATATAAAGTTAAAGAAGAATAATCAAGACCAAAATAAAAGTCAAAATCTTTATCTATTATGCAACGATAATTTGTAAGATATTTCTTCTCTAATTTTGATTCCAGAAACCTTGAAAGTATAATTACATTCTTTTTAGCACCTTCTTCTAACTTAAGTTTTAATCCTAGATTTTCAGCAATACTTTCTTGAATATTTAATGTAGATATCGGATAAATTTTTACATTGATATTTAGCTCTTTTAAAACTAAATTATAGAAATTTTTATCTGTTGGCCCCTCACAATAGATATCTCTAAAATTTGGATGTTTTTTATATCTCTGTATTATTTCTTCTGGTTTACGGAGTTTTCCATTAATCAACAGATATACCTCTAACTTTCAGCATTATTAACTAGATCAACAACTTTCTCACTATATAATGTTAAGAATTCAATTGAATGTGTTGCGAAAATGAATTGAATCTGGTTTCCTTTTGTTAATTCAAGTAAAACAGGAATTAATTCTCTTTGCCATTCAACATTTAACGATATTTCTGGTTCATCAATTATAAAAATACTTGAATGTTTTCGAGCAGGTAAAATATTACAAAATAATGTTAGCAATTGTATTTCACCAGAGGATAATTTTTCTGGATTTAAAATAATTCCTCTATCTGAAATAACTATACCTTCATTTAATCGATACTCTACCTCCTTATCAAAAAAAAAATTACTTAAATAATCTGTGAATAGCTTTAAAATATTATATAATTTTTCTAAGGAAGAAAATTTAGATTTTATTCCATTTATATAAGGTTTTAAAATAGAGATAATTGTGTGATAATTCTCTTTTGATGTTTTATCTATAGATTTAATTATATCTTTCATTGATAAAGGAGGCATTAAATTAAATTTCGCATATTTTTCACTTTGAATTGACAAATCTTCTAAAACCTTTTTTAAATTTTTAATATCATCAAAATCTCCATCTTTGATTGAAGTTGATTTTTCAAATGAGCTTATAATTTCAGAATAAATATTATTTACGTCAATTTCAACCTTAGTTAATGTTTCAGTTATTTGTTTATGTAAATAATCTTCAGCTCTTCTAATAGATTGTTTAATTGTTTTTCCATCACTCTTTACACTTCTATAATGTTTAAGCAATTCTAATTCATCGATTTTATTATTTAGCAAATCTTCTTCCAAAGAAGTACTCTTTATATTTAGAATTTTTCTTTCATCCGTGAGATAATAAAGAGATAAGTTAAGATTATAAAGGTATTCATTTAGTTCTCTATAATCTTTTTCAGACTTTTCTTTTCGAGCATAATACAAGATTCTTTCTTGCATAGCAGGAATAAAAAAACGATCTTTATCTTCTTTTATTGCAATAAATTTACACTTAATAATTTTTTCTCCTTTATGATTAACAATAATGTCGAAAGCGCCAATAAGTTTACCAGGTTTTCTTTTTGCAATTATTATAATATTATTACTAAACTGAACTTCAAATTTTTCAAAAACAACATTTGAAATATACGATTTATGTCCGCTTCTTTCAGCGTATGATAATAGATTAAATAGCAAATTTAAAATTGTTGTTTTCCCTGATCCATTAAATCCATATAAGATCATTATACTTGAATAATCAACAAATTCTTCTTTGAGATTAGGTATTTCATACGAATATTTACCAAATAGCTTTTCAACGATGATTTTTGATATATATAAGTTACTGGAATTTGTAGAACTCATTTTAAAGAGTAGTATTACATTTATTAAATTAATAATTTTTGTTATATTAATGATTTAAATCTTTCTAAAGATTCATCGATCCTAATTTTTTTCTATTAACCTAAATATATTAATATCTATCGTCTTTATAAGATATTTCTCACCTGTGGCACCATTAAGTATAAGTGCAATCCTATTAGGAAATTGTGTTATAGATTGACGTTCATCAGATGATTCCGAAAATAAGAGATTATTGGGATAATCCTGCCGAAATATGACTTTCACGCTTGGTTGAGTAACCACATCTCCAAATAGGGTTGAAGGGGATTGATCGGCCAGAACAAATCCAACACCACGACTTCGATACTCCTTCAGTAGTTTGGAAAAGATCTTGCTCATTTGTTCCTTGACAATGAAATCGGAGTCGTCGCTGTTGTTTGTGATTGGTTTTTCCAGTATGGCGTGCGCCTCGTCGATGACGATCAGGTGCTTTAGGCGCTCGAAAATCTCGTCCTTTGTCACCGTTCGAACCACTTGAAACAGGCAGTTGACCAGCAGTGGCTTGACAAATTTGCTGCACTCGGCGAGGTCGAGGAAGATGTTCTCTCCATTAAACCAGTTTTTAAGCCATTCAGGCAAGGAATTACATTTTTTCAGAACCTCGTTGATCTTTTCCTCGTCAAAGACATTCTTACGATTCCGAAATACTTGGAGCAGGTTTGCTTGCTCTTCGGGACCGTAGGGGTTGTTGCGAATGTAGTTCTCGACACCAGAAAGTAACTGGAAAAAATGCTCGGGAAGACTGCCGAGCTTGCGGTAAAAACCAACCTGCGTGCGATACAGGATCTTTTCGAACACATTCTTGAGACCGAGCGAAGCACATATGAAGGTGGCTGTTTCTTGGAGTAGCTTTTCTCGAGGCGTTCCGGGCGGTTCGAAATGATATGGAAGCGAAAAACCATCGTCGGAATAGCGAACGATTCGAAAGTCAGGATAAAATATCTCTTGGGATGTTTTAGATAGGTTTAGCACGAGGATGCCGACTTGTTTGGCTTTTCTCACCAGTTCTTGAACGAACCGTGCGAGGAAAAATGTCTTGCCACTGCCCGACTTGCCGAAAATGGCGACGTCCTGGGGAAGCTTGTCAATGGGCACGTAAACCTCGTGATTGGTCACCACGCCGTCCTTGAGATGAGTTCCAACGCTCACGGCCTTCTCGACGAACTGGTTAGAAAGATCGATGTATCGCACATTTTCCCCTTGAACGATGGGGAAGCGCGGGAGGGGCATATCTTCCGGGAAGTCAAACGACAGCTCTCGTTCGTTAAGCAAAAAGAATTCTGCCTTTGGATCGTCAAAGAATCTCAAGCGATACATGTTATCCCGAGAAAGATTTCGAACTTTTATGATTTTAGCAGGTATACCGTCGCAGGTTTCAAGGTTTAATGTCATGAACGATAACAAGCCGGGAAAATTGTTCTTATCCTGGACTTGATCGTTGATGTAGTTGGCGAGGAAGAGATCGTTCCCTCTATGCATCTCTTGCCAGAAGAACATTCTTATCTTAAAGGCGCGAGATAGCCTTTGGCCAACTTCTTCTATCGGACCGAAACTGGTCTTGCTTCGCTGCCACGCAAGGAACGCGTGAACGTGAGAGCTAGATTTTTGATAGAACAGGTTCACGAACTTTTCTACCGGGTTAATTTTTTTTCTTAACAGACCGTTAGGAAACGATATTTCGAACAATTTCTCTTGTTTTGAATTTTTACGATCCTCGCAAGTATTACTCAAGTTCTCGAGTCCATCATCTCTAAGTAGATTTTCGACCTCTTGCGTTGTTAACTGATCAGAGCGCGGGAATACTTCCAGGGAACCGTCCAGACCGAGGAACTTGTACCTCAGGCTTGCCAACCACGAGCGACCGACTTGCCAAGCTTGCTCTTCGGAGTTCGCACTGGTGTAAAATGTTGCCCTGAATGTCCTTCCCGCCTCGAGTTCGAGCCCGTAAGTCCCTGGGGGTTCCCCTAACGTTGGATCGTACAAGAAACTGCGCCACGGTTCGGATTCTTGCCATTCTTCCTCGTATTCGCGTATGAGCAGGTCTTGTTGGTATGGGTGGGGTGCTTGCGTGAGGGAAATCCTTACCTGCCATGTCCGTTGATCGCTCCCGTGAGCTTCCTGAACTGCGTGAGCTTGAGAACTTCCTTGGGTTTGTGGTTTTTCTTTTCGATGAGTGTTATTCGCGATGGTTCCAAACCTCCCTTGAATGTCATTGGATTTTTAGTCGAAAAACTCGGACGAGCTTCCCTCCGAGCCGGAAAAGTTCCCCAGACCCCCAAGGTCGCTTTCTTTAGAATCGTCAGAGTCTTCGAACAGGCTCGTATCCAAGGAATCGTCGCATTGAGCCGATATCCCATCAAAGTCGAAATCGTTAATCGCCGTTGGTCGATCCTCAACTTCGAGCCGCTCGTAGGGAACGCAGTAAGGGGCTCTTTTAGCGTGATTGGAATTGTCGTGCCTCGCGTAATGGCCGCTCTTGAGGGTATTGTCCTTTTTGTTCCCATCCTTGGTCTTTGTATCCTGATTTTTTTCGGAATTAGTTGGTTGCTTTTTCTTGTCGTCGTTTGGAATATCTAGCTGCTCACGAATTCCCTTTTCATCTTGAATAACCTCGTCTGAAACGATTGGCTGCTTCTCTTGAGAAGCTTCTGGTGTTAGTTCATCCTCTAACCATTGGAAATCGTCTACTATTGGCGTCGGTTCAACTATTTTTGGAGTTTCCTCTTGCTTTAGTTCCTGCTCTTGCTCTCGATCCTGCTGGAGATCCTTTGAACCTTCCAGGCTTGGTTGATCGGGAACAAGATTTTCTTTCGGATGGAGTTTTTCGCTTGATTTTTCAGGGACGTCTCCCTTGATATCTGTATTTCTAGAAGCGTCTGGGAGCTTAGCGTCAGGGTGTTCGGATTGCTTGAGTTCCTTTTCCTTGGAGTGTTCTTCCAGCTCTCGGATTGCGTCTTCCACGCTTTTGTTCTTGAGCGATTCCTTGAGCTCGGTAAAGTTGTGTATGTCTTGATATCCAAAATGCTCTTCTATTCTTTTAGAAAAGGCAGTTTTGCCAATGTCTTGTTTCTTGAGAATTTCGCTCTTTGTCGCACCTGCCTTGATGTCATTGAGAGTTTCTTTAAGATTTATGTGTTTTTTCATTTGTTCGTGGTATTTATCCATTTTTTCCCGATATTCTTTATCTTGCCATTTCTCTGAGATGACTTCGCTCATTTTATCTCTCCAATTTGGATCCTTGGCTCGTTCTTGGTTTATCCTGGTCATTTTTTCTCTCCAATTTGGATCCTTGGCTCGATCCTGATTTCTCTCACTCATAATATCTTTAAATTCGGGATTTTTCAGAGCTCGTTCTTGCCTTTCTTTTATTTGTTTTCCCCGATATTTTTCATCTTGCCATTTATCCTTGATAACTTCGCTCATAGTATTGCTCCATTCGGGTTTATTTTGAATACGTTCTTGTCTTTCCTTTTCTTGCTTTTCCCGATACTTTTCATCTTGCCATTTATTCGTGATAGCTTCGCTCATATTTTTATGATAAGTTGGATCGCTCATTGCATCCTTTAAGCTCTCAAGGACTTTTTCTCGATATTTCTCATCTTGCCATTTATCAAGACTAATCTCTCTTAATTTCTCAATAGTATCTGGATGTAATCTTCCACCTTCTCCACCTTCTCGCATGTTGTATCCCTTGTTCGGATCCATTGAATCGTGTTCTTTAATGTGATGTTTTTCTTTGGAGTTCAATTCTTCCAAGGATTGCGCATTGTCAATCATTTCTATGTTGAATTTCTCGACACCATAGTAATTGATTGCGTTATTCAAGTGCGTGCCGTAGAATTTCTCGCTAGGATTATTATCTCGCTTTTTTTGAAGCTTTTCGGCAATGTTCACATGTTCACCAAATCGACCTTCCAGGGGATCCTCTTCTCCGAATCGCTCACATTCAACCTTGCCAATATAAACTTTACCGTTTATATCGTTCGTAATCCTATAGATATATCCATAAGGTTTGCCTTTAATATCGGAGTTTTCATTATAAGAATCTTTCATTTTCTTGGGAACCAATTCTTATAAACTTAGTTAGAAAGTAACCTATTAAACCTCGAGAAAGTGATATTCTAGAGAGAATCATATATGATGAAAAAGATTTACCAAAATGATATTATCCTGGATAAGATTAGTGATAATAAAGAATTGGATAAAAAGATAATAAAAAAAGAAAGTAAATTAAAGTAAAATTCTACATCATGCCAGGTGGCATGCCTCCCATGCCTCCCATGCCAGGCGGCATGCCTCCCATGCCAGGTGGCATTCCACCGCCGGGAGGTCCTGCGGATTTTACGCCCGCAATTACGTCGTCAATGCGCAGGATCATGCAAGTAGCTTCGGTGGAGCTCTTGATGGCTTGAATCTTCACGGACGTCGGCTCGACAACGCCAACTTCCATCATGTTGTTAACTACCTCGCCCGTTTCCATGTCGTGCCCGGCGAACTTGTATCCCTTCTGGTGCGCCGCCCTGAGCTTCATGAGCACGTCGATCTGATCGAGACCCGCGTTCTCGGCGAGTGTTTTCGGGATGATGTCCAAGGAGTCTGCGAACACCTCGACCGCCAGCTGTTCACGGCCGCCTAATGTGGAAGCATATTCTCGGAGCTGAATGGCCGTCTCCAATTCGGGAGCACCGCCACCACCCACGATCTTCTGGTCTTCTACCACGTCCCTGATCACGCAGAGTGCGTCGTGCAACGCCCTCTCTACCTCGTCAATGACGAGCTCGGTACCTCCCCGAATGAGGATGACGACCGATTTCGGGTTCTTGCACTCCTCGATGAAGACCCAAGAATCGTTCATGACCTTTCTCTCCTCAACGAGTCCTGCGTATCCCAAATTCTCGGGTTTTGCGTCGTCCAGGTTAGTCAAGATCATGCCGCCGGTGGCCTTCGAAAGCTTTTCAAGGTCAGATTTCTTTACCCTCCTCACGACCATTATGCCCGCTCGAGCGAGAAAGTGCTGTGCCATGTCGTCGATGCCTTTCTGGCAGATGACCACATTTGCGCCAGATTTCACGATCTTCTCGGCCATATCGCGAAGCATCTTTTCTTCTTCGTCCAAGAATTGCTGGATCTGTTCCGGGCTGGTAATCTGGAGCTTGGCGTCAAACTCGGTCTTTTCGATCTCGATCGCCGACTGCGTGAGCAAGATCTTGGCGTCCTTGATGCTCTTGGGCATGCCGGGCGCGACTACCTCTTTATCGAGGATGATACCCTTGATGAGGCTGGTATCGTCAATCATGTCTCCTTGTTTCTTCTGAATTTGAATTTTATCGATATCTGCAACCCATTTTCCGTTTCCGTCCTTTTCGGCAACGGCTTCGATGGCGCCGATGCAGATGTCGGCGAGCTTGTCTTTCGACTCGACGACGATCTTCGAGGACATGCACGTCATTGCGGCGTTCTTGAGGCCCTTCTTGTCGTCAATGCCCGACTTGATGGACATTGCGTCGAGGATCTCGACCGCCTTGTCTGCCGCTTTCCTGAACCCTTCCGTGATGACGGTGGGGTGTATTTTTTGCTGGAGGAGCTTTTCGGCTCTCTTGAGTAGCTCTCCAGCCAGGATGACCGAGGTGGTGGTTCCGTCGCCAACTTCGGAGTCTTGCGTCTTGGCAACTTCTACCATCATCTTGGCTGCGGGATGCTGGACGTCGATTTCCTTGAGGATCGTGGCGCCATCGTTGGTGATGACGACATCTCCGAACTGGTCGACGAGCATCTTGTCCATTCCCCGAGGTCCGAGGGAGGTTCGCACGGCTTCTGCGATGACTTTTGCGGCAGCGATGTTGTTTTCCATGGCGTCCTTGCCACGGGTTCTTTCGGTGCCTTCCTTCATGATGAAGATGGGTTGACCGCCTAATTGTGCCATTTTTTGTTCACTCTAAACTTGTTTTTTGTTACCATTTTATTTTCTATTTAAAGATCTCTATGTCATAAAAATAAAAAACTTTACGATTTTTTTGAAAATACCTAGTATTAAGTCTATAATATATTACATTAAATACGCTTAAATTTCCAATGTCTTGGTTGAACGATATATCATCCTCAAAATTCCCCACATATTAGCTACGCTTTAAGTGTTCTATTTTCTATTAAAAGGGGAATTTATTAATAATTAGCTTAAAGCTATTATGGAATAGGACTTTTAGAGGTATTAAAATAAACAATGGTACAATATACTTTTTTACTAATCGATGATAGATTCAATCAAATTATCTATAGAAATATTTCAAGGAAACGACATGCGATCCCGAAATAATCGATGGTTTCGAGCGCACTCAAGTTTCCTTCTAGCTTGAGCAGCAACCTTCCATTCTCGTCGTAGAACTCGCCTCTCTCTTTCGAAAATATCGTTTTGATAATATCGTAATTTATTCCATAAAACATTCCCCGTGCGTATATCACGTTGTTTTGGATGTATCCCGCCTCCCATATCTTTCCTTCCTCGTCGTCTTTATATCTTACAAAAATCGTGTTATCGTCTCTTAGAATGTGTTGTTCGTTTCCAAAATCAATCGTTTTTCCATCAAGACTCCCACATTTCTTCAAATCCCTTCTTAAATATATTTTCCCGTTGATGAAGCCTTCCAATTCTTTTTGATCGCATCGGTCGTAGTGAAAAACGCTAATTAATCTCTCTGAATCCATGGAAGGGATTGGGGATTGATAGCGCGTTATTGAGGGACTTTCAAGCTCTTGCATGATGCGCTCGTATTTTTTCGCTTTTTCTTCAATTAAGGCTAACGCGTTGCGCAAGCTTAGTTTAAGTTTCGCTTGATAAAGGGGATCTCTTAAGCAGAGCGCGCATTTTCCCATGAATTGAATGGTCTTTTCCCAGCAATGGCGATGATACGCATAATTACAATGAGGACAATCCTCGCGGCATTGGTCCTCTCCTGAAATGCTCCCACCACACGTGGGACAAGTCAAAGAGTGGCAGATAACGCACGCGTGAGGATATTGGATCTCTTGAAGCGTGTAATCTTCAATTCTCCTGCTGGAACTTTCCATCCTTGGGTTTGGCGCATTGCTTTTTTTTATCAAGTTTTGCTTTTTGTATCTTATTTAATTTTGGATTTTTTTTACAGCTTTGAGAAACCCAGATTTTTGCGTTTCATGGTTTGTTTCTCTACAATTAAATAGATTCCACCTGCATATATAAAGGCGAATGGTAAAGAATTGAAATAATAAAAATATATGTGATCAATACGATTAAAAAAGAAAAAATAAGATCTAATAAAAAAAGTGGTTATTTTTGTTTAATTCATGCTTCTATTCAAGAAATTAGGGTGGCATTCCATCTGAAATAGTCCAAGAGTGGGTTCCCTCAAGTACGGCTTTCGCAGCTAAAACTTCCGTTGAAATTGAATGTAAGGAGTTTCCCGCACTAAAGTAAACGCCCGTTTGTAAGTTGGGTGAAAAGTTCGCCCATCCAATGAGAATGCTATCGTATGTTGCGTTTGAAAGAGTAATGAATCCGAACATGCTAGCCATGTCTGAAACATTCGACACGTTCCAAGCGCCAAGATCTTGATCGAAGCTTATTGCACTTTCAAACATGTGGTTCATAGTCGTTACGCTCGACACATCCCAATTACTGATGTCTTGGTTGAAAAACACGGTACCTTCAAACATCCATCTCATGTCCGTGACGCTCGATGTGTTCCAGCCGCTTATATCTTGGTCAAACATGGATGCCTGATAGAACATATAACTCGTGTTAGTCACTCTTGATAGGTCCCAATCGTTAATACCTTCCACATAGAGTTCCTGACAAAGGAAGAACATTCCATGGAGGTTTGTAGTTTCCGTCAAATCGGGGATATCACTTGCAGTAACTTCTAAATATCCACACCCTGCGAAGTACAATCCGTTGTTTCCCAAGCGCAAGCATCCCCATTGCTCGATCTCGAGCAATTTCAGGCAATCGCCTCCCCAGCCAAAGCGCCATCCGACAATAGTTCCGTTGATTCGTATCGAATACTCACCTCCTACAGCGTAGGTGTGATTTACTTCGGGCTGGTCCCATTCCGTAATGTGGTCCTGGGTTTCATCTCCCCAGTAAACCATAAAATCGTAAATACCGGATTCCTCTAAGGGGAGCAAGATCTGGGTGCTATTACTCGCTCCAAAATGAGTTGTGTCCCAACGGGATATGAAATCGCCCCCGCTAGGGATATAAATCGTAAAAGTCGTGGATTCTTTAGCCACATTTCCAGAAGTATCGTTTGCCCACGCATTAATGGTGTTTAAACCCTCGTTGAAAGTAATGTTTATTGATGTCGTGTATGTCTCGTTAACTCCATTCCATTCGTACCAGATTGCATCAATCACACCATCGTCTGTTGCTTCTATAATTACTAATTGCGTGGAGTCTGCATATATTCTCCCATCTTCTGGGCTAATTATCTGAACCGTTGGATCGATATTGTCAATTAATGGAGGATTCTCTGGAGACTGTAGGGTGCTTAAAAAATATATTAATAGCCCTCCAAGAGCAAGAGATACGACCAAGATAATTGCAAATAGTATTTTAAAAGGTTTTCCCATCTTTTTTTACCTAAAAGTCATTTATAAGCAATATTGATTTATTGGGTTAATCGAATTTTAGGTATAATAAAAAATCATTTGGCAGAAAAGTGAAATATTTTCTAAAAAATCCAATATAGTTAGAGTGCTGATGGTGTTAGCAAAAAAACCATTTCTATCAAGGACTCAAGAATGTAATCAAATTGGTTAATTTAATTCTATAAAGTTTTTGTTTGAATTTTAAACGATGAACAAAAAACAGATTTAAATGATTTTTCGCAAGAAAATACAATCATGTTCATTTCTTTTTAGCAACTATGATTGCGCCCGCAATGACACCTAATGCTCCGCCAATAATCATCACAAAAGCTCCAATGCTAAGGGTTAACGCGTCAAATCCATATCCACTACTAAAGAATTCGGGATTGAACGCTTAGAACTGGATCGGAGCGAGCATGATCAGAACGCCAAAAAGGAGCATTAAGATTCCAAGAACCTTGGAACTGATTTTCTCTTTTTTCCCTAGTATAGTACATGCGATTATTAAAACGCTGGAAACAAATCCTAAGAGAATGAATCGTACAGAAGAGGCGTCAAAGATATTAATCGAAACCGAAGTTGATCCTGCGCTAATACTTAAATACCCAAATCCCCAAACTAACAACCGAGCATGTATGGGTAGTGGTCCGATGGTAACTAATGTCATTCTAGCGGCAATAGGGAGGCACCCTCCAATTATTTCTATAATGCTTCCTATAAAGCTAGAGTGTAATTTTTTCCCAATTACGATTTTCATCAAATTAATTATGGTAATTATGAGTATCTGGATATGTTTTATAAAACCCATTGGTATAGAAGTTGAATTTTTTGATCCTAATTAATAAAGATGTGTTTATTATGTTTTTCTGCAAGAGGGTGCTTTAGATTTTAATGCAGATATATTAGTGCCCTTTAAAATAATGAAATAAAATTATCAAATATGAACTCGGTTGTTGTCAAAAAGGTCAGCATTGCTGTTACCAGTATATTTGGATGTTTTGGCGTATTAATTTTATATTTAATTAATGCTCAAGCTATCATCTATGCGTATCAAACCATAGAGGGCGGCTTTTTCGTGGTTCTCATCATCACTCTCCGGATGCTCGTGTTGGCTTTCATGGCTTTGACAATGTTCAGGCGGTGGTTTAAAGCCGAAAAGCAATTTTACGACGACATTCCGTTCTTATTTGGAATATTTTTCGCAATTCTCGTGTTTGGAAAGTCGCTCGACTTGCTTTATAATCTCATCTTTTTCACGGCAACTACTAGCGCGTTTGATCTCGTATACAAGCTTCGTTACATTGTTGCCGTTCTTGATCTCGTTCCGCTATACGTGTTAAGTCTCGAAGTTATCTTATACGCTATTACATCCTATAAAACTAAGGTCAAGCTCGAATCAAAAAGGAGCCGTAATAAAGTAAAAGCCGTTATCCTTGGTCTAGTCGTTACCCTTGAGCTTCTTGTGGTCGTATTTTTTTTGGATGTGCACTCGTCTCGCTACATCCTGCCCTTGATCGTGATTCCTTCCATTCTCATGATAGCTTTAATATTTGCCTTTACTTACAGGAACAAGCTTCTGACCCAAGTTCATTCCCTCTTGCTCTGCGTTTCTTTTTTATTGTATCTAATGTCCCAAATATTACGCCCAGTGGCCCAGACACTGCTTGGACTCACGGCAACCTATATTGTCTTTAGCGAAATCGTGGATTTGTCGATTTTTCTAGTAGTATTTGCGGGCTTGTTGGTAAAACCTCGTTATTCAGATTTCGTCAAGTAATAGTTCTAATTCACACTTTTGTCTAATCCTATCTCGTGAAAGAAATCAGTAATAAACTATCAACCGAAGATTTATATAGGAGAATTACGATTAGTATAGTGGACAATAGTAAAAAGTAATGCATTGGTTAAAACCATAAATACAATTTTAATATCCGTTAAGGAATAACCAGTATTTGATATTTTTTTGGATTATCAGTCTCTAAATTCATTTTTACTTCCATCAGCCCTTTTATCGTACGATAAAAGACCTTATTTCGTCATCGCGCCGAAGTTCTCTGATACTTGAAGCAGTGACAACCTGATCCGACCACGGCTCGATAAACATTGACACGGTTAAGTGGTTTAATGTACGCGTGTTGAGGTCTTGAAACAAGCTCTTGCGGTTGGAACTCACCAGTATGACAGGTGAATTTTAGCGTTAAAGATAGTAATTCAGCACATCATTGAATTACTATTGTCCTCTTTTTTTCTTTTTTTGAAAAATGTGATATGAAATAAAACATTGTTCGGATTTGTAAATCAATGAATTGCGTTCAAATCTCCTTTCTCGTCAATATCGTAAAAGTGGAGATTAGGATCGAGCTTTAAACCCAAGATCTCTTCGCCATTCGATAAAGAGTGGTTGATTAATGCAACTAATGTTCGTTCCTTTAATTTAGGTTCTAATGCCAAAATTCTCTCTATAAACGATATGGGAAACGCAAAAATGGGTATCACCTGTTGAACTTGCGATTCGGATTTATTTAAGCTTTCAAGCGACAATTGCTTGATGGTATCCACAAAGATTATATCTTGGTCTTTTTTAAACGAGATCGTTGAAAATAAAAACGGAAGTTTGTGACATTTAAGGCTCTCACGCAAATAATTAGTCGTAATTTCTCTAAAAAAAAGAGTTGGTTTTTCTTTTGAATTCGTGCTTGTCCGTTGTAACTTGGATATTATTGCGTTAATTAAAGCCTCGTCAAATATAGTATCGCCTGGAAGAACAAGAATGTGTTTTTTTTTTTCTTTTTCTTTACGATATTCGCTTATTTTACACGATTTTAGTGCTGAAAGAAGCGAATCTAATGGTCCCTTTTTATATTCTTCTTTGGAATCGACTATATTAACTTTCAAACTTAATTCTTTAACGAAATTCGTTATCTGTTCTTTTAGATGGCCTATAACAACGAATATTTCCTTAAAATCGAATTTTGAGAGGTTCTCTATCGATACCTGCAATATAGATTTTCCATTTAATGATTCAGGTTTTAATAGGGGTTTAGGGCAGATATTGGCAAGTTCGCCCATTCTCGAACCAAGACCTGCACAGAGCACGATAGCTAAGAAATTATCTTGAGACAAGTCTTTTTCTTCCATTTATTATCGCTTCTTTCTATCAAATCACCAGCGGTTAATTTTCATTCCCTGGTGGTGACAATTGTATTACCATTCATGTCCAACACGATAGTGTGCTCTTGTTGTGCCACCAAGGCACCTGTTCGCTCGATTAAAATAGGGTAATGAGCGAGAACTTGTTTCCTGACGAAATTATTAATTACTCGATCTATTTTTGCCCTTGGAATTGTGTCCGTGCTTGCCAAGATCCTGGGAGAAAACGGGAGTCTCCCGCAGATTTTCTCTATCTTGCTCATGTAATTTTTGTCTTCGTAGCTCATGTTTTTTTTTACTTTTTTATCGAGTCTATAAATATAAGAATGCTTCCCGTTCACGACCAAACCCGCTCCAGATGTCGAAAATGGTTCGCACGCGTAAGCGTCTCCTGGTTCTAACATTTTATCGTGGTGTGTGTCCTTGTGGTTTGGAATGAAAGGCCCGGCATGCAAGTCGTATTGCTTGAGTTGATGTCCTCCTAAGTTCGTGATGGGTTTTAAACCTCTTTTTAAAATCTTATCTTCTATAGCCTCCCCTAACTCGTATAAGAGCGTGCCTGGCGTGAATCTTTCGATAGCTGCTTCAAGTCCCTCGTTGGCAGCGTCAATATAGTTCTGAAGGGCTGGATCTTCGTCTAGATTTATTGTAAACGCAGAATCTGCGATATAACCGTTGTAATGTGCACCTAAATCAATTTTAAGTAGTCCTTTTTCGGGCACGATTGTTTGATCCCCGATAGTCGGGCTATAGTGAGCGGCGTGTTCGTTTAGGGACATGTTAATTGGAAACGCTAGTTCCGTGCCGTTCTTTAGAATTTCGCTTTCACATTCCTCTGCGATATTCAAGAACTTGGCACCTGGCTCAACGAGTTTTTTAGCCAACTTTTTAGCGGCAACAACCGCTTTTCCCGCTTTAATATAGGACTCCAATATAATCTTGAAATCTTCCGTCATGATACGATCAAAATCGAAAAAATAGTCTCTTTTATAATATGTTATGTGCCTTTGTTTTTAAAGGTTGAATCGAAAATTATTTTTACTAAACACCACTTTAGCATTTAGAAAATTAAAAGATTGTAATAGAACTAATCAATAACAGAAGCGTGTCGTAAATGAAACAAATTTCGTGTGGAGCGTTAAGGAAATCCGATGTGGGCAAAAAAGTAACCGTGGCGGGGTGGTGTCACGCAATCAGGGAACATAAGACGACTTATTTCATTGATTTAAGAGATTGGGAGGGCATCACTCAAGTTGTTACCAAGAGAGACGAAATAAACGAAGAACTTAACGAGAAGATCAAGGCGCTCAATCGCGAGTCAGTGATTGAGGTTGGTGGATTCGTGAGAAATCGTCCCGAGGGAACGGAGAACAAGGATCTTGCAACGGGCGATATAGAAGTCGAAATTGAGACGCTCGAAATTTTAAACACGGCAGAACCCCTTCCGTATCACTTTAAAGATAAGGATAAGGCCAAACATAAAGTAAGATTGCAATATCGCTATATAGATTTAAGACATCCCAAGTTGCAGGAAAACATTAAAACGAGAGCAAAGATAACCTCCGAAACGAGGAAATATTTTGATAATTTAGGATTCTTCGAAATCGAGACACCTTTATTGACGAAAAGTACGCCTGAAGGTGCCCGAGATTATCTCGTTCCAAGTAGGGTGCACCAGGGAAAATTTTACGCATTACCCCAATCTCCTCAATTGTTTAAACAAATGTTAATGATATCTGGTTTCGAAAAATATTACCAGATCGCTCGATGCCTTCGAGACGAGGATTTGCGGCCAGAAAGACAGCCTGAATTCACGCAAATTGACCTAGAAATGTCGTTCGTAAACCAAGACGATGTGATTTCAGTCGTGGAGGGATTGATCAAGCATTTATTTAAAGTCATCCTGAACAAGAACATCAAGACCCCATTTCCACGGATGTCATATAAAGAAGCAATGTCCCGCTTTGGCGTGGACAAGCCTGACACGCGCTTTGGATTGGAACTCGTTGGTATTACCGATCTTATTCCCAAGGATGTTTCAATTTTTAAGGAAGTGTTCGAACAAAAACACGGAATCATTAGTGCAATAAAAATTGAAAAGAATGCAGACATCTCTAACAAGGTGTTTAACAAGTGGCGATCTTATGTTCAAAAGTTTAAGACAAAGGAATTGGCTAATATTAAATTGATCAATGGTGAATTTGTCAGCCCACTGACGAAGTTTCTCAGCGATGACGTGATAAAAAATATATTCAAGCGCTTAAAGGCCAAAGACGGCGATTTAGTGATCTTAGCTGGTGGAAAAAGCTCTAATGTGTACAGGGGATTGGGTGAACTAAGGATTAAGTTGGGAAACGACATGAACCTAGTACCAAAAGATAAATTTAACTTTCTTTGGGTTGTTGACTTTCCACTATTCGAATGGAGCGAAGAAGAAAGGCGATGGACGGCTGTACATCATCCGTTTACCTCTTGTAAACCAGAATTCTTAGATACTTTTGATACCAATCCTGAGGATGCTCTTGCGAACGCTTACGATATCGTTTTAAATGGATACGAAATTGGTGGTGGTAGTATCCGTATTCACAAACCCGAGATTCAAGAAAGAGTGTTTAAAACTCTCGAAATACCCCCCGAAATTGCCGAGCAAAACTTCTCGTTCCTTATAGAAGCTCTAAAATATGGTGCTCCTCCTCATGGTGGTTTGGCAATTGGTTTGGACCGTTTGGTCATGATTATGGTCGACGAACCTGGCATTCGAGAGGTCATTGCGTTTCCAAAAACAAAGAAGGCCGTTTTACCCTTGGGGGACGCACCTTCTCCAGCGACCGATGAACAATTAGAAGTTTTGGGTATTGAATTGACTCCAGAGACCAAGCTTCAACTGGAAAAGAAAAAGGAAAATCCCCACAACTAATTTTTTTCTGAATTGACCTAACAACAATTTTATATTTATATCGAATAATATCTAATTAATGGCAAGTTTTTTAGCTTGGAATGGAAAAGAAGAAGCCCATAAAGTTTATGAATCTTTACTTGGGGATAACTATGGAAAAGAGGGCCTTCAATTAATCGAAACCCTTCAGCCACCCGCTTTTAAACAAACCAAGGAGTCTTGGTATAACCTACTCCTATTGGGGGACAATAAGCTTATAATGGCCGTAATATTAAAAAAATTTGCTCGTAAATTAAAGCTGATTTATATTGATCCGCCCTTCGCTACTGGGGGAGAATTCAATTACAAGATTCAGATCGGGGATGGAGATGAATCCAAGAAGTCCCATAAATGGGTACGAAAGCAGGCTTACAACGATTCGTGGAAGAACGGTCTTGAATCGTATCTTAGTTTCATGTACGAACGATTGTTATTTGCAAAAGATCTTTTATCCGATGATGGAAGTATTTACATTCATTTGGACTGGCACGCAGGACATTATGTGAAATTGATGATGGACGAGATATTTGGAGCAAGTAATTTCCGAAACGAGATAATATGGGCCTATCCTGCAGCTTCGGCCCATACTAAAAAGTACTATGTTCGATCTTTTGATATCATCTTATATTATACAAAATCAGCTAATTACGAATTTAACGACGATCCAAACATTTACATGGAATATTCCGATCGCGTCAAGAACGCTCTAAACAAGGACGAAAAAGGCATATTTTACTACCGAGGTGGGAGCCACGACGGGAAGAAATTGGCTCAAAAAGTGTATTTAAAAAAGAGGGGAGTTTTTCCAAGAGATGTATGGACCGATATTCCGTATGTGAGGGCAAATACCCTCGAATATCAAGGCTTTTCAACTCAGAAACCCGAAAGACTTCTCAAGAGGATTATATTAGCATCAACGAGCGAAAACGATCTTGTAGCAGACTTTTTTTGTGGATCGGGCACGACTCTTGCAGTTGCTGAAAAATTAAAAAGACGTTGGATTGGGTGCGATTTATCCCAGAATTCCCTTCACATGGTAAAGAAAAGGCTTTTGGATATATCCAATACTAACCACATTTTTGAGTGGAAGAATGCATACGGATTAAGGGCGAATCCTTTCAAGATCATGAGACTATCAAGTGATATTAAATTTTTATCCCTTATAGAACAATTTCTATTCTTAGATAAGGACAAATGCGAAATTGATCTTCATTCGATTGAAAGACCAAGATTAGTATTAATAAGTCATGTGAATGAAAATAAAGTAAGAGTTGAAATAAAGGATTATATCGTTCCTTACGAAAACTTGGTTTTACCAGAAATTCGAAATAATATTAGAAAATTTTCTGATTGGATAGATTATTGGAGCGTTGATTTTAATCATGATGAGCAACAAGAGTTTTGCTTGGATTGGGTCTCTTTTCGAACCCCAAAAAAAAGAACGCTTAAGATGATTTCCAAAACACAAACATACGATAAACCAGGATCTCAATTAATTAAAATCCATGTCGTGGACATTTGCGGTATCGAAACTCGTCAAGAACTGGTAATTAAAATAAAACAATCACTTCATTAACTCTCGGAGCAACATGGTCGCATAACACCCTCGACTCAAGGAAAATTCGATCCTAATTTTCTTCTTGTCTGGAAACATGTCGTCGTTGGTTATCTCTAAGATATTTAACCCGATTGGCTTTAACGTAATTGCCCTAAACGAACCTTTGAAATCGTGGCTCTTTAAAGTCTCTTCCTGAAAGATGCGCCTGTCTATTCCTTCTCGCGCTATCACTTCGTAAAATAAATCTTTTACGGCGGGAAAATCATCCAAATTCGTGTTATATCCTATTAATGGCATAACTATTACTGCTCTATTTAGTTCAATTGCTTGCTTTAAATAATTGTCGTAACGGTTACCAAATAGATATGTGATTTTGGTAAGATTACCATTTACATCGTCCAAAATTCCAATAACATCTCCCTTAATGGGTTCAAGCAAGGAATCACCTTTCTCAACACGAATTGAAATCATCTTATTGAAAAACCATGATTGAAAGGCACTAATTAGCAATGTTTCAAGGCCAAGAGGTAGGGTTCTTAAAGCCCCCTTGTAATCTCCAGGATTATTAATTAGGTGCTTTATCATCTTTCTCTCGTACTTGAGGCTTTTTGGAAACTCTACTAATGCTTTTTCAAGATCCCCGTTGGAGTATAAGTTCTCTCTTGCTTGTCGGGCACTTAGGCTTTCTGTTTTGTAAACGGAGGTAACGAACTCTTTATATGCGTTTTCGTAATCTTCGTGGAGCAGAAATCTCCCAACCTTGTGAGAATTTGGTCTTAAGCTTCCGAATCTCTGCAAACCATAATAATTTGGAAAACCATTCTTCCCTAAAAAGGATATCAATTGCTTTACATTTCTTTCTAATTGATCGGATTTTGCTATGTTTCTTATGACGATTGTAAAATTATTGCCTTGATGATCACCAATTTTAATAGGTTTTCTTGTCGGATGAATGTTTCTTATGTAGATATCCCGTAGTTTGATTTTTTTTAATGCCTCAATGTGATTTCCAGGAATTGATGCTTCTTGAACGCTAATTGCACATTTATCCTTGATTCCAGCGTAGCTAATATTCTCCAAGGGAATCTTTAATGCGTAACTTAGTTCTTTAAACGCTTGAAATGCATCTTGGTTGACTTTAACAATGTTAAAAGTAGTATATCTATCTTTTGAATCCTTCAAAAAAGGTGGACTTTCAGAATCCTCTCTTATTTCTAATACGTGTCCTGTAGATGTGATTTCTTTTACGATAAAGTCTTTATGGCTGATTTTATATATTCCACCTATGCCTTCATAGTCAGACGACAGATAATGCTCGATTCCTACGAGTTTTTCAACCATTCTTTCGTCGATCTTATCGATACTTTCATCGTCGAACAAGGAAATCCCTTCTATAATAGTTTCAAATCTTTAGTAATTTCGTCAATTTTGCTTGAAAGAACGGGGCCTATCCCTAAGGCTGTGGTTGTTCCAGGAGAAAGCTGAGTTAATCCTGCATCTCTTACAATAAAACAATGAATGTTTTTTTTGCTTACTTCGTTGTAGATTAACGACATTTCTTCTAAACTACCGACTTTTAAAACGACTTTTTTCTGACCACTATTCTTCCACGCCTTCCACTCGTTCTTACTTTTCGTTCTCACTAAATCTGAAGCGGAAACGCTTGCGTGACATGCCTGAGCGCATTTCTTTCCCGTTCCCATTTTTAAATCCGTTCTCAAAACAATCACTTGCTTATATTCCAATTTAATCAACCTTTTTTGAAATTATTTCCAGGTATAATATTAAAAACAAAAAGAGACCGTTAAACACTACCATAACATGTAATTCATTCGAATTCCACTCTTGTAATGCTACCAGTCAGTTCAAATATTAGTTCTTCTAATTCTTCTTTCGTAAACAAAATATTATCCTTATCTTCCTTGGATATGACCGCTTTAAATTCTATATCTCCCGTGGCTAAAAATATCTCGTTCAATGACACTAATTTGCTCGGGGCGATCAAACTATCAACGATCGGCCGTGGTTTGCTTGTTTTTTCAATGAGAATGATCTTGTCGATTTCGTAAGCGTTTTTGAGCAGGTCTAATAATTCCTTTGTTATTTTAATTTTATCCTTTTTGCCAATAACTAGTATTACAACATCTTCGTAATCAATTGCCTTGTAAAAAGATACATCCTTCAAGAATCCAAACTTTTGCGGCTCTTCTTCCTCGAGTTGAACAAGCTCCTTGGCCAAGTCTATTTCGAACTGTGTTAGATCGCCCGAATCCAGCCTTTTCTGGCATCTTTTGCACGGGAATTCGCTACTTATGCAAGCTTGACATGCAGGAAGCTCTTTCATCTTTATATCAACTTTGGTTTGAGTATGTTGATCATTAATTTACGCTCTAATATAGGTTTTATGATATTTTAAATTTAACATGTTCTTTCAGAGATTTTGAGGTTTCAATTGAAAAATTATTACCCTAAATAATTGTTTAATTCCAAATACTCGATAAAAAACAAGAAAAGTTGCACAAAAAACCGCTTAAAATCGAAGTTGAAAAAAAAAGACAGAATCTTAAAGTGAAGAACTCACAGGAATCGAATCTGAAATTGATGTTCAGAAAAAATCATTCGTGTGTTTAGTTCATAAAGGTCAAATAAAGGGGAAACATGTATATGTCCTCATTGTAACGCTTTTTATTGCAAAAATTGCCTACTTACTCTTTAACAGAAAGGAGAAAAATGTTGTACTTGTAAAAATCCGTTAGACTAATAATTTCTTTCTTTTAGAGAAGGAAAGGTGATAATCAATATATAGTATGGGACAAAAGAAAGCGGTATGCTCATTTACAATTCTATAACATCGCAACTAATGTTTTTCAAAAGGCGTTCTGCGGATTGCGGGTCGGTTTTGTAAGTATATAAATTTTTTTTTGTCCTTAATTTTAACTTGACCGACTCCTTGGTTGATTTTACCCGACAATGGACGGCGTATTCAGATAATTCTAAAAATTTATTTTCGTCAAATATTTCTCGCGGCATCTTGTTCAAGTTCTAAAATGATTCTATAATATATACTTCAATTAAACATGGAATTTTAATTTTTTTGTTTTTACATCGGTATATCATAATAAGGATTATACTTTATTTTTTTACAAGTATTTGCTGTTAATATACCGTTGTCTCTAAAAGTTCTATACTATGAATTACCCTTAAAAAGTCAACCATCAAAAACAAAAAACTTAATTTATTGCCTTAATTATTCTTTTTATACTTTTCATAATACACATGGAATTACTCTAAACAAATCGATGGAATATGGCCCCTATAGACGACCTTTTCAAGCGTAAAATAGCACGATATCACCTTTTAGAAAAGAGTGTTTGCCGCAGGTGTGGTGCCTTGAATCCCGTAAAGGCAAAGAAATGCAGGAGATGTCACGGCAAGGAACTAAGACTTAAGCGACGTGAATTAACGAAATAATTTTCATTAATACTCTACATTTTTATGTTTCTTTAAACGAAAATTTAATTTTCCTAAAACATTATTTAATAAAACTTAATATTATTATTTATTTACATTAACGTTTTCAAATTTAATCCTTTAATGCCATGTCTGAAGCAGAAATACCAATCGAAATCGATTTTTTAGGAGTGGGATCTGTTGACGCTACGATCATTCGACATTTAGGTCCTATCAGTGCCGACGCCATTTTAAATAAAATGCCTTTCGTTCTTCGAGGGAGATTTGGATTTGGTTCGAATAAATATTGGATGTTAATGAATGTTGGAATACGAAAAGGTCCTGATTCGAAAGCAACCAAGACGATTCAAAAAGGTGATCTTGCTTATAATCCCAAATCTGACGAAATAATTATCGCTATTGAGGACATTGAAATGCCAAACAATGTTAATCGTATAGGAAAACTCGTATCTAATGTAACCTTTTTTCAAACAGTTCGAAACGGCCTGAATTGCAAGTTATCAAAAAAATGATTGAATTAAATAGCGATGGCAAGATATTAATATGGCAGTTTCGAAAAAGTTAACAATTACCTTTTTAGTGTTTTACATTACAGTAATTGTTTATTTGATTTTTTTCTTGTTTTACAATCCCTTTCAGGAAGCAATCGTGTTAGTCAGGGCCAATATGGCTGGACTGACCTCAGGCTCGAATTATTATTGGGCGCTTTTAATATCGTTTGGAATCTGTTTTATAGGTAGCGCCTCGATAGCGTTCCCAGTGCCGTTTCCTTTCGTACTATTCACGCTTTCCTCTTCTTTAATGGCTAATTATGTCACGATAAATGCCGCAACAAGCTCTTCACCTTTTTGGTTCGCAATTCTCGGAATCGCTATAATTGGTGGATTAGGATGTGCGTTAGGGGAACTATCGGGATATGTTGTTGGATACGGTGCTAAGAAAATGATCAATGGAAAAAGTTCTACGGTCGTCCAGAATATTAATGGATTTGGAAAATTGATACTTGAAAATCCAAAACGCACTCCATTGCTTGTTTTTTTATTTGCTCTAACGCCACTTCCAGATGACATAATATTCCTCCCACTTGGCATGATAAAATATCCCGCTTGGAAATGCATAATACCTGGGTGGCTCGGCAAGACTGTAACTACTATTGCCTATTGTATATGGCCCATACTTTTCCGGTTGGGGGTCATAGCTACGGGATTAACGGACGATGATATATCAAGCGTAGTAACTGAAACTATCATGATCATCATTACACTTACCGTCATGTTTTTTATCATGAGTTTTAACTGGAATAAGTTCTTAGACGATCGGAAAAAAAAGAAATTGACAAATTAAAATTCCCCAATCAAACACCATTTTCAAGGCAGGTTTTGCAAACAAAAACGGTCTTAGTTTTGTTTTTTCCCTCGTCTAAAAGCATATATACTCTTTTATAGATGTAATTATGGCAAATTTCACAGACGGCAGTAGTTCTCGTTTCGTCTAACATCGGACCTAGATTTTTGAAATTGGATGTCATACAACAAAATTATTAAGTTGTTTTTAGTAATATTTCGATTTTTGATACAATATCGGATTTGGTATTTTTTGAATTGTTTTTTTGAAAATAAGGCCTGCTCCCAAGCGAAATGTTGGCCACTTCTATGCTCGGGTACATGCGATTTTTTATGATTTCCGCTACTTCTACGGCGGTTGAAATTTCGTTCCCTTCGCCCTTGATGAGCAAGGATTTTTTTCCACCAGTAAAGGCAAATATTGCGTCTTTTATTAGCTGGTTTTTATTGTCCCTATTTCTGATAATGATCGCGTCGTTGTTTCGATTATCGTTGTTGCTTCTTGGAGGACGCCTATTGTATTTTCTTTTCGAAAAGTTGGGATTTGTAGTTTTTTTCATGAGTTATCTTCTTCTTGAGCTAAGATGACTAAATTATTGAATTAAAAGAAGTCCTATATTGTATAATGACTTTCTCAATATAAAACTTATCAAATTTTTACAATAATTTCATCAAATTCTGGATTTTTTATATTAAATTTTAACCCTTCATATAAACCTATAAATTTGCTAAGGCGAATTTTAAGTTGTCTAGTACCCTAAAATATCCGTATATCCATTCTTCAAAATTTTCGAGTGCTTTTCTCTCCTTGCTGTCCAAGAAGTCTCGAAAGGGAAGAATAACTTCGTAAGCCTTTCCATAATCGTCCATTACTTTATGAAGTTGTACGTTCGGTTTATCAAGCAAAGCCTTGATTTTCTCCCTAAATTGCTCCTTTTTTTGATTATATTTTTCCGTGGCGCTTTTTTTCTGGAGATCTTGTAGTTGAATTGAACATTGTTCTATTTCGCTCTCAATTTTTGCTCGAAATTTTGGTGCTCCTTTTGTTAATGTTATTGATTCAGAATCCCAAATATAGGATTTCTCCTCGTATTTATATTCTTCTTCGTCTTCTTCTTCAGGATTCAATAACAAGCTAAATTTCTTTTGTAAATTTGGAAGTTCTTTTTTTACGATCGTGTTATCGATATAATCTAGCGCACCTAATACTTCAGGCATCTTTTCGTTCATTTTAGCGATGGTTGCTTTGATTTTTTCATGAATCTCCTTGTTGCTGTCAACAAAATACCGAAGTTCTACGAAATCATAAGGGCTCTCCATGCCATCCTCAACACGGGTTAATCTTAATGCTTTAATTCCTAAATTATCTTCGGATTTTTCCTGGTGGTCGAACTCAATGGCTATTGCGTAGGGATTCAGACTTTGATAGTAAAGTTGAGTCGCCGTATCGGTCGGGCTGAAAAAATGTCCCATCCCTGGGTGAGAATGCCACCATCCAACGGTGAATTCTTCTTTTCCATCTTCTATACTTCTTTGAAAGACGTTACCGTCGATTTCGGCGTAATCAGCATAGTGAATATATTCAAACTCCACACCATGAGCATCTCCTACTGTCATGGGGATGGCGTCGCTAACAATTAATCTCTTCCCTTCTTCAATATGACCAATTAAAAGGCCGTATACTTCTCGCCATTCAGCTGGATCTATTTGCTCGTTTGAATAACGTAGTGCGTATCCCGCAATTCTTTTGTAAGCTTTCCAGCTTAAATATACGGGAGAACTTGCAGCATCAAAGGAATCGCTTCCTTGCTTTATAAGCGAATCTTCGTATTCTTTTAGTAGTTCGCTGAAAGTTTTCTTTTCTTCCTCGTTATTGCTTGTCAATTTTACACCAATATTTTTTTCAATATTTTCTCTCTTCTGTTTGCGCGCTTTTTCATCGTCGAGATCTTCTTGTTTCGTCAACATTTGAGCATTTAGTTTGTTAGATTATTGATTTTCTATGTTGAATTTCTTTCTCTATTACCCGCTTAAGATAATTTATGATATTTTTTAAACTCTCTTACATTATTAAAATGGTAAGATTTATATTTTTATCTATTTTGTATTAACATTTTCTCTTCAATTGGTACGATTTGACAAGAAAGACTATGAAAATATTAATTGAGTTAATGATAACACATGTCTATTAAGTACATTTGAATGCATAATCATTTATTACAGCAGGTTTGATCTGGAGATTAATATGAGCAAGTATAAATTTAAGCACATCATAGGTTTTGCGGGACTACCTGGATCAGGAAAATCCACGGCAATAGACGCCATAAGAAGTCTTGGACGGGTCATTACAATGGGAGATGTTATTAGAAACGAAGCTCGACTTAGAAATGTTGATCCTACGGGGGAAAATCTTGGAAAAATAGCTAAAGAATTGCGGATTAACAATGGTCCTGAAATTATAGCAATAAAATGCTTGGATTTAATTAAGGAAATTCCTGAATCGATAATTTTTATTGATGGCTTGCGATCAATGTCCGAAGTTAATTTTTTTAAACAACATATTCAAACCTTCCCAATAATTGCGATAGTAATGAATGAGACTGAGCGTATTAACCGGATGATGAATCGAGGGAGGAGTGACGATACAACGAATATTCAAGAAATAATTGAACGGGATAAGAGAGAGATTGAGTTTGGATCTCAAGAAGTTTTGGATAACGCAGAATATAAAATATTTAATGATACTAGCATAGATGACCTAAAAAAAAAGACGAAAAAAATAGTTTTGGAGATAATTGAGAAAAACCAATAGTTTTTTTTATTTCAAATAATCGGCAATAGCCTTTGCGAGCGAGACCTTGCTAACTTCGTTGTCAATAGAATCTGTTCCTATGATTTCGTCGGCACCTGCAGACAAGATCCTAAATTTTGCTTGCTCTAGCAGTAAAGCGTGTGTTGCAACTGCAAAAACCCTATTTGCTCCACTTTTTTTTGATATCTCAATTGCCTTAGCCATTGTACCGCCCGTGGCAATTATATCGTCGGAAATTACCACGTCCTTCCCTTCCAAGGTTAATTTTCCCTGCATTTCGATCTCTCCGGTTTTGACGTCCCTTTTTTTCTCAAAATATTCCACGGGTATGCCGTCTCCAAAATGCTTGGCAAAAGCTTTTGACCTTTCGACGGCGCCTTTATCGGGAGATACAACCACGATGTCTTTAGCTCCCAATCCCTTGATGTAGTCCGCTAGCACTTTCATGGAGTCGATATTGACAACCTTATTCGTAATGAGTTCCTTTAGAACATCTGGTGCGTGGACATCAACAACATATAATTCGTTAATTTCCATGAGATCGATGGTTTTCAAGACAATATTTGCAAATTCGCATTCTCCAGGACGAAATATTTTATCTTGACGAGCGTATGCGAGATAAGGAATGACAACAATGATCTTTGAGGCGCCCATCCGTTTTACAGCCGATATCATCATGAGGAGCTCGAACAAGCGAGCATTTTGATTCCCGCTGGCGCTTGGACCTGTTGATTGCACGATGATGGTCTCGCTCCCTTGAACCACGGTCTCGTCTTCGAGGTCCAGTCTCAAGTAATTCTCTCCGTCAGCAAAAATTTTTGTCTGGGTGCTTAAAATGTGATTAATCCCTAGTTCTTTAGCAATTTTGACGCCTAAAATTTGAGAGGCGGGTCCTACAACCATTATTTTTTCCATTAACATGTTCACTTTATTTAGACTTTTTACTAATTAAATTGTTACTTCTTTTTTTAATTTTTTATAGGATATCTACTTCATTGTTTCTCAAAAATTTTAAGATTCTCGTAAACAAATCACTTTTGTCTCCCTTAAAAGAATGCCCTCCAGAATCGTAAATAATCACATTATCATCACTCAATTGAAGTTTTTGCTGTATTTGAACAAGATTTGAGAAAGGAATGATTTTATCGTCTCGACAATGTGCGATTAAAATTCGATTCTTGTTATTAGGATATTCCTTAATATAATATCTTGGGCTAATCTCGTGGATTACCTCCTCTGAAAGTTTGAGTCCAGTATAAGTGTGATAGTCGTATCTTGCACATAAAGAAATCAAGACTTTCGCCCTTTCATCTAAAATTTCTTTTGTAAGAGTCATCACACCTCCAAGAGATCGGACCAAATAAAGCGATTTTCTGATCTAATAATTTATTCTTTTGTTTTTCGATTATCCAGGAAATCACTTTATTGACATCTCGAAAGATATTGGGCATGTTTTTTGTGATATTTTTTCCCGTTTGCTTGGCAGTCTCTCCATGAGCCCGATAATCATAAGTTAAAACATAAAAACCCTCATGAGCAAATTTTTCTGAAAAATATTTTACAAATTCGCTTTCTCGATGTTCCCCTAATCCCGAAAGATTTATAACAAATGGGGCTTTCAATGGAGTTTCTTTACTATAATATAAAGAACCCCTAAGACAGATCCCCTGTTCTACAGGAATTTTCACTTCTTTTTTTTCCAAGAAAAATCAACATTATCAACTTGAATTATAATCTTTTACGAGCTTTTTGAGAGTAAATACTACCAATTCGGCACAATGCTTTTCTTCGTCTGGTAGTCCACCTAGTGCATTTTTAATATCCTCAAGGCTAATTTCTTTAACATCCATAATATTTTTTCCTTCAATCAAGAGCGTTGCTTGGCTCGCCACGGCCACTATGCACCCACATCCATTTGTAAAAAAGCTGGTTTTCTGTACTATTCCATTAGAATCAATTTTTATATAAAATTCAAGAAGTTCCCCCTTCTTACCTTTTTCAATTCGAGATATGCTCAATTCGTTTTCGGGCATTCGTCCCCAATTTAAAGGATTTCGAAACAATTGAACAATTCGCTCGTTGTGATCTTTGATATCTTTCTTGATGATCTGCTTTTCGAGCTCGTCACAAAACTCATGAAACGGATCCTTAGACATTTTCTCTACTCAATCATTGGGTTCTTCTAAGTGTTTTAGCACGTGTTTATCTAAAATTTCTAAGAACTCTTCGGGCTGTCTTTTGTAGGTTTTTACGATATTCACAATGTTTTTTTTTAATTGTTCGTGTTCGGGCTTGCATTGACTATTATTCAAGAATTCTTCTCCGTGGCGAATGGCGGCTGTATTTTCGGTGATGTTAATTAGTTCCGTGGCAATGATGCCGTTTATATAAATTAAATCTCCGAGCATTTGCTTTATGTATAATAAAACCGAAGTATTGTCTGGCATGTATTTGGTAATCTAGCATGAAATATAAAAATGCGCTTTATCTGGAAAAAATTTGTGGATATTAAGAGATGTTAATTATTCTTTAAATAGCGTGGAAATAATAGTTCTTAAAGTTCTTTTTAATAGGAATAGGTAAAAATAAAATTTACATGTAAATTAATGATGATAAAAGTTGGAAGAAAATATATATTGAAATTCACGAGATTCGCTCATATTTCTTGTCTGTTTTCGCGTGTTTTATACGATTTTATTCTGGCTTCCCGATATTTCTGCCCCAATCTTTTGAATGATCGTATCAGGGGATTTGAGAGCACTTAGTCAAATTATTAGGATCGCTTATCTTACTTGCAGCAAGAAGAAATTATACAACCCTTTTTTTAAAAAATAATTATCAACTCTTTTAATTATAAAATAATTATTGATAGAGCTCTATTTTTTATCCAACGCTTCATTAAATTGGTCTCCAATTGAAGCAAATATCCTTTTAAGGTCTTGCAGCAAATTTCCAATGTTCTTACCTAATTCTGGATTGATTTCTATCGCTTTTGAAAGGCTTTCAATGGTGTTGTAATAATCTTTCTTGCCAAAATAAGCACTTCCTTTAAAAAACCACGCTTTTGAAAAGCTCGGATCGATTTCAATCGCCTTATTGTATGAATCTATCGCCTTGTCAAGAGCATTAACATATTTATACGCATTTCCCATATTATACCATGCACTAGCGTGTTTTGAGTCGATGTTTAGGGCGTTTTGAAAACTATCTATCGCTTTTTGATATTCTGATTTCATTTCAAGCACGAGTCCTTTTTCGTTCCAAGCATTTGCGTGGTTTTGGTCCAATTGAATCGCACGCTCATAGTTCTGAATGGCACGATCGTGCTCTTCCTTATACTTATATGCATTTCCCATAATGTAGCATGATTCTGCATTTTCTTCTAGTTCATTTGCCTTATTACAGGACGCAATGGCGTCGTCGAATTTTTGATTTTTCAGATCACGCCTAGCCTTGTTGTTAAGTGCAAGCTTGTAGCTCTCTATTGAGGAACTGAGTTCTCGATTTTTAATTTCTCTCAATTCTATTGAATCGGTTATTTCAATAGCTTTTTCAAAACGCTCAAACGCAGATTCAAATTGATTTTTTTCTGTTAGTTCTATTCCTTGTTCAATTAATAGTTTTATCCTGTTGCCGTGAACAAGATCGATTTCCCTACGCAATCGTTCCATTTCCTCCGCCTTCAAGTCCTCGTCCTTCATGCTGCTTGCTACTTGGAGCGACTCCTGAAGCGACTCGATTTCCTTTAGGAATTTAACCTCTTTCTCTGAAACGTCTCCTTTTTGAACGATTTGTTTTAATTCCGTTTCATAGATGACATTTTTAATCTTATTGACAATAGCGTCCATTTCTTCCGATAAATACATTTTATTCGTGATATTCAAGGCCTCATTTAGCGTTTCAAGAGCTTTATCGTGTTTTTTTTCTATAACAAGGTTTTCTCCTATGGATAATACTCCTTCAACCTCGGCTTCGTATACCTTATTTATTGTTCTTTTTATGTCCTCAATTTCCTCGTTCTCTTGTCCTTCGGAAAATATCATGTTTTTTCCAATACTCATGACCGAATATAGCTCTCTGATCGCCTCCTCGTATTTCTTTTCTTTGATTAGCTCAATCCCCGTCTTTTTTCTTGGAGCAATGGTAAGGGTGCAAGTTTCGTTTATAATGTTTGAAATTTCCTTGATTTTGCGATCTTTAATCTCCGATTTGATCATCTTATTTGCAATCTTCAATGCTTCCTGAAACTTGCTAAGGGCCTTAGTAATATCCTGAATTGAATCGACGAAATCCTCTTGGGTTTTAATCTTTTCCCCTTCCTCCATTAACTTCTTTATCGACTCGATGTAGCTAGGATTTATCAATTCGCTTAATTCTTCTCTCTTTTTTGTTTTAAAATTCGAATCATGCATTTTATCAAGTATTTCAATCATCGTCTTGAGTTGAGAAGCCGCGTCTTCCAGTTTATTTTCTTTTAGTAAATTTTCTCTTTTCTTAATGAGCGAGTCTATAATACTTGAATAAGATCGATTTATGTTATCTTTAGCTTTATTTATGACCGTTATTTTTAGGTCGTCGTCGTACATGAGATTTGCATTTTCTAATGCTTCGTTGAAATTATTCAACGCTTCTTCGTATTTTCCTTGGTTAAGCAATTCGTCGCTTTTCTGATTTATTGTAGAAATTTGAGCGGAGCGTATTTTATTGGTAATGGTTTTTATAATAACGATATTTTTATCAATTTGATCGCAAAAATTAGAAGCTTTTTGAAGGGCTCTTTCGAGGGTTTTAAGAGCGATTTCATAATGCTTTTCGGAACAGGATTTAATGGCTTCCTCCAATAGTATCTTGACTTCGGTCAGGGTCTTCAACTTTTCTATCCTATTCGCTTGAGTTTCGCTTAAGTGAGGATCGGATATGTTAATGGTTATAGTAGACGCCTTGTTGTATTCTTCGATGGCGTTGTTAAATTTTTTTTGGTTAACAAGCTCTTCAGTTTTTTTAATAATATCTTCAATCTCGAGAAGGTAGGTTGAATTTATTCTTTCCTTAATTTTTTCAAGTTCTTCTTTTTGTTCTTCTGGTTCTTTGACCTTGTCTCGAATAATGCTTAGTACTTCTCTTAACTTTCTGATTGCTTCGGTGTATTGCTTCTTGGTGGATAATACGATGCTTTCTTTCACGATTGGTTTTATTTTCTTATCAATGCTTGATTTTTTAGCCATCTCATCAAACCCTCATAAAATTATTAGTGAATATTTCTTAGAATTAATTTTTATTGTATAATAAAACTCGCCATTTTTTAAATTTTAGCATAATCAAGACAAGGAATCTGGTTTAATGAGAAAGAGTTAAAAAAGGAGAAAATAGGAGGTAATATTCAGTTTTTTGAGAGTTTTTCCAAGGCGGTATCGATCATGTTTAATTTTGTAGTATATTTCTCCATGAGTTCCGTGAATTTTTCTATTTCAATATCCTTATTTTGTTCCAAGGCCTTGAGTTCGTTAATCGTTCTAATAATACCCGCTTTCTTATCTAAGAGCTTCTCCTTCTTAGAATAAGGAATTTTTGTTTCCAATTTCTTGTTCTTGAAACTTTTAAACCTCTTCTGGTTTAAATCCTTAGGTACGAATTTTGTTAAATATATCGTGGATTTTGGAACGAAAGGAGCTAAATTTTCAGGGATGATGATAATCGGTTCAGGATCTTGGATTTTTTTAATTTGGTCGTAATCCAGGGTTTCTACATCGTTTTCTTTGAGATAATCCTTCACGATGGAAATGTTTTCTTTTAAGTTTTCCTGCTCGTCGCTTGACATGTCCTTGATGGTTTCAAGCATGCTTTCCCATATCTCTCTCGATTTTGTGTAGTAAAAGTTTGCTTTTTGCAACAGTTTCGTAACTTTGTCCTTATTAATGCCTGTCAGCGAGGATTCCTTCGAAGCGAGAGCTTTCAGGTGGCATGCTCTTCCCATATCATAGTGAAATTGTGCGCGAATTTGTTGTTTCTTTTTTTCGTCGTGATTCCTCAAGTAAAATAATCTTTTCGACAAGGCGCTCAATCCTGCATATAATTTTGAAGAGAAATAAAGGTTATTCCTCTGCTCTTCTCGAAGTGCGCCAATACTCTGTGCTAATATCCTTGCTTCTTCAGAAAGCATCTCTAAATTTTCTGGATCGAGGGTATTTCCCTTTTCCTCTTGTAAAACGGATGCCGTACTGAAATATGCCGCAGTCTTGTAAATCTTGGCGCTATTTGTCATGGCAATTATGGCATTTTCCCATTCTTCGTTTTCTTCGAACGATTCTGATAAATATGCGTAGGCTCTCGCTAAAATCCATAAAGAACGAGCGCATTCGAACATCATGTCATTTATTTCGATGTCGTTAAAATTTCGGGTAATGTCCAATTCTTTTAATATTTTTTTATGGTCCTGATTGTGATAATTAACATTTAAGATCATGGTATATTCGGAAATGAGGTTTAAATCGTCGAGGTCGAACTTCTCGTCTGATTTTTCTAAAGCCTCTTCAATATGCTTGATCTTGAAGTGAAGATATCGAATTCTCTGTTGTGTTTCTTCTAGAAAAAAAGTCATTATTTCATTACTTTTTATGCTTAGATTGGGGTTATTTTAACTTAATTTCTCATCATTTTTTATCTTTATTGTATTATATCTTTATTATCTTAAAATCGAAATGAAAAGCGTGATGTTAACAGAAAATACCCTATTTATATTCGAATTTGTTGCGGGAGGGGGATTTAATAATGTTGAAGTACCCCCTCATTTATTTTGTGAGGGATACGCAATGCTGAGATCTATCGCGTTAGATTTCAAGCGAATGAACTTTAATGTGATTACAATTATTGATGCAAGAATTACATTTCTTTCTAAATATTTGTGCGTAGATAGATATGAATCTGTAAGCTCCGATAAATCATTTATTGATGTTTTTATTGATGGTGTGAATAGATGCGAATATTGTTTTATAATTGCTCCTGAATTTTCGAACATCCTTTTCGACCTCACGAAACTTGCTTTAAACCTCAATAAAATCGTTTTAAGCGCTGATTTGTCAGGTATAGAGTTAGGGACATCAAAATTAAAGACCTTTAACTATTTCAATCGACAAAAAATTTTAACTCCGCGAACATATCCAATTCCTCGCAAAAAAGAGCTTCTCGATTATAATTTTATTCTCAAGAAATACGAAGAGCTCAGTTGCCCGATAATAATCAAACCAGAAGACGGTATTGGTTCAGAAAATATTTTCTATCTTCATGACGAGCAAAAAATAAAAGATTTTATCAATATGAAAGGAAATATATTGGAAGGAAAGAGGAATTATATTTTACAGGAATTTATAAATGGAATTGATCTAAGCGCTTCTTTTATCGGAATTTCTCAAAATAGTTCTAATATAGCTTCCACACCAATTCTATTGGGAATAAATTCGCAATCCATTCAAATAAAGGAATTTGAAGAAGAATCCGAATATATCGGTGGAAGCACACCTGCACGACATGGAGAAAAAATTTATTTGGATTTAATTGAACTAGCAGAAAATTCACCCATACCCTTGAGTGGATATTACGGAGTTGATTTTGTCAGATCCAAAACTTGTAAAAATTATTACATCGAAATTAATCCCCGCCTCACGACTTCTTATGTAGGTATTAGAAATGTCATTGATGTCAATCCTGCTGAGTTAATATACGACGCTAAATTATCAAAAGAAATATATAAAAAACCTCGTTATACCCATCATTCCACTTTTTACAGGATAGAAATGCAATACTCCTGTGAAAATTCCAAAACTGACCCATACGAAGACCAAATACCTATCCTAATGAATCTTATTCCCGAGATCGTGACTCCCCCGATCTCTAACAGACAATTAGGCCATGGTGGCGATCACAATTACTCGTGCTTTATTTCCACAAAAGAAAAAACACAAAAAAAGTCGTTAAAAAGAATCAATGAAATTTATAAAATCTTCAAAAAGCGTAACTTTTTAGTATTTAAATGATCCAATTTTATAATAATTAATTGACTATATAAATTTACAGGTATAATCTAATGACAGCTGAAACGATTCTCAAAGAAGAAGTTCGCGAAACAATACCTGACGAGGAAATCGATGTTTCTACCCTTGAAATAGAAACAACAAAAGCCATTCCCAGGCGTCTATCAAGCATAGACTTCGTAAAAGGGATTGCGATCATTTTTATCATCATCGCTCATACATCAGCAGCATGGTTCGATGAAAATTGGGTGTTCTTAAACGGTATCGTGTATGCTTTTTTAGACATCTTTGGTCCCTCCTTGTTCATATTCCTCTCGGCATTGAGTGTTGTTTTCAGCATCAATAGAAAAAAAGGCGTTTTACCTCAGAACGTGATAAGAAATATGATTTTCGCTCGTGGCATGATGATGCTCTTTATCGGATCCTTGATTAATTTCGCCTTGAACGGGTCCGAACTCCCTTTCCCACGAAGTTTATGGGGGTGGAACATCATCAGCTTTATTGGTTTGTCTCAAATCGTCTGTTATTTTACTTTAAAACTGAGTAGGTCGGCTCGAGCGATTGTCGGGACAATTATTATATTTTCTTCGGAAATGATTAGAGAGTCGCTATATATTCTTTCCCAAAATAATCCTTTTTTTGAAACCGTGTTTTTAATACTTGATTCGGACGAAGCTACGACAACCGTCTTGCCTTGGATTTCCATCTGTTTTATAACTACAATATTTGGCGAATATCTATACGAAGCCATGATGGAAGGGACTGACGAGGCTTACAAGCGTTTGTTTAACCTGTTCATATTCTGGGGTGGGATATTTTTAATTTTCGGGATCACCACGGGTATCGAAACCGTAAACCCTACCTTAGGCAACATTAATGGTAGGCTCTATAAATTTGATGTATATTACACGGCAATACGACAACCTTTTATTCATTATCCTGGTATGTGGAAATTCTTAGTTAGAGGAACTTTTTCGAATATGTGGTACACAATGGGCGCTTCTTTCTTGATCGTCGCCGTGGGATTATATGTAACTGATATAAAAAAAAAGGATAATATTTTCATTGATATGATAAAATTCTATGGTACGGTTTCGTTGAATCTCTTTTTGCTCCATTACTTGTTATTACCATTTTATAGTTCCTACATGTCAATTCTCGTTTATCCCTATTTTGTTCTTACCTATATAGGATTGTTAGGGTTCCTTTTTTATTTTTGGTATAAATTTTGGGACGGCAAGGGAACGCCTGAATGGTTGATGTCGAAGGCAACTAGCATTGGTGCTAAAAGAAAAAAGAAGTGAAATTATTAGTTTTTTTTATTTGACAAAAATTTATCAAAACTCGTTTCTAAATATATATATATTGATTCAATAATATATTATCAAATAAGCAATTATAATACTTGCATTAAAAATAGTATAATAAGAATGTACTATGTCTACCCAAAACTACAAATTTAAGATATGTTTATTCGGACCTGCTTCAGTGGGAAAAACCTCATTGCTTCTTCGATATATCAAGGATTATTTCTCAGATAGCTTGAAAAAAACTATAGGAAGCAATTTTTTAATTAAAGATGTGAAATTAAATGACAAAAGCGTAAGATTGCTTTTATGGGACATTGGAGGACAAGCTCAATTCCACAAGCTTCGTTCTATTTACTTCAAGGGAAGTAACGCTGCGATTGGAGTGTTTGCGCTCGACGATCCCGAAAGTCTTCTAAAGATTCCGGGTTGGATTAGTTCGATAAAAAAATCGGTCAAGAAAAATATTCCCATGATCCTCTTGGGAAATAAAAACGACTTGGAACGTGAGGTGGACATGGAAGAGGTTAAAAAAATGGCCGAAAAAATGGAATGCAAGTACATGGAAACAAGCGCTAAAACGGGGGAAAATGTTGAAGAAGCGTTCCAACAAATTGCAATAGATTGTCTGAGCAATTTAGAAAACTCTTGATTTTAAATCTCTTTGAGCGTCGTTCTGAAAACTTATAAGTCCTTCTTATTTTCAAATTTCTTGACTTCGCCTGTTGAATCCCCTAAAAACTCTTGGTCTAGCTCTTCATGAAGAGAAATAAATTCACGAATAATTCCTGTAGGAGCTCGGGCAAATTCTTTTTTAATATTGTCTAGATCTGGATCTCCTTTAAAAGCGTCATTTAATTTGTATTCGAGTTGAGGGGGGATGTATATGGGTAATAAGAGTTGTTCTTTTTTGTCCTTGATAAAAGAATAGGGAAAATTGGAGAAATATTGCTCGATTAATTCAAAGGCGGATTCATATTGTTTTTGATTTGTCACGCCTTTCTGTAAGAGCACTCTAAATCGCTCTTGGAACGCCGTGGTGAATTTTACTAAAGCACTTTGCAATAGTTTCGACGATTTTGAGGAGATAAGTCCAACAGTAATGTCATCGGAATCGTGAATTATTAGAATTCCTTTTTTTAGACTTATTTCAAACGGTTCTCCAACATTCATTACTCGCTCGCTCATTATTTTTAAGGCGTTTAAAAACCCTGCAAACACGCTTGCGTCAAGTTCGATATCTGACCAATTGTGATCAAATAATAAATTACCTTTCTTATCCCTCACGATGAGGTTAAGTAATCTAAACGGAAGGATATAAAGTAGCTTGGGATCGTATAAAACCGAAAATTGGATCGTTATCAATCCTACAATCATGAGAATTTCAATGACAACTATCAATAAGGGCTCAAAAAATGTGAAGACGATAAGACTTACGGGAACAATAGATAATATGTTAGTTCCAAAGAAAAATAAAGCTGCTGTCTTTTTAATCGAATACGGTGCGTTTAAATACGATTTGAGCCCCCAATAAAAGAAATAAATAAATAGAAGAAATTGCGTTAAGTTTCCAACATAAAACAACGCTCCCGTCCAAGTGATGGTAAGGAATCCCATTTCAAGGGCTTTAACATATTGATCCGATTGGAAGGTAAGATACAAATGTAGGGCTCCAAGGCATACAACGAAAACTAAATCCTTAGAAATAAAGCTTTCCCTCGTGACGTAATTGATGGCGAGTGCGAGAAAAAAGACGCTCAGAAAAACGCTTAAGGTGCACATCATGTAAAGAAATACATCCATGTATAAAACAGAGAATGCTTCGAAGAGCATGATGAGCGCCATAAATGATATTCCCAGATCGATTAATTTAATTGATCGTATATTTCTCATGCGCGCAATGATTAAGGTTGAAGCAACTATCGTCAATGCTAAAACGCCTAAAACCATGTCTAACACGACTTCGGGAGACCAATTTAGGATTGTCATTGTAATAATACCTCCTTGCACTCGATTTTTTTCAAGATGTTAGAAATAAGCATTTTTTTGTCAGGATTCAAATATAGGAATTTTCCATCACCACCATTGTAAACTACAATTTCGTTTTCAACGAGGAGGTTGACCTTATAATAGACTTTATGCCTGCTAATTTCAAGATTCTTGTATATTTCTACTATTTCTGCTTTTGTCTTTTGGTTAATGTATTCGATTATCGTTCTTATCAGATTGTCTCGTAAGAAATAATGCACGATGGCAACTTCTTCAGGCAATTCGCTTGGTATGAAAATAGACTTGTTTTTTATTCTTATCTTTTTCACATAATCAAATTTCAAGAGCATTTCAAGGTGCCAGGCTAATTGACCCCCACCAATATCAGGACTCGTACTTACGAATGGAGCGCTTCTCCTGATAAAAGAATAATGAGCACCAAGATTTTCTTTAATAAAATCATAAATTAACTTCCTATTGGGATTAAACAAAACCGATTGTTTTGTAAACTTTGTTCCTTTAAGGAGATATTTATTACTAAAAAGAAAATTAACAATTCTCATCAAACCTTTTCTGGGAATTTTCAGAATCCGTTTTGCTGTATTATATAATGTCTCAACATCCAAGCATTTATTTTGGTTTAATATATCTTGGGCGATCTCTAAAACGCTTGCAACTGTTGGATGTTCCAAATTAAGAGTTTCTGAAAATTTATCCCTATTCGATAAGATCTGTAATCCCCTAAATTAACATCTATTACTAATTATATAGAATTTTCTGTTATTAATATATTTCAATTAATCACTGGAATATAATATGAAATTGACTCCCAGGTTAAAAAATACATTTTAATTAATAAAAAAAAGGAGTATTTAAATAGAAGTTAAAGAGATTATGACTTTTATTTTTTAGAATCTGATTATTTTAAAAGTTCTTTCATTTTGTCTTCTTGTTGTAGGAAGCTCAATAGAAATAATAATAATAAAATTATATTTACGACGATCATCACGATTCCTATTGCTCCAAAAGTAGCCAGATTAATGATTGTCGTAATTAATAGTCCTAAAAGCCATACTAATTCATTTATAACGACTATCTTTATTTTCATCCATTCTTTCGCCATGAGACCACACAAAGAACTAATTGTAAGACCTAGCATCGCAGATGCAAGAGCCATCGCTATGGCACCAACCGTTCCGTTATAGGCTATAGAAAGTAAACCAAAAGTTATTTCGGGTATAAAAAACAACAAGGTCATGATACAACCAATAATCAAATGGATCAATAGGGTTAATTTCGTAAACTTCTGAATCTCTTCTCCCATTTTATTTTCACCATATTTGAAAAAATGTATATAGTAAGTAAATAGGAGCGTGAAAAATAAAAAGATATCTTAAATAAAAAAATTAATGCCTGAAGTATACCTTTGTTGAAAAGCGCCTGAAGGGTATCGGAAGCTTGTAGCGAGGATATCCCATACAATCTTCCTCCATCATTTTCAGTAAATCGTCGAGTCTAATGTCGTTAATCTGTTCTGATGTAATTTTATAATTTTTTTCATCTCTCTTGATCTCCTGCCCTATAAGCCTCTTTCGTACGGAAATGGTCCCCTTTTCCTGTTCCGACTTTCCTATGACAATCGAATATGGGATCCAGTCGACTTCGGCTTGTCGAATCTTTTTACCTATCTTTTCGTCTCTATCGTCGAAATCCACTCGGAAACCCGCCCTTGTCATGCTTTCAAGGAGTCTTTCTGCAATATCGTTTTGCTTGTTGCTTACGGTGATGATTCTCGCTTGTATTGGAGAAAGCCAAGTTTTAAATCCTGGGACGATTGTGTCCATTTCCCTATAAGCGGTCTCTATTAAACCCCATAAAATCCTTTCAAGCCCTCCGGAGGGCGAATTATGGAGGATGATGGGGTGTTTAACCTCTCCGTCTTCATCGGTAAACTTGACATTATATTTTTCCCGCTTCTTGCCGTTTTCGTCTTCCAAATATTCCAAAGTGCTTTCCACATCCACTTGGATGGTTGCCAAGGTACCGCTTTTATCCTGAGCGCTAAGTACACCTCGCTCGAATTTCAAAACAAAATAATAATATCTATCTTCCCATAATTCTAATAAGGCTGGTTTATTCTCTCTTTTAACCAAATCCTTTATCCACCGTTGGTTTTCCTTGTAAAATGCTTGAGTAGTTCGAAATATGATGTAATCTTTTACACCAAGGTCATGGGCAATCTTTTTATTTAATTCGTATTGAAGCTTGAACTCTTCAACTGCAGAATCGAGATCCTTACAAAATGTGTGAAAGTCAGGCATTACAAATCCTCGTAAGCGTCTTAATCCCGTAAGCTCTCCCTCTTGTTCCCTTCTGAAATCGTATTGCTCCCATTCGTAAAGCCGTAAGGGCAAGTAATTTAGTTTGAGGTTCATGCCGCTTACCATGTCAAATTGTAAGAAATCTCCCGCAAATCTCAATAAAAACCGATCGCTACCCGACTCGACCCAATAGGTTCTAGCAGGGAATCTTGCTGTTTGAGCAGTTAATTTTTTACTCTTCACGCTGTACATTATGGGGGTGTCGATAAGCACGGCACCGTAATCAATAATGATATCTTCCATATATCGCTTAATGAGGTTTTTCATGATAACGCCTTTAGTGTACCAGCGTAAAATTCCTTTATCCGAATTTGGCTCGAAATCTGCCAATTCCTGTTCTTTCATGAACTTGATATGCACTGGTTCCTCGCTTAGATCAACTCTTCTAGAGCCTAGTTCGGATTTTAGAAAAACTTGAAAATTCTTGTATTTCTTCAACTCTGGTACGGATTTAAATCCCATTTTATCCTCTTTTACGAGATTTATCTCTTTTTTACTAGGAAGTATAACGCGAAACTCTGCTTGGGCGGAATGCTCGTCCGGTTGAATGTATAATTTCACATCCCGATACATTTCTGCGACTTCGTGTCCAATGCAATTTATTTTAAATGCTTTATACCATCCAAACGGTGAATAATGAGATTCAATTCCCTTTTCGCTGAGCAAGTTGGCTATCTTTGGACACACATCCATGGCGCTCGATTCGGAGCTAAGAAACTTGCTCAAGTGAGCCCATGGATAAACGAGTACTTTTTCCACATTGTATTTCGATCGGTCTGCAATGAGTTCATTTAATTTCCGCTTTTTTGCTTTCGATTTTCCCAAATCTATCTTTTCGTTGTGTTTTCTAATTTCCTCGTTTTTTTCCGCTATTTTTTCGGGAAATTGCGTAATTTGAAGAATTGCTTCCTCGATCACGGTGGCACCCTGTTTTGCAATTACATCTACATCGTAAGTGTCTTGATCTTCGACGGAAACGAACGCAACTAATACCAAACCTTCCAAGTTAATGATCTTGTCTTTAAATTCTTGAGGTGTACTGGTTGCTTCCCTATTTTTTACAACTTCAACGCCGTCCGAGTGAATGAGTAAGATTTTCATAAGGCATACCAACTTGCTTTCATATTATTGATTTCCTAATAATAAATTATTGAGAATTATTCTTCAAAAGAATTTATCGTAAAAATAATTTTCAGTCTTCCTTTAAATTAAAATTGAAAAAAAATGACATGCCTTCCTTCATTAAAACTCTTAATGATCGCAGGAAATAAATTAAATTCAAGTGCTAAAAAAGTTATTGAACAATTAAAGAAGAAAAGGGATTAGAGTTGAATAATTCTACTTGCAGTATATTTAAAAAAATGAGATTATAAAAAATATTAAATAAATAAAACATTGAAGAATCTTATATGTTTTATAAAGAACCTATTATAATTATCTCCCTTTCTATCGTTTTGATCGCAGGATACTTGTTATATTGCGCTTCTAATTGGCTTAAAAGAAAAAAAAGAAATGCTACTTCCAAGGAACACCTCAAACAGTTTTATAAAGACTTTATCGTATTGATGGTTGCGTTTTTATTGTTGGTCGTTCCGTTCTTTTTCATGTTATAGTTTTTTTAAGCCACGCCCGAGCGGAATATCAAAATATCTCGATAATTTTAACAAATTCTAAATATTTTGCTACATGGATTATACATAATATTTAAAATACATCTTGAATTGTGATGGATCTAAAAAACATTTTCTCAAGAATTACGAGTAATTTGGACGAAATTGATCAAAATAGAGAAGAAATATTAAAATTATCTCGTCAGATGATTAGGGATTGCAGCGTTGCAATTAAATCAATCCATAGAAAAGAATTCACCTCGTATGGAGAGATTATCAAAGAAATTAGAGATAAACACCAACAGCTCTTACTTCTAGTAGAAAAAAATCCTACGTTTTTTAGCAATTATTTAAAAACGCCCGAACAAGAGTATGTAGAAGCATTATCCTTGTATTCAATCATCCAAAAAGAAGAAATTCCTGGACCAGGAGACTGTAACGTTTCAGAAGTAAATTACCTCTTGGGTTTAGCAGATACTATAGGAGAACTTAGACGAAATGTTCTAGACAAGATTCGAATAGGGGAAGTTCAAAATATCGAAGAAATTCTCAATGTAATGGAAGATATCTACTCGTATTTATTCGCTCTAGATTATCCAAAAGGTATAACTCAGGATTTGCGAAGAAAAACCGATATTGCTCGCTCTCTAATAGAAAAAACTCGAGGAGACATCTCACTAACGATCCAAATGAATAGATTCAAAGAATCCATTAAATAAAGATAAAAAGATATCAAGAAGTAAAATTAGTCTGGATTATCATGCCATTCGATACAGAAAAAATTAAAAGGGACGCAAAAGCCAATTACGAAAAAGCTTGGATGGAGACCAAGAAATTACTTACTCTAGAAGGGCATCTTTTCGATCTTAAAAAACAAGCAAGGAGTCACCCCACACAAGATTTCATTTTTGAAGCAAGAAAGCACATGCTTGATCTGGGCTTTGAAGAATTAGTATTGCCAATGTTCGTCGAAGAAGAAGACGTTTATAAGCAATACGGTCCTGAAGCAGCATTGATCCTAGATCGGCTATTCTATCTCGCTGGACTTCCGAGACCCGATATTGGTATATCCAACGAAAAAATCTCCTCCTTAAAAAAAATCGTCAAAGACTTTGATAAAGTCGATGAACTAAAGAAGATTTTTAGGGATTACAAGAAAGGCGATATCGAAGCAGACGACCTCATAGAAGTGTTCATCGAACAGCTCGGAGTTGAAGAAACTCAAGCTTCTGAAATAATCGATAAAATTTTTCCTGAACTCAAGAATCTCAAGCCCATTCCCACGAGAACGACCCTTAGGAGCCACACCACTGCGCTTTGGTTTATTGTTTTGGGGGAACTTATAAAAAAGAAAAAATTACCTCTCCAATATTTTACGATTTGTAAAAAATTCAGGAGAGAGCAAAAAATCGATGCAACACACTTATACGATTCTAATACCTTGTCTTTAGTCGTGTTAACTGAAAAAATCTCTCTTGAAGATTGTCGTAAGATAGCTTCGGATATTTGTTTGAAGCTCGGGTTTAAAAACAGCAGGACTGATATAAAAAAGGCAACATCAAAATATTACGCTCCACAAACGGAATTCGAGATATTTGTCGAGCATCCTAAAACGAAAGAGTGGATTGAAATAGGAGATGGTGGATTTTACAGTCCCGTGAGCCTTTCTCAATACGATATACAACATCCAGTCTTTAACATTGGTTTTGGAGTAGAAAGAATCTGCATGATAAAAACTGGAACTGAAGACATTAGAAAACTCGTCTATCCTTATTTCTATGAGGAAATCACATTCTCAGACGAAGAAGTAAGCAAGTCCTTGAAATATCGACATATCCCCTTAACCGACAAAGGCATGGAAATAAGGGACGCAATTATTGATGGTGCGATCAAGAATAAAGACGCGAAATCACCCATCAAAATTAAAGTATGGGAAGGTTTAATTAAGGATAAGAAAATTGAGGTCCATATATGGGAATCTGACGACAATGTGAGCCTATTAGGGCCTGCGAGTTTAAATAAAGTTTGGATAAAAGACGGCACCGTATTGGGCTTATCTCCCGATAAAACTCTGGAGGGCGGCATGGATTCGGGAAAAACATATTTAGAGGGGATTGCTAACGAGATGGCCTATAACATTGAAATTGCACTCGATCAAGGAAAAGATTCGTATGAACACCGCGTGAAAATGTGCTATAGAGGCTCTGAAGTCAATCTAGAACTTGAAGATATAGTTATGGAATTCATTCACTCAAAACAAAAAAAGTTTGACATAAGAGGACCTGTCTTCCTTGGATTGTCTTTTAACTTAGTAGGATAGAATCCATAATATTTCGCTTAAGGTGATATAAAATTCCTAAAAAAGTATTAATTGCTGGAACTTTCGATATATTGCATCCCGGACATATTTATCTCATAAGCGAAGCTGCAAAATTAGGAGAAGTGCATGTTATTGTTGCAACGGACAAAAATCGAGAATTATATTCGGGAACAAAACCAATTATTCCTGAACAACAGAGATTAGAAGTCGTTTCTAATATTAAAAATGTCGCTTCAGCAAAACTTGGAAGGCACGATAATGACACGCTCAAAACTGTTCAAGAATTTAATCCCGATTTGATTCTTTTAGGACCAGATCAAAAGTTTAGCGTTGAAAAGCTTTCTAAAGCTCTTAAATCGAAAGGTATGGAACACGTTAAAGTCATGAGACTCGAAAAATATTACAATAAATATGAATTGCATAGTTCCAGCTTGATAAAAAAAAAAATTGTTGAACAATATGTGAAAAATCACGAAAGTGATGAGAAATGACTGAAAATACTGATATCGATCCCGACAATTACGCAAATTGGTTTGCCTTATTCTATTTATGTCAGAGATTAGGGAAAAAAAAAAACATTCGCCTCAATTCTACTGAATTTGGAGATGCAATGGGCGTTAGTCAGCAAACTGCCTCTCGAAGAATACAAAATCTGGAAGAACTAAATTGGATAAAACGAAAAATCGAAGGAAAGACACAAATTATTGACATCACGGAACTTGGAACCGAAATAATGTTAAAAATGTATAGAAATTTAAAGTTAATACTTGAAAATGTCTTGATTGCAGGTGAGGTTAGCGAAGGAATGGGCGAGGGTGGTTATTATGTTGCCATAAAGGAATATTACGAACAATTCGAACATAAATTAGGTTTTGAACCATATAAAGGGACTTTAAACCTAAATTTAGACGCAATAAACAACTCACTTCTAAGAGAAAAACTCGAGGATAAAAAACCAGTTATTATCGAGGGATTTAAGGATGAAAACAGGAACTATGGAGAAGTTAAATGCTTTATTTGTCATGTGTTTCCGTTAAAAGACAAGAAAAATAAAATAAGAGCTGCTATATTGGACATCCAAAGAACTCATCACGGGAAAAATATCATAGAAATCTTGGCAAGTCCGTATTTACGAGATTATTATGACTTAAAAGACGGAGACAAACTAATAATCGAGTTATCTTGAAGGTTTATGATTTAATTAGTCATGCTTTTTAAAATACGCTTGAAATTAATAAATCGGTAGAAGGCTGTTAAAATTACTAACCACATGAAAATAAAAACAAAAAACTCGAAATAACCAAAAAAAAATGAAATTAAACTCGTGATAACCAAATAAAATAACCTTTCAGATCGAGCCATGAGCCCAATATCGAAATCTCCATCGGAAAAGTTCTCAATTCTCGCTCTTGAATAGCTTATCATTATCGAACCGAGAAATAAGATAAAAACGAATAATTTCATGTCAATACCTAGAAAAAGAAAGTTCCAAAAATGAAGAAGCAAGGCAAAAAAAATGACAAACTCTGAAACTCTATCCATTGTTGAATCGAAAAACGCTCCTTTTTTCGTTGCTTTACCTGTCATTCGCGCCAAAGCACCGTCAACGCCATCAAAAATTCCCGTACAAAATACAAAAATGGAAAAAAGCAAATAATTCGTAAATATCACTAAGAACATAAAACTCATGCAAGCGAAAACCAACATGAGACAAGTTACCATATTTGGAGAAAGTCCAATTTTATTTGCACCCCTAGCAATAAGTTTAACTAGTGGTCGAAATATGTATCTAACTCTAAATCTTGATGGCATGATATGGTATTTTAAGTTATTAAACAATTAGGATAGTATTATTTTTGATTGCTTTAAAAAAATTGCATGAGTATGCTTTAATGCAGGCTTTTTCCAGATCGTTTTTTCATTTTCATTTAGACCTTATTTTTTTACCAAAAGCGCAAATTTTTTTTTTTATCCACATTATTTTTAATCTATAATTCTTTCAATAGAAGTGAACATTCTATGAAATTACGACTCATACTCAAAACGAAAACAAAAAACGACAAGGAAATGAGCGTTAAATTCAACATCGCTCCGTCTAAACACCTTGGATTCATTAATTTCGTCAATCAAGCTCTAAAACAGGATAATCCCATTATTTTATCGTTTGAAAAAATATCTACATCAGGAGAAAAAGAAGATAGTAAGATTTCAGGCGTTTTTCAATTTCAAGGAAGCGAAGAAAGCGAAAAATTATTACAAAAATTGGAAGAAACTGTCAAAGAGAAAGAGCGTCAAAGGAAAAAACAAAAACAAAAGAAAAAACACAGATAAAATTCCTTTTTGATTTTTACTTTTAAACGACACTCAACAAATATTTAAGGATATAAAACCGATCTTGATCAAATTTTTACATACGCTATAAACTTGTTCCTGGTTTAAATGTAACTCCCGAGCAATTTGATCTATCGTTTTTTCTCCATTAATTTGCCTGAATACCTTTTGTGATGTTTCTCCCGTAAGATAGTAACGAGGATTAATCTTTCTTGACGACTTGAAAAAAGGAACGAACGAGTAGTAATTGTTGAATTTTTGATTATTAATCTCCTGATTTTCTATAATTTTTTTATCTTCCTCTTTCTCTTGTTTGCCAGAATTGAGTTTATCTTCAACATTCTTGAAAAGATCAACGACTTTTTCTTTAAATTCTATTTCCGTCTCGACAATTTCTTCTCTTGCAAATTGGTCGACAACTTCATTCATTGCTATAAAAGAGTCGCTTTTGCCGCTCCAATTTTCTATCTTTTTTTCTCCATAGATCTCTAAAAAGGAACGAGATATTTTTCTTAATACTCGTTGAACATTTACGCCCTTTGAACTTTCGTCGAAAGTAGCCAGATAAATGAGATTTGAGATTTTACTGTCTTTTAAAAACGATAGTTTTAATTCAGTATTTAGTAATTTCAGTTCTCGAATAGGTCCAAAATTATCAAACTCTTCTGAAAACGAGTTTAAGGCTGAAAAAAATCCAGACATCATGATGATATCGTTGTTCTCGGTAAATACATCCGATAAAACTGCTTCAGTGTCGTTAATATGTTTCGAAAACAAGGGTAAGCCGTCCTTTATGATAACGATATCCCTAATCATGAATCTCAGCAGAGTAGAAATTATTTTCTTGAATTAAGATAACTCGTGATATTGAGCATGATAATATTATCTGAATAACATTAAAGAAGATTGTAATATCGCCATAATATTTTGTATTGACAATAAAGAAAACTACTTTTATGAACAATACAAATATAATCCATAATGAACAAAATGCAATATAGCTACTTGATTTTTGGTAGAATGTTATGAAGGCAATCATTCTTTGTGCAGGATATGGGACACGAATGAAGCCTTATACTAATGTTATTCAAAAAACAATGATTCCCGTACATGGACAACCCTTACTCGAATATATCATTAAGGCATTGATGTTTGCAGGATTTAAGGAATTTATTTTAGTTGTAAATTACCTAAAAAATCAAATTATAGATTATTTCCAAGACGGATCCAGGTGGAAGATCAATATAACATATGTTGTACAAGAAAAACTTAATGGTACGGGCGGTGCTTTACTGGCTTGTAAAGATTTTGTAAGTGAATCGCATTTATTTCTCGTCTGGGGAGATATCTTGGTTCCTTTTAGGACCTATATGATGGTGCGTCAATTGCATGAGGTTGAAAAGTACGATTATGTAATGGTTGCAAACCATAAAGAGGATCTTTCTAAGGGTGGTGCTGTTTATTGTGTTGATACTTTCTGCCATAAAATCGTTGAAAAAGAGCCTAAAGGAACTGGAACCACAAAATTAAACAATTGCGGTGTTTTTGTGCTTTCAAGGGAAATTTTTAGTGTATTAGAAGAAATTGAAGTATCTGAAAGAGGAGAACTAGAGCTTACGAAAGCCCTCAATCAAGGAATCTTACTACGCAATTGGAAGGTTCGCGTGCTTAAAATGGAGATAGGAGCCTTCAGGGGAGATTTTGGAAATATTAAGGAGTACGAAAGTTTAAGAAATGACCCAAGTTGGATTCAAAAACTTTTTAAATAAATTCCTATATACATAATATTAGCATTTATCCGTCATACTTCTATAGGATTTGAAATAAGATCTTTACATAAATGATCAATTAATCAACGAATACGATCATTCCAATGACTCATAACAAAAAAAAACGAGCAAATGGAATATCCTCACTTTGGTTTCCATAAATAGCAATGTCTAGTATTGATAACTTTTAAAAGTAATGATCAATTAACAATATTCAAATTCACAATTTTAAAAAAGTGTAGAAAATAATTATAGGGTTCAAATTTAACCTTAGAAAATGCATTTCAAGTATGTTTTAATCTCTTAAAATCCCCCAACTTTGTTATATTGGTACATTTTTGATATTTACGCCCTATCCCAACTTTTTCTACACTTTTCTCTTCTTTTTCCATTTCTTTTAAAAATCAAAATATACCTTAATTAAGAATAAAATCTTAATTATCAATCAACAGGTTTTTAAACGAAAAAATGAATTCAAATGACAATAACAGAAGAAAAAAAGTCTGAAATAGTAGAGACTAAAGTAGGAAAAGTAAAAGGTTATGTGGAAAACAACATTACAATTTTTAAAGGCATTCCTTACGCCGAACCTCCCATAGGAGAATTACGTTTTAAATCTCCGGTGGAAAAAAAACCATGGAATTCTGTGTTAGATGCATCTAAATTTAGTCCCTGTTCGTTTCAAGGATATACTCACTTAGAGGAATGGTTTGGTAAACTCATACCAGAAAGCGAAGATTGCTTGACTCTGAACATCTGGACTCCAGGAACGGATAATAAAAAACGCCCGGTCATGTTTTGGGTTCATGGGGGCGCCTTCATCATAGGGGGAGCAAGAGATCCTTTTTACGATGGAACTCATCTTGCTCATCGTGGAGATGTGGTCGTGGTAACAATAAATTATCGCCTCGGGGCTTTAGGATTTTTATTTATCAAGGAAATTACTGTAAACAACGGGCTCCTCGATCAAGTGCTAGCGCTCAAATGGGTTAAAGAAAATATTGAATTTTTTGGCGGAGATCCTGAGAATATCACGGTCTTTGGAGAATCCGCAGGTGCCCTTTCAGTATCTACCTATCCCGTAATGCCAATTGCTAAAGGTCTTTTTCGAAGAATTATAGTGCAAAGCGTGCCTTATTTCGACCCTTCATCGAGCGAAAAAATCTCGAAAGCAATCTTGCGCAAATTAGGCGTGAAGAAGGAAAATTTTGAGCAAATACAATACATACCTGTCGAAAAGATAATCGAAGTTCAGAACGAAATCCTTGGAAAAGAAATGGGTCTTACTTTCAGACCATTAATTGACGGCAAAATCGTACCTTGTCACCCTATTGAGGCATTTAGAAACGGTCAATGCAAGGATATCGATATTATCATAGGTACCAACCTAAATGAGGCAACATTATTCACTCTTGTTGAACGAGTGCTTAAAATGAGCGATGAAGAGCATCTAAAAGTCATTTTTGGCTATTTCTTGATGAACGGTGTTGAAAAAGAAAAATTATCATCAATTTTGGAAATGTATAAGTCTTTGTGGAATACATCTAATAATCTGGACATTTTAAATGCTGTCGCTACTGATCTCATGTTTCGTATGTATTCCATTGATATGTTGAGCGCTCAAGTTAAGTACGGAAAAAACGCATATAATTACCTTTTTATGTGGAAATCCCCCTTATTTGATGGAAAGCTAGGTTCCTGCCACGCTCTCGAATTAGCCTTCGTTTTTGGAACTCACGAAAATAGTCGTATCGCAAAATTTTCAGGCTCAGGTCTTAAAGTTAAGCAAATCAGTGATAAAATAATGGACGCTTGGATTTCTTTCGCTCACACGGGTAATCCAAACCACAGCAATATCCCAGAATGGCCACCTTACGATCTTGAAAAAAGAAGCACTATGATTCTTGGAGAAGAATGCAAAGTAAGAGAAAAAATTCAAGAGGAAACAAGAAAAATATGGGAAAACAAGCTTAAATATTGACAAATTTACTTAAAACGAGAGTAAAAATTAAAAAAAAGATGAAGTAATTCTATCGAAATGCTTTAAAAAGAGGATTTAGATTAATAATCGTCTTCGATTTCAAGCCCAGTTTCAGGTTCCATTATAGATCTCCTGTCTTGAATCTTCGAGATCCTTCTTTGTTTCCTCATCTCAGGCGTCATCGTATCAGACCTTTTATTACTTTCGAACTTTTTTAGCATTTTTTCTACCCCCTATTCTTCGGAATAGAGTTAAGGAGATATAATGATTGTGATCCTTTAAACGTTCTCCTCGTATTTTTCATCACTTTCAGAGGTTTTATTGGAACCATTCTATTACGATTTTTTTGACTTCTTTGAATTTTATGAAATTTAAAAAACACCCCTTTTGACATTTTTGATTTCTTTTCTCTTTACTTTATAGTCAGATCATATTTCTCATTTGAAATTCTTATTGGATTTAGATCTGAATCTATTGGAAAAACTTAATTTAAAAAAAAGATAAAAAGATAAAATAAATGACGAGAGTTATCGTCTCAATTATTAAGATATTTAATTAAGAGGCTTGTTGCATAACCAACATTTCTCCCCCCTATGTCTCAGTACCTCTACGCATTCTTTGCAATAAAAAGCGTTGCAATGGGGGCATAAATACACATTTTCCCCCTTTACCTGACCTTTATGAACTAAACAGAAAAATTCCGGTTTTTTTACCTCAATTTCGGATTCAGTATTGTCAAATTCTTGCTTTTTGTAAATATCATCCAATTTCGGTTCTTCGGTTTCAATGAAAGATTTTGGCGTGGTCTTTAATTTATGGTTCTTTATTGAAGATATGCCTACGAATTCCATTCCTAAAACATCGAGCGAATTCGATTCTTTTAACAATTCATCCAATATTGAACTCCGTTCTTTTGAGTCTAATCCAAGAATTTCCACGATAAATCTCTGCTTATCCGCAGTTGGTAAATTGACGGCGTTAATCTTTCGTATTTCGTCTTTATCAAGAATTGTTGCTATCAGTTGATCTCCTTTGGGAATGTGATCGATTGAAATATCGGTCTCAAGATATTGAGTTATTAATGGGTTTTTTTTAATAGTCTCGTCATAAAATTCAATATCCTGAGACTTAAATTTATACATGTCTTTTTTAGGCGTTCCCAAGAGCGGTTCTTTAATGGAACGGGATTTCTTGATAACAGAGCCCTTATAAACCCCAAATGCGGTAGCAAAAACGCTTCCGATAGCAATTCCGCTTACAATAAATATAATCGTATTATTCTCAAGCAAATTTTCACCAGGAGAATCGTCATCATCACCATCTTCATCTTGAACGGAATCTTCATTGTCAGGAACGTAATCGTCAGGAACATGATCGTCATTGTCAGGAATAATTCTATAGATTGGAAAATTGTCTTGAGAAAGTGCCGAGCCTGAGATGTAGTAAGGCGTATCTCCTATTCCGTCATTGTTATTGTCTTGCCCCGAATAATCGTCCCAATAATTTCCCATACTTCCATTGTCCCAGTAATTGTTCGTTCCATTATCAATTGCGTTAATACCATTATCAATGATACTATTATTCCATATAGTGCAATTCCATGAATATGTAAATATTCCTCCCTGTAAATTTGAATGAATTTCATTTTCGGTGATATTATACCCGAAAGCAAATTGTAGATAAATACCGTTTTTTTGATTACTAACAATTTTATTCTTCAATAGATAATTATCAAATCCCATATCATATGAATTAAATCCATTTCCATAATTATAAGACAAAGAATTATTTGATATTACAAACTCCTCACACGTATAAAACAGCAAAATTCCGTCATTATTATTATATTCAATTGTATTTCCAGTAATATTTGCTCTCCATGACTGTAATATATAGATTCCATTATCTCCATTATGATTAATTTCATTTTTATCAATATTATGTTTATTCATATAACCCCCAAAATTTGCCTCTATTCCATCGTCTGAATTGTAATTTATGATATTACCAGTAATCTCGACCGAATAACTATACAAGTTTATACCGTCTTGTCCATTGAAATTCACGATATTACCAATTAAAGTGCAGTTATAGGAATCTCTTAAATAAATCCCGTGGATTTTATTATTTGAACTGGTCGTGGTTGCTATAGTAATGTTATTAGAAAGAATTAGCACGATTCCTATTGAGCAATCTGAAACATTAACATTTGAAATATTTGAATTGCTACAATTATATAGAAATATCTGTCCAGGATCCATGATGGCGTTTATGTCTAATCCGTCTTGATTCACGAAATAATACAGGCGTTTATCGTTTACCGTATTAGTCGTATCAATCTGGTTTGAAGTGTAATGTCCATGATGTCCATAGTAACCAATGACATATAAACCACAGGATATAAATTTATTATATTCTAAAGTGTTGCTTGTGCTTTCACTGATAAAAACTCCGTATTGCTTATTATCAATTATAAAATTTCCTAAAACGATGTTGTTATAAGAATTATAATATATGTATATCCCATTTTGTTGGTTCTCATAAATGGAATTGTAATAAATATAGTTGTCATGACTACCAGAAATATAAATTCCGCTTTCTCTATTATCATGGATTCGATTCCCATTTACATAGATATCATTGCATTGAAGCGTCATTATCCCGTTTTTGCTATTATTATAAATTTCATTTCCAGTTATGTTGTTATTATTACAGTAATTTCGAAATTCAATTCCAGATCCATCGTTAAAGGAAATCGTATTATTAACAATATGAAGATCGCTTTCATAAGAACCTACATATATCCCTGATTTATTGTTATTTGATATATCGTTTCTAAAGACATAATTATGACCAATATTGTTAGTGACATATATTCCATATTGAGCGTTTTCGCTTATACAATTATTAAATACATTATTATTTCTGCCGTAGCTAAGATATACGCTTCCCTGGCTCCCTTTATTAAACCGCATTTGATTATCTGATATGCTATTTCCTTGACAACCAGACATCCATAAACCAGAATTAGTATTATCGTTGAGAGTACAATTTATAACATTATTAATATGACTATAATGCAATTCGATACCATTATAATTCCTAATTGCAGTAATATTTAAGAAGTTGATATGATCGTTCCTCCATGAACTAATTCCATTGATATTTCCAGTTAAATTTATATTAGAAATCTTAATATCAAAACAATCCTCCATATAGATACCTTCTTGGTTTCCAATTGCTATTATGTCAGAAATATTGACATAATTGATATTTCCTATATGAATTCCCTCGATATTTCCTTGTAGAGTTATATTTGAAAGTATATAATAACACGGAAGATCTGGTTTAAATCTGGTGTTTCGGATATAAATTCCTGTTGAACAATAAGTAAAATCAAGATCCGTTAGATTTATATCGCTAGAATCGATTAAGATTATTTGACCTGCGTCAGGAAAATCAGACGAATTCATATTGGATTGTTCTAAACAATAATACACTTTTTTTCCATTAACGGTATTAGATGTTGGTATTGAATAAGATTGATATTGAGTAATATTATCTGATTGTACTACTACCCCGCAATTGTAGAATTTATTATCCCATAACTGAATATTAGTAGAATAATAGGTGTGAATCCCATATTCGGAATTTTCATTAAATGTATTATTATAAATCAGAAAATTATCACATGGAGTATACCCAAGTTCGATTCCAATATTATTGTAGTCTATAGTATTGTTAAAAATAGTGTAATTATCGCAGTTATCTTCCACGAAAATCCCATTTCCGCCATTGTTATAGATCTGATTATTCGTAATATTATTATAGCTACAGTTATTTCTGAAATAAATTCCGTGAAGTTCATTAAGGAATAGTGTGTTATTATTTATTTGATTTGAAATGGAATCGTTTACAATAAAAATTCCATTTTCACGACCTCGATCAATAATGTTACTTTTAATCTTATTAAAATTACAGTGATTTTCTAATTGAATTCCACTTTGATCGCTTAAGTAACCAACCCTATACAGATAATTTCCTGCTATCGTGTTATTATTGCTATGATTATACAAGTAGATCCCATTCCTCATGTAGTTATAACTTGAGGAGCCCGTTTCGAGAAGATCATTATCCGAAATTGTATTGTTTGTGCAGTAATCCTTTAACCAAATTCCATGTCCATCAATATCCAAGAAATAATTATCAATTATTTTACTATTATTGACATTAATAAGTTTTATCGCAGCATCTTGAAGGTTGATACCCGTGTTATAAATTGAACAATTTCTTATTATAAAATGAACATTAGAGTTTAAGATTATAATGCCACTTCCAGACCCTCCTGCATCTATTGAAACATTTTCTATAATATATGGATCGTCCCAGCTACCCGCTCCATTGCACCATTCGTAAGTTATATTAGTATAAGTCCAATTGAAATTAGGATTTGTATCGTTAATGATAATATTTCCTGCGATATACCAATTATCAGATAAATTATAATCAAAAGTGATGGCATTCATATTTCTGTTTTCTCTCATTTCATTTCTCGCATTAATATTAAAAAAAAATGCGATTAAAAATAAGGATATTAAAGCAATTAACCTGGTCTTTAATTTTTTGTTTTTCATTTTATTATCACGCCTCCAATTTGGTTATTGTTTGGAAAATAAAAGCTTTCTTTCTTGTTCTTTAATTCCCAAATGTATTGTATCTTTTTTAGAAATGTGAGGTGCCAAATCACCTGATTTCGAGTCAAGTTCAATGCTCGACATAGTTCTTCTATTGATTTTCCAGGGTAGTTATGAATATAAGTAAATAATTTTTTTCTGTCCACCTGGTTTTGAAAAGAGTCCTGAGACTGTTCTATGGTAATCACAATCTTGTTTTTTTTAATTAGTGTTTTTAAGATTGCTTCTATGTCTTGTATTTTTACGAAAAAAACTTTACTGATGTTTTTACTTATTTTTTTTAGTATGCTTTTTATGGTTAAATTAGACTGTTTTGTTAGCAACTGGTTTACTTGTTTTAAAATCTCATCTTCTAATTCGATATAATTATTCATCATCAAATTTATCACGATCAATATTTATTTACTAGACTCACGGACGCGAGTAGTAATAAACCCCATTGGACCAAGTTTGAAATTTTTATTTTTTTAATCAAATTTTATGAGAAAAGGTCCTTTTCGTGAATTACCATCTGAAAAAATAAAAAAATAATGTTAAATATTAACAAAATCCTCGTGGCAGGCGATTTAGATTGAATTATGAATCTTCTGACTATGACCTAACGCAAAAAGTAAGAACCCAAAGTGATTATTATAATTTAATTACTTGGATTTTTTTAATAACTCGTTTAACATTGCTTTTCTATCTTTCGAACTTAATGAAAGAATTTCCATTATAAATTTCTTCTTGTCTTCAGTCGGTAAATCAATGGCGTTTATCTTCTGAATCTCCTTTTTTTTTAGAATAATTGCTATCAGCTTATCTCTGTTAGGAATTTCGTCAATAGAAACATTGCTTTCAAGATATTGATTTATTGTTGGATTTTTTCTAATACTTTCGTTGTATAATTTGACATCCTGGGACTTTGTTTTGGAGCTTATTTTTTGAGTTGATCCTAAGACTGGTTCTTCAATTGATTTAGATTTTTTGATTTTAATGCCCCTATAAATTCCAAATGTAATAAAAAGGGCGCTTCCGAGAAAAACCCCGATTATTATAAACACAAACATGCTATCATCAGGAGGGGAATCCTCTTCGTCAGGAACGGAATTGCCATCGTCAGGTACGGAGTCGTCCCCTTCAGGAATAATTCTATAGATTGGAAAATT
>JAFGGO010000013.1 GCA_016930515.1 Promethearchaeota archaeon | reverse complement strand
TATCAATAAATCTGTTTAAAAACTCATTAAAACTTTCTCTTACCCATTCCAATATTTCTAAATTAAAAGGCCAATAACCAACTAATAATGTGCCTTTTTTTTTAGACTTTGCAATTAAAAAACCTTCCTTTTTTTCTTCTTTTTTTAAAGTATATAACACTACAAAAAAACCATCATAAGTATTATAATTTTCATCCTTTCCAAGTTTTATTACATCTTTGATATTTCGAAAATGAATAATATTATTTCCTTCTTCACTTTTCTCTTTTATTTTTTGAAGGAAAGAAGGAGCAATTTCAATTTGATGGTCCAATGGTATTGCTCTAAAAGTCAAGGTCATAAGTTCACTATCTGATTCTTTCATTCCACTAAAAACAACCTTATAATTTGAGGCACTCATGGGGAAATAACCCGTATTTTATTAGGATGTAAAATAAAAAAAAGAAAAATATGAAATCAATCCATTGCTTCTTGAATAATTATATTCTCTTCAGGAAATCCTAAGTCGATTAAGAACTTTTTCATCTTAAACTTGTGATCTCCCTGAAGTTCGACTTCGTTTCCTCTAACGGTTCCTCCTGAAGCACATTTTTTTTTTGCTTCAGTAAGAATATCTTTCAAATTAGCGTCGATGTTACCGTCAAATGTAATAACGGTTACAATACGGCCCCATTTACGACGGGCATTAGAAATAATAATTTGTTGCTCGTCGGCGCTTAAATTATCACAAATACATAGTTCTTTTGGGAAACTACATAATGGGCAAATATCGTCGTCTTTAATACGCTCTTTTCACAACCTTTCTTATTATGATATTTAAATATTTTAAAATTGAGTACTAACAAATAATAGAATAAAATCTTATAAAAATCTTTTTTATTTTACCTTAAAAAAAAAATATAAATTTTCAGAGCGAGATATAATTAATAGAATAAAAAATAACATATTGGGATATTGATGCAAAATTCGTGGATATTTAAAGTGATTGTTGCAGGCGCAGGTGGAGTTGGTAAAACAGCGATGATTACTCGTTATTGTACGGGAAAATTTGAAGAAGGATATAAAATGACCATAGGTGCGGGATTTCACACAAAATCTGAAGTACTTGATACGGGTGAAGCTGTAAAAATGCAGTTATGGGATTTTGCAGGAGAAAAACGCTTTCGTGAGTTACTCCCCGATTACTGCAAGGGTGCGAGTGGCGCATTCATCTGCTTTGACCTCACCGACTATGAAACCTTTAAGGAAGTACCAGAATGGTTGAAAATTATAAGACAAAAAGCAGGTTTTATTCCAATCATCCTCCTTGGTATGAAATGGGATTTAGAAAACCACGAGGTAGATTTTGATTTAGCTAACGAATATGCCACACAAGCAAAATGCAATCAATGCGTATTTTGCTCAGCTAAACAAGATATTAACATACAAGAATCTTTTCAAGCCATGGCTAAATGGTTAATATATTTCGCAAATCAAAAAAAATAAAGAAATTGTTTTTTCTCTATTAAATAAGCGGTCCTTAATATTTGGATTTATACCTCAAATTTTTTAAAACTTGTTTTTATTTTTTAATCTTGTCTAAAATATCATTGACTGATGAGGTTAATTCTTGCATAATATCTTCCTCCTTTTTAACTTCTTTTAGAAAGAATAATAATAAAACAGGTGTTTTTAAAATTTTAGAGGCTCTCTCTGCGATTATCTTGCTTAATAATCCTTCATTCATTCCAAATAAGTTATAAGAAGCCGCAATAGAATTCAAACCTTCTACAACTGGAGGGCTACTCAAGGTAACATTTCCAATTCCCATATCTTCTTGGTCAGAAATGAGCATTAAATGGCTTTTGTGCATTTGAAATACATCAATATTAATAGTATATTTATCAATGTTTATGCTCTCTTCTACGATTTTTTTCATTTTAGATTTCTCTTATTCTTTATAAATTTTCATAAATAAGAATTAAATATGAATTGTGCTTTATAGAGGAAAAATTCCTGGAAAATCAAGTCCTTCGGTTTCTGGAAAACCATTCATGATGTTTAAACATTGCACTGCGTTACCCGCAGTACCTTTTATTAGATTGTCTAAAGCACATAAAACAACGATTCTATTCATGTTTCCATCAATTTGAAACCCCACATCAGCAAAATTCGTTCCTATAATCAATTTTGGGTCTGGTAAGCGAAAAATTCCCGATTTTTGAGTAATTAAGCGCAAAAAGGGTTCGTCTTTAAAATACTTTCTATAAGCTCTAAATAAATCCTTTTCTTCAATTGTATTATTTTGATTGTAAAATACATGACAAGTAGACAAAATCCCCCTCGTTAAATTAACACCATGAGCTGAAAAGCCCACTTTTACTTGCTTACCGCCATTTAAATTGGTTAATTCTTGTTCGATCTCTGCGGTGTGCCTATGTCCCGTCATTTTATATGGGCGGATGCTGTTTGCTCGAATGGGATGATGAGACGCCTCGTTAAAACTGGCTCCCGAACCAGAAGAGCCCGTTTTTGAATCAACGATTATATTATTGGTTTCTATTAATCCCTCACTAATTAAGGGATATAACCCATAAATTGCGCTTGAAGCTTGACAACCAGCAACAGCTATTAATTGGGCCGTTTTAATTTGCTCACGATGGAGTTCTGGGATTCCATATACCGCCTTTTCAAGAATTTCTGGATGGGTGTGTTCCTTCTTGTAATATTTTTTATAGGTAGATACATCTTTCAATCTAAAATCCGCACTAAGATCAATAATTTTAAGACCTGCATCTATTAATTCAGGAACCATTTCCTGAGATACTCTGTGCGGTACGGCTAGAAAAACAAAATCACACTTTTCCTTGGCAACCTTTACATTGAATTCTTCGAACTTCAAATTTGATAAATTTCTCAAATTAGGATATATTGTGTGAAAATATTTCGTTATTAACTTTCGGGATGTTATATAATTCAAGTTAACATGAGGGTGATAACTCAATAATCGGACAGCTTCTCCCCCCGCATATCCGCTTGCGGCTATAACGCCAACATTTATTTTCATAGTATTCAATAATTTAATAAGAATTAAAAATTTATCGTTAAAATCTCGAATCGCTCCTGTTAGGAAAGAACTACTTCGGATATTCTCTGTCTACGAATATCAAAATCGTGATCAAGGTGAAGCGTAATGCAATGCTTATCGTTACCCATAGAATGAACATAACTTATAGGAACCACGGGTAAATCTGATTCTAGAACTGCTTTCTTAGGAATAGGTACTGGAATGACGCCTTTACATCGATCGCAGTTAACTAAAACGACTTGAACTTGGTCTGATTCCATTTTCTTTATTTCGTTTATGATATTCATCGATAATCCCTGAGTGTCCTTGGTAATTTTTTCTTTTTTCTTAGGTGCCTCTGGAATTATTGGTATTTCTAACTCTAAATCTTCTTTTGTCATATATTTTTTTTCGTTATCAGTACTTATTTCTTTTAATTTTTGTATTTTAAATTCATCCTTTATGAGGGATTTGTTACTTTCTCTTGAATTCACCTGTTCAAATATTAAATTTTCGGTTTTAATGACAAAAATAATAAGAATAATATTGAATAATAAAACACTTAATAGACTGATAAACACTATTAATAATAATGGATCTCCTAATATTAGATGATAAATCATATTTTGAAACATAAGAACTATGCTAATGATAACAATCACACAGTTTATCGCAGTAAGCTTCCAAACCTTTGATATATTTAACCTCATAATTATATCCCTACTAATTTACATAATGATAATATATGTATTTGTTTTATAGAATTAAATTTTTTTACTTAAAAGGTTATCTAATGTATAGTATAAAATGATATAATTTTAATTTGAAAATCTTTAAAACTATTTCTATTCCTATTAGGGAAGAAATTTTGAGCGAAGTTATGGAGAAAGGAGTTATTTAAGAATCTATTTGGAAATATAAAATAAAAATATGAAAGTTCATACACCAAAGATTTGTCTTAATTCGTTGTAGACTTGGGCCATTGCAGCCATAATTTGGCCGTTGTTTTGATCTATGTAATATTTTATATATCCCGCAAGACCCTCGCTATCTTTAACCCAATCTAAAAATGCTTGTATTTCCCCCTTTAATTGAGGATCGATGCTAGCCCCGTAATTATTGCCGCCTCCCGCCATTGCTGCTGAAGCATTCGACCTTGTGGAAATATCCTCGGAAACAGCCTTTTTTTTGTTACTCATATCTGCTAGGCATTTTTGTACATCCATAGAGGCGCCTTGCATATATCCATCTGGCTCTAAATACGCAATAACCCTATGCTCGTCATCCTTTGCTCCGATAATATGTCCCTCCCCTCGAATCGATGTGGCTGTAAAACCTTCCATGGTTTGAGCCAACATCGAGTATTTCACTCCAGATATCATAATGAATTGAGCGTTTAAAGACGCCCAACTTGACATTACTTTACCAATATCGCCACTCACATCCCAGTTGTCGGTAGTATATATAATATTATTGCTCGAGTTTAAAATGGCGACAGCAATAATGTTTGGGTCGCGTTGCATTAAATTATAAACAGCAGTTTCGGGATCTACAGCAGACATAATTTTTCCTTGTATGTGTTTAATTCAATTTTATAATTTTAATAACATGATAACAACAATATAATATAAATATAATGAAATTACTCTTTTAAAAAATTTTTTGTAAGCGTAAATGTTATTTCTATAAATATCAACATTAGACATATTTAAATTACGATTTTTGTGATTCATAATAACATATTTTTTGTCAGTTTAAAGCACTATTTTATATGAATCATTTTTTCAAAATTTTCCTAAAGTTTTTACTTTTAAAAATGATTTTCTACGATTGCTAAGTAGGAATGGATTATTTTTTTTGTTCTTTCTTTTTTATATTTATTCGTCCAAATTTTGGTTGATACTCGCTGTTCTCTTCACTTTTTTCTTGCTTAGGAGAAATTGCTGAATCTGAGAATAATTGATGCAAATAATCGGATTTTTTTAATTGATTGAAATGTTGCTCAAGATCTTGGGCACTTTTAAACATTTTTCCACATACAAGGCATCTTGGCGACTCCTTATTATCAATTCCAATTGGTCTTTTTACGATAATTTCTTTTTTTTTTTTCTGATTTTCATCTGGTACCTTCCGACAATAATGTCTGACCAATTTACCATATGGCGGATAATTAAAATATAGCTTGCTCCCATGAGTACATTCCCAATAAAGCACATCGTCTCCACATTTCCTGCATTTTGTTTTAAATGAGCGGAGATAGCAATGCTTTCCATGTGACTTATAATTATGTCGCATTATATAAACAATAAAAACCATTCTATTAAAAATTTTTGTCATCAATATGATTCAAATTATAAATTCATTAATTTTTATTAGCCAGTAAATCTTTAAAACGCAAACATTTAAATGTGCTATTTTAATTATAGAACTTAAGGAATTGAAGTTTTATCTCTAATAACATAAAAATGTCTCATGATGAATTAAACATTTGCTCTGATTGTGGCAATAAGGATGTGATTCTTGATGAATCTCGCGCAGAAATCACTTGTAACGTCTGTGGATTAGTAATATCCCAAAAAATAATTGATAATGGTCCAGAATGGCGAGCTTTTTCATCAGACGAATTAAATAAGAAAGCGCGCGTTGGAGCTCCATCTACCTTGACCTTACATGATAAAGGTCTTAGCACGATAATTGGTTGGAAGAATAAAGATGCGTTTGGAAAAAATATTAGTCCAAAAATGAAGGCTGATGTTTACAGATTAAGGAAATGGAATGTTAGAACAAGAACTAATAAATCCATCGATAGAAACCTAGCTCATGCAATGAATGAATTAGATAGGTTTTCATCTCAACTAAATCTATCAAAGGACATTAAAGAATCCGCAGCCTATATCTATAGAAAGATGGCGAATAAAAACCTAATCCGAGGAAGATCTATCGAAGCAATGCTAATAGCGTCAATTTATTTGTCCTGTAGATTGAATAGGATACCCAAGACCATCGAAGATTTTTTAGAATTTGCATCTGTAGATAAAAGAAAAATTGCTCGATGTTATCGATTAATTTTACAGGAATTAAAGTTGAACATCAATGTATCCTCTCCTACTAATTTTGTTCCAAGATTTTGTGCAGAATTGAACCTTTCAGGCAGAACACAAAATCGTGCTGCCCTAATATTAGAACTGGCGAAAAAATCTCGTTTAACCGCGGGTAAGGCGCCCACGGGTCTTGCAGGAGCTGCACTTTATGTTGCTGCAATACAAGAAGGTGAACATAGAACCCAAAAAGAAATCTCTCTCGCCACGGGAGTCACTGAAGCAACAATTAGAAATAGGTATAAAGAATTAGTTAAAAGCTTAAATTTTGAACTAAAAGGTAATATACCTAATGGAATTTAATATTACTTACCTAACCTTTAATCTTTTTATAATTTCGGGTCTTTTTTTGTATAAAATTCGAAAACCACAGTGGCTGCATTTTATCCCTGGCAAAGCGTTGAGTTCTTTTTTTGATACTTCCTTACCACAACTCTTTCTAGCACAAACATAGCTCATAATTAACTTAAATGAGGCATAGATTAAATATTTTTTTATGATATGAAGAAAATTATCTTATATATAAAGAGATTTACGCTTTTCTTCAGCATCAGCAGATACTATTTGTAAACTATCGAGATCCTTTTCTAACTGTTCTCTTTTATTTTGAAGATTTTTTGTGATATCATCGATATTATCGAGCGAATAATTTTTCTTGATTGGTAATGTAAACGATTTCTTTAACATTTCTAATAATGTTATTGAAGCCCTCAAATCAGTTATATCTTCGTTAACCATTGCAAGATTATCCGTTTCTGCAAGAAAAACTAATCCATCGATCCCAAACCTAGCCTTTGCAAGCGTGGGTATCAAACCATTCGCACCTATAATCACTCCTTTTTGTATTTTTTCACAGGATACTTCGATTAAAAAACTTTCAAGCATTTCCTTGTTTGTAGAACTAGCAAAAATTCTTGGTATTTTTGAATTCATGGATCTAGATGCGACGGGGTATGCTCCAAGAGCAACGATTAAAGATATGCCCAATTCTTTTAATATAGAAGTTATAAAGAACGATATTCTATATATTCCTTTTGGAGTTAATGATTGAGCATCGGCCGTAATTAATACGATATCTCGTAATTCTTCTGGATCTTTCCATACCAAAATTTCTGCTTTTGGTGCTGATAACATGCTATCGTCTACTATGGCACCCGCGGGGTAGTCATCAAAAATGATGTCCATAAAACTAACTGCATCTAATTGACCTATTAATGAGTCCAAAGCAAATTTACCTACATCAGCGATCCCAGGCATTCCTAGAATGCAAATTGGATTAATAAAATCACTTTTCTGGTAGTCAACATGTTTAATTATTCTAATCCCATCTTCGTCGTCTATCATGGTTTTATTATTTAATATTTATATGATTGTTAAGAAAGATGTTTACAGTCAATCTTTTATATTCATGTAATATCCTCGTGAGTGCGGCATAATAGTAATTTATTGGATTTGATAGATTTTTTTTTTATTTGAAAAAAATAAGAACTATTATTTACTTCTAGAATTAATGACAAATTTAGTGTATAGTTGTCAAAAATGTGGAACATGCTGCTTTGAGATACCCAATCAGCCTGGAGCAAAAAGAATTCCTCTTTATCCCGAAGAAGTTGATAAGTTAATAAGCATAGCAAAAGAATATAATATTCGATTTGCTGTCAAGGAAGATCTTGTCTTTCCAGATGAGTTAAATTCTAAGATCATTGTAATTACATATAGAATAATACTTGAACCTTCAGGGCATTGCCCTTTTTTTATAACCGATAGAGGATGTTCTATTCACGATCATAAACCTTACGCATGTCAAGCATATCCCTTATCATTAAAACGGCTTGATGCTTTCCAATTTGAAATAACAATTGACCCCCTATGTAATTTTGTCATTAATAATTACGAGGAATTAGCCAGTAAAAGTTTAAAAGAATTAGAAGGGATCTTTATTGAGGAATTTCCTAAAGCGAAACGATTTTACGAAAAAAATAAAAAATTACAATATAAAATTCTCAAACTTGAAGCGGAAAACAAGATTAAAATAGCTCGTGAAGTAACCCTTGAAGATTTTAACAATGCCCTAAAAAAATGGAAAAGAATGGAGTTAAGAGTTAAAGTTAAAAAAGGAGAATTAGAAGAGTAAAAATGAAATTTATTTCCTTACTTTCTGGTGGATTGGATAGTCCTATAGCAATTTATTTAATGATAAAAAAGGGAATGGAACCAATTTGCTTGTCTTTTTTAACATCTGATGATAGTATGAATTCTATGAAGGACAAGGTCATAAAAATTCTCCAAATCTTAAGTTCATTTAGCGATAAAAAAATTAAACTCTATTTCATTAATCACGACCCGAATTTAGAGGTGCTTATAGAAAAATGCGATCGGAAATTAACCTGTGTTTTATGCAAACGATTAATGATAAGAATTGCTCAAAAAACATGTGATCTTGAAAAAACATCCCTTATCGTAACTGGAGACATTTTAGGGGAACAAGCTAGCCAAACTCTTGATAATCTCTACGCTTACAATCAGCTATTAAATGATCATATCCTTCTACGGCCCTTAATAGGTTATAATAAAGAAGATGTTATTATTTTTAATCAAACCATTAAAACTTATGATATTATCTCAAAAAAATCTGCAGGATGTCAATATAATCCAAAATATCCAGAGACACACGCTAAAATAGAAGAATTAACACTTGCAGAATCAAGAATCGATATAGAGTCACTCGTGCGGGATTCAATTAATCGTGCCGAAATTTTATACATCTAAGGTAGCCTCTTTAATTATTAGTCTGTATTCAGAATCTTTTAAGTGTTCTTCAGTAAAATTGTTTAAAGCCTCACAAATAGTTTGAGCTAAAAGATGCTTGCAAAATAAGCGTTTTCGTAAAATTACGACAGATTTATAGAAATCTTGGCAAGAACAATACAATCTAGGATATATCAAATACATTTTTTGTTTCTTTTTTGCTTTAACTGTCCAAATTACCATATTTGATGGTTTATAAATATATTTTATAAATCCTCTTTGAATCACATCAAAAATATTCTTACTTTTATCAAGTATGAGTTTATCCAAATACATTATAAACTCGTCATCAATAACACCTTTTTCTATGACCACTTGGAAAACTTTTGATAGAATATTTATTGGCATCTCTTTCACTAGACAATATTTAATACATATTAATTGAATCTTATGGTAAATTCTAGTTTTTATAAAATAGTTGAAACAATAAGCAATGATAATTATATGATATTTAATTAAAAAATAATTGATTTTAACTTTGAAAAAGATACTATTTTTTCCCACAAGATACTTTCCTTCGATATCTGGAGCAGAATTCTATATGCAAAGAATTGCCGAGTTGATGAAATCAGATTATAGCTATCATGTTGAAATTTCTACTTCAAACGCGATAGATTTCAAATCCTTAAGAGATTCTGGGGGAAAATTAATTAGTTCCAAACAAAAATACTTCGAAGAAGTTAATGGTCTTAAAATCCGAAGGTTTCCAATAGCATATAATCTGAATCACAATGAAATGGTTACTCTAATTAAAAGCATACCAGAATACAAGGATTTAAAACTAAACGATGAATTATTGGATGAAATTTTAAAAAATGGGCCATTTTTGTTAAGCGCTATCAATTATTTTTATAATTTAGATGAATTTAAATTTGATCTTATTCATACAACTTATTTTCCATATTTTAACATAATATTGAGTCTTATTCTCGGTAAAAAATTTGAAGTACCAGTAGTTATAACGCCCTTTTTTCATTTTTCTAATCCTCGATATACAGAATCGCATCTTATGGAGGTTTTGAAGAAATTTGATCTTCTTCTTGCTTGTACCAAAACCGAAAAAGAATTTTTAACTTCGGTTGCAGGTGTTCCTTGCGAAAAGATTAGGGTTATTCCAATGGGGGTTGATTTTAGTAAATATAACAAGAATTCACAAGAAAAAGGAAAATATTACCAATTTAAACAACACTATTTTCTCGCTAAAGAAAAAAAATTTAAGATGGTTTTATTTTGTGGATATAAAAATTACGAAAAAGGTGCAATTTCAATTTTAAAAGCAATTCCTTATATCTTGGAACATTTTAAAAAAGTATACTTCGTACTAATTGGTCCCACCACAGAAGCATATAACAGGGAACTATCTAAAATTAAGAAAAATCCTAAAACAAAAATTATTAATCTCACTCCAGATAATTTAAAGGGATATTTTGACGAGAAAAAAATTGCTGCATTTAAGGAAACAGATATATATTTAATGCCAAGTCGCTCTGACGCCTTTGGAATTTCTTTTTTAGAAGCATGGGCTGCGGGAAAACCAGTTATTGGGGCTAAGATTGGAGCGACACCCGAAGTTATAAGAAACAATATTGATGGATATCTAGTTAATTTTGATGACCCTGTTGACATTGCTAATAAAGTTATTAAATTATTGAAGAAAAAACGCTTGAGAAAAAGACTTGGGAGAAACGGAAGTAATAAAACTAAATCTTATCATACTTGGGATATAATTGCGAATATGCATAATAAAATTTATGAAAAATTCGAAAAAAAATTAATTAAAGATGGAATTGAGAAAAACACATGAGAAGAATTGGAGGAAACAATTTTATTAAAAGGGATGATAGAAAAATATATTTAGATAATGTTCCTTTAGAGACTTTTCTTAAGAATAACGAAGATCCACTTATGATCTTTTTAGAAAATCGTATAAGATATAACCTGAAAACATTTCAAGATATTTTTTCGAAAATTTTTGAAAATTTCCGCGGTTTTTATTCTTATAAGGCTAATTTCCTTTCAGAAATTTGTGAAATCGTTAATTCTGAGGGGATAGGTGCCGAAGTCATAAGTTTTCCCGAATTAAAGCTAGCACTTAGTATAGGCGTTCTTCCGGAAAATATCCTCGTTGGCGGTCCTTATTTACCAAAAAAATTGATAGAATACAGCGTAAAAAATAGAGTGAAACAATTTATAATATATAACATAAAAGATCTTAGAGAGGTTAACCATATAGCTAAAAATCACGGTATCGTTCAAGATATATGTCTTAGAGTTAATTCCCAGAGATATGGGGCTAAACTCGGGTTTCGTTTAGATGCCGATGGATTAATTGCTTTAAAAGATGTCTTAATGGAATGTAATAACATTGAAATAACAACGCTATTATCCCATTACGGTTCTCAAATGAATAATCCTGAACAATTTTTAAGTAATGTGGAGATATTGGTTAATAATTTTAAAAAATTAGACAATCTTGGTCTAAAAATTAAAAATATTAATCTTGGAGGTGGGTTTCCCGAAGCCTCGGTTATGCCCAAGAACCAACTCGAAAAAATTGCAATTTCAATTAAAAATCGATTAAAAGAGCTTTCAATTTCTTATGAACAAATATATTTTGAACCTGGAAGATATTTTATTGGAGATGCGGGAATATTTATTGCCAGGATTATAAATGTTATTCCTGATCGATGGATATTCTTAAATATTGGAAATCATATTTGTCCTAAATTTGCTCGAAGTTCACTTCGGTTTTATAATGCATCTCAAATCGAAAATCCTCATAAATTTAAAACTTCAATCGCAGGCATCATTCCTTCTGAACAAGATGTGCTTGTGAAATATTATTTTTTTACCGAAAAATTAATAGAAGGAGATATCGTTCTTGTTTTAAATGTTGGGGCATACAATCTAACGTTTTCAACTAGATTTCCATACACTCTTCCTAAAATATATCTTGTTAAAAATAATGATGTTAAAATAATCTTCGATAGCAATATCGATGGTGATTTTTCTTTGAAATGAATTATGAATGATTTGATTAGTTTTAAATAAAAAGATTAAGATTGTGAATAATATCCTTGTATTACACGATTTTTTGAATTTTTAGTGCTTTTTTTTGAGTAGGAATTACTTAAAAAAACACCAATGGTAATAATAAATGGAACGAATATTGAATGAGGCAAGACAACGGGAATCTTTTCTTAAAGATAAGTATTCTTCAGTGGGTTACGCTAATATTAAAATAATGGGTTGTGGTGGTGCTGGAAATAACACGATCAATAGGCTCATGAAAATAGGAATTATGGGTGCAAAATGTATAGCTCTTAATACGGACCATCAACATCTTGAAATGATCGATGCCCATAGAAAAATATTGATAGGAAAAAATTTAACGCGCGGTTTGGGTGCGGGGGGAAATCCCGAGATAGGGAGAGCAGCAGCAGAAGAATCGCGAGACGAGTTAAAAGCCATATTAAGGGAAACAGATCTCGTGTTTATTACTTGTGGTGAGGGTGGTGGTACTGGAACTGGTAGCGCTCCAATTGTTGCCGAAATAGCAAAATCTGAAGGCGCTATTGTAGTTGGTGTTGCAACTTTACCTTTTAAAACCGAAATTGGTAGGATAGAAATCGCTCAAAGAGGCTTGGATAGCTTGAAACAATATGTCGATACCCTAGTTGTTATTGACAACAATAGGCTTTTAGAAATTGCTCCAGATTTGCCCATTCTGGAAGCTTTTAGCGTTGCAGATGAAGTATTGGCCACCATGGTTAAAGGAATTACTGAAACAATATCTTTACCCTCTTTAATTAATCTTGATTTTGCCGATGTTCGAACGATTTTAGGTACGGGGGGTGTTGCAATTGTTGGGATAGGCGAATCAAGTGGAGATAATAACCGAGTTGAGGAAGCAATTACAGACGCTCTTAATACACCTCTTCTTGATGTAAGTATCGAAGGTGCTAAAGGGGCTCTAATACATGTGTGTGGCGGAAACGATATGACCCTAGCTGAAGCTAATTCCGTTGCTAAAAAGATTTATGAAAAAATGGATAACAACGCCATGGTTATCTGGGGCGCGCGAGTATCAACTGATTTTGACGGATTTTTGAGGGTAATGCTATTAATAACGGGCATTCATTCCCCCCAGATTTTTGGAAAACCTGTGCTTTCGAATTTCCGAACAAATGTTTCGAGAGGAGAAGTTGACCTCTCTAGCGATATTTTTGATATTGGGGAAATTTAAAGAAAACCTTTGTGTTTTAATCTATTTTTTTAATAATTAATATGATGGTTCAAAAATTTTCTCCTAAAGTCCAACAAGAGATTCAGTATTTATTCCATAAAATAAAGATATGGGAAACTTTATTTTTTTTTGAATTTGAATATTATTTTGATGGATGGGCGATAACTTTAAAAGAAAAAAGCATGTATCCTCGAATAATTATTCTCTTCAAATCTTACGATACTAATAGCTATTCCATTAAAAGTTTTGAAGTTCATAATAAAGAAGATGGAAAGAATGAGTACGAAGAGCTGTACTATGTTAATAAAATACAATCTGAAGACAAACTTGTTAAAGAACTAAGAGATGTTATAAATGGAAAAGATTTAATGTATTGTGTGAGATCTAAATTCAAGCAAAATGAATAATTTTTTATTTAAAATTCTGGCTTGTACATTTGTCGAAATTCTTCTTTTTTCTTCTCATTATACTTATTCTCTAAATATTTCATTACAGTGTGATGAGGTATTCCATTCAGGAGCATGCTTACGGCTTTTCGCGCAATCTGTAAATTTTCATATTCAGAAATTATTGAGATGGTCTTTCCAAAAACTGAAATAAACGATTCTGCGTATTTTTCGATTGCTCTCCTCATTTCTCCATTCCTCCCGATCACACGTCCTTTCATTCTTTTAATTCTTTTTTCTGATTTTCCGAGGATAGACAACAAGTTAAAGATTTCAAGGTCGTAAGTCTCTTCTGTTAAAATCATTGCTTTCTTAGGATTAAACCCTCTATTTATCGCAGAAACTATTTTTTGAGCCGTTAAAACATTCAAGGGTGTGTATTTAGGGCTCTCAATATCTGGAATGATTTCACAATCTCCTGTTTTGCTATTTAAATCAATCTTAACGCCTAATACCCCTTCAATTTCTTCTTTGGTTTCTCCATTCCTCCCGATCACAACAGCTATTCTAGACTTTTGAACCTTGAACATTAAAACATCAAACTCCTTTCATAAGTGCTTAAAAAGTATAAAGAAACAATCATATTTTGAGTTTATGGTTATTCATGTTTTATTACTTCAAAATAAAATTCTTGAGGATTTGGGAGTTTCAATCCTATTCTCCCGAAGTAAGTAAACACATTTTTAATATCTCGTGCCAAATAAACTTCTGCTTTTGGATGTTGGGTTGTAACTGCTTGTGAAACATCAATTACGACAGGATATTGGTTGTTATATAAGATATTGAATTCGCTAAGATCGCCATGTACTAAATTCGCTTTTTGATAAAGATTCTTTATGAAACTCAATATATCTTCAAATAAAAGCGAAATATTCTTTAATTCTTTGATATCTTTTAATCTTGGAGCAGGATTTGGACCATCTCCAATATATTCCATTATTAAAATATTATTTTTTATGAAGATTGGTTTTGGAACCCTTAACCCAACCTTATGTGCGCGTTTTAGGTTTTTATATTCCTTACTTGCCCATAGAAAAATTATTTTCGAAATGTTATGAGGTACTTTTTTGAATCGTGGATCTCCCACGATGTAATTTCTCATCCATTTAGATGTATTATTATCTATTTTATATATCTTTATCGCTACTTCTTTTCCGTCTTGATCATAGCCTAGATACACATTTGCCTCTTTCCCTGCCGAAATCATGCCTTCTATTTTTATCAATGGGCCATTCTTTTCTAATTTTGTCAATTGATAAATCGTACGTTCGTCAAAAACTGAATTTAAAGTAGAACGCCTTTTCGAATCGTCAATTAAGCGAATTCTTTTATTGTCTATTTTTTGTTTCTCTAAAGCGTCAATATTAGAATAAAGCTTGCTTTCTACAGTTTCTTTTGTAAGTTCCTCGTCTAAATCGTCTTCTTCATCCGTCAAATATTTTTACCCCTGCTCGTGCTTAATAGATAAATTCTCACCAAAGAAAAAAGAAAAATCTTTAATTAATTTTTCGTCTTTCTGGTTTCTCAAAATTACCTTGTTTTTTAGAATACTTTCAACTATATAATCCTTGCCCTCTATTTCAATAACATCGTTTCGCCTTATTGGAATGAATTTAATTAATGCCTTTTGTCTATATAAATTCTTTCCCCCTTGAATATCCCGACCAACTAATTTTTTCGATCTTTTCAAAACAAAATGGTAATTTCCCCGTAAAATCTTAATGATATAGTTCATTAATTCGTTCGTACTCAAGTAAAGGTCAACACCATATTTCTCGTCGACTGATTTGGTTATGTATTGTCGAGGGTCTTTTTCGAATAATTTTTCTACTTGAGTATAAACAAAATCTAAAACTTCTTTGATCTTGTAGAAGTTTACCTCATCTTTAACCCGAAGCTGTACTATGGATAAAAAATAAGTTCCTCCTCTCAAATTGGTACAATTTTTGCATAACTCGTAATTAATGGATACTTTCACATTTTGTTGATATGAGATTTTTTTATTAATTTTTGAAGTACCACTGATCACCATTTCAAGAGATTTTAAAAGGTCTTTTGAAGAAAAATTAAAGCTTTCTTCATCAATTGAGGAATTTAAATCTATTGTACCCTTTCTATAGAGCGATTTTAACAGGAATCGATTTATTGCTTCTTTAATGATGATATAAATGTTATTTTCGGAAGGTTCTATCCATTCATCTTTAATTGAATACTTTCCACAATCTAAACAAGTTCTAAATGAAAAATGATTCGGAATTTCGAATAGTGGAGATTCTTTTACATAACACTCGAGACACATACCAAAATGAGGGGCATCTTCTTCTAATGGTTTTCCGCAAATAGCGCAAAATCGATGGACCATATTTACAACATCATCTTCATTGCCATTGGAACTCCATTAATGATTCGAACACCATCTTTTGGCAAGAGATTCTTTGCAATTGCCTCATCAATGACATTTTCTCCAACGATATTAAAGGAGCTGGCGTCTCTTAGTAGTTTCATTGCTTCCTCGATTTGGACTAATTTTCCTCCAAAAAATTGCTCCGAAATTTCAATTCTTAAATTTCCCTCTTTAAAAACTTGATTTAAGAGTTTTTCATCGCAACATGCTATGGTTTCATATTCTTGGTAACAATGAATTTTAATGTACACTTTACCGACCATTCAAAGCAAACTCTTACTTCTCTTTAATTTCTTCTCGGGCACCACACGCTTCGCATTTCAAGAATAATCTTTTTCCTTCCCTTTGTATTTCCGTGTCGGGTTTGTTACAGATCTTACATAAGACATATGTTTTTGTATAATTTTCAAGTAGTCGGTTTAATACTTTTTCCTTATGAAGCGATTTCATAAATAATTGTTGGCCTCTAATTTCACCAAAAGTACCTGCTTTCTTTAGGAATACTCCTGTAAAATGATTTTTATCTCTATTAAGCGTGTTGATAATTTTATTAAAATTAACTATAAAAGTGTTTTTGCCCTCGAACCTCAGCTCGACTGTGGGTATTTCGAATCTCTTGGATTTTTTCACATTATCGGGAATTTTTTCATAGGCTTTGTCTAATAAATTTTCGTAGTCGTTGAAATTCATTGTTTAAATCATCTTTTTTTTATGAAATATAATGAATATTTAAATTAATTTATTTTTGTTTTTTGTGAATTAAAGATGTGATTTTTGGGCATCCCAAAAAGACGGGAATACACAATAATTAAAAAGATTGGTATATTCCCTCGTCGGATTGGTATATCCTCGATTCCATCTCTAGATCCCTAAGAATGTTTTTAAGTTCACTAGTAGATATTTTAAGTTTTGTGTTTAAATCCCTGAAACTCATGCCTTTTTCGTGCTTTTCTATGAGTGAAAATACTAAATTTTTCATATCAGTCCCATCAACGGAACTTTCATCCCCAAAAAGTTGCTCCACATCAATATCGTCGGGTATCTCGTCTATATCGTCATATAATTGAGATATATCGGGAATTTCCCTTGTATTTCCCGATTTTATTTTTTTTATAATTTCTGCGTCTCTGAGTAAAACAAAATTCGGATTATTTATTTTTTTTATAATTTCGGGTCTAATATAGTTAAAACCGTTCCAATATTGTATTAATCCAACAATGTCAACAATGTATCCCTCCTTATAATCCTGATATTCCTCGGGATTGGCATTCCAAATTACCGCTCGAATAATTCCTGTTCCATCATCTAGCTCAAATTCCATCCGTAAGTTTTGATCCCCCTCATCGTGAGAAAAATCGTCCTCACTCGTGTTTTGGGTAGTAATTTTTTCACTCTTCTTGATAATAGTCGCTAAGAGCCTAATACGCTTAGTTTCCCCGAAAATTGTATATAATGTCTTGTTCTCTTCCGAATACTTTCCTTCAAGAATATGTTTGACCCAACACCTAATGGCAGGCCATCTTCTATAACTCTGAGATTCCATCATGATGATTCTTACTATTTATTATTAATTGAATAATTTAAAATATTTTAAAATTTAGAGTTGATTATTTGTCAATAAATATAAAATAATAAAAGTAGCGGGGGTTCGATTTGAACGAACGATCTCAGGGTTTCTCCATAGCGAATGGCTATATATGAGCCCTGCGGCATAAACCAGGCTAGCCCACCCCGCTGTTTTTCTGAGCATTATAAAGGGACATTTCCTCGCCCCGATCATATTATAAAGCTCCAGTGCTCGTCTTTATTCCTTTTTCAATACTTTTTTATGAACAGTTATATAAAAGTGCGTCTTTCATATAAATTTTGTGGTTATAGACTTATTAGTTTCTTATTAAATCTTGTTTAGAAACAACATGTACTCCATATTTATTTTTCTATTTTTAACTATCATTAAAAAAAAATATCTTTATTTTAAAAAAATCTCCTCTAATATTCAAGAGAAAATTGGCGAGAATAAATATTTAAAAATTTTAGATAAACTTAATTTCTATATCGCATTTTTTGAACTAATTTAAAGATAATCTTAGTTGATGTCATGGAAGCAATTTTGGCTATTATATTCAATCCTTGGACAATCGTGAGCCTTATATTTTGGCTTTTTGTAGGGTTTGGTGCTTTAGTTCTAAGAAAAAGGAAAGGTGCTGCTTATGTGTTTTTTCCATTACTTGCAATGTTTAAAACAAAAAGATTGAATAAGTTTATAAACTCCATTGGTCAGAAATCCCCAAGACTATGGCGAATGTTTTGGACAATGGGTATTTTTGTCAGTTTTTCTTTTATGATTTTTGCGTTTTGGTTTTTCTTTTCTAACCTCGTCTCACTCATAATCGAACCTCAAATTACAAATGTAATCACTCCGCTCATTCCTGGTGTCACTATTTCCCTTCCAACATTTATGTATTTAATCTTACCCTTGCTTTTCGTCATAACAACTCACGAATTGGCTCATGGCATCTCTTCCAGCGTTGATGGTGTTGAAGTTGTATCATCGGGCGTCTTAGGGGCAGGTATATTCTTCCTCATTGGATTAGGTGCTTTTGTAGAAGTTGACGAAAGAAAAGTAAGGTCCTCCAAGTATCCGAGAAACACGCGCCTGAGAATTGCAACTTCTGGAACATTTATTAATGCCATAACTGCCTTTATTGGGCTATTAATACTAATGGCTTTGCCGTTTCTCATCCAACCATTTTATCGGCAAGCACCCCAAATTGCATACATGCTAACAGAAGAAGAAGGAGGGTTTAATTATGGTGTGCTCGGTTCTGGTGATGTCATCGTTGGAGTTAAAAAAGACAATGGTTCCTATGTTTATCTTGATTATCAGTTTGATCTTACTCTCACAAGGATTTTAGACAATAAAACAAAAATTGCTTGTTCTCCTGGAAATCAATTAACATTTCTCACATTCAATCCAGGAACAAACAAGGAACAGGAAAGAATCGTAACATTAGGTCCTCATTATTATTATGGCTTTTCGTTTGAAAAATATAACGATACCGCCATCGAAATTACAGAAGTCGATACTCAAGAGGACGGTGGAAATAATTGGTGGCTTGAAGTAGGAAACTTAATAACTGAAATAAACGGGAATCCTCTTAATTACACGATTGGAGATACATTTGAAAAACACTTAACTGTTTATGGACTTACAAGCCTTAATATAACAATGAGTGATTCCACGGTTCAGTCAATCAATATCGCTGTTAATGGCGTTTACATCGGTGTCGTATACGATTCCTTATATTGGATGGGTACAAACGAAGTTAGCCAATTTTTTGGACCATTCTGGCCCGATTTTACGATTAAAGAATTTTCTTGGCTTTTTATCATATCGTTTAGCTTGGTTTTATTTAACACTCTCCCCTTACCTATTTTTGACGGCGATCGCGTTACAACAGAATTAGTCAATTGGGGCTTGGGAGAGGGCAGCTATACAAAAAAAAAGAAGAAAAAGGAAAAATTTACTTACAAAAAAAGCGATAAAAATTATGAATTTATGGAATATCGAGTCGACAAAATAATTTCCATTAAGACCTACCAAACACAAAATGGCAAGAATCTGGAAGAGCGCAACGAGCATTTATTAAACCCAAATGCTTGTAAACTCGTGGACACCATTGGAGACGGTCACTATGATGCCGTCCAGCTAGAGATTACCCCAACCGAAGCTTATTTAGAGGAAGATAAATCCATTATCGAAGTGGAATATGAATATTGGTTCGATGAAAAGTCTAAAAAAAAGAAATATATTATTAACTTCATCCGATTAATAACTTTGGTCATAGTTCTTGGGAATTTCATTCTATCCTTCGTGAAATTTGGATTTGGTCTATTTTGGGTTCCCATCTAACTATTAGGTAAAAGTGGTTATCATTTCTAACTATCGTGTCTCGTTGAAGAAGGGCACTTGTACTTCATGTAAAGCGGACGCATCTCTAATAAGGAGAAATCATTCAGGAGATGAATTATGTTCCTCTTGTTTCACGCGCAGCGTTGAAAAAATCATTTATCAAACGATATCAAAGTATAAGATGCTTAATCCCCACCATAAGGTTGTAGTGGCCGTTTCAGGAGGAAAAGACTCAATTGCATTGCTTTACAATCTTGCCAACATACAGGAACGATCTTACAATGCAAAACCAATTGTAGCACTAACTATAGATGAAGGTATTAAGGATTATCGGGATAAAAGCATCGAATCTGCTCGGAAATTCTGTGATAAATACGACATAGAGCATAAAATTCTCTCTTTCAAGGATGTTATGGGAAAAACCCTTGACGAGATCAACGAGACAAAAAAAAAAATCCTCAATTACAGATACACATGTAATTATTGCGCCATAATACGAAGGAGGCTTCTCAATGAGGGCGCTCGAGAACTAAAAGCAGATCGTTTAGCACTTGGTCATAATCTTACAGATTTTGCCGAAACATACTTGATGAACATTATGTATAATAGGTTTCACCTCATTTCAAATCAATATCCATTTAAATCAGTATCATTGGAGGCAAACAGAATTTTTGTAAAAAAGATCAATCCTCTAATGAGAATTCCCGAAGAAGAAATATATTTATACTCTAATATCAAGAAACTCCAATATTATTCTTCCCATTGTCCCTTCCGGGAGAAAGAACCAATCTTGAGGAAAAGAGTTCTCGATTTTATTCAAGATTGCAAGGCCCTTAGCCCGGAAATCGAATTTAACCTATTTAATGGCTTTTTAAAGTTATCAAAATTATTATACGATAATGCTGAACCTTCAGGATACGGAACTTGTCCACAATGTGGTTATCCTTCTGGAAACGATAAAATTTGTGCATATTGTGAATATGTAAAGGCTCTCTCGACTTGAATGGTCATAATACTAGGTATTCGCTCATTTTTTTAAGTTGCTGGTATTCTCGAATTTCTTCCTCGAACAAGGGAACTTCTACCAAGTTTTTTCCTAATTTTTGTCCGAATAAAGATCGAATTTTTTCAAGATTTTTTTGTTGCATGTTTCTGCGTCCCCTGCAAAAGGCACATAATTCCGTATCGTCCTGATAAAGCTGGTTTATGACAATGCTATCGTTAGGGATCTGATATTTAACGAGTTCGTTAATCAATCGACCCGTCTCTGCAATCGCCATTTCTTCTGGGATCATTACGATTATAAAATTATTTTTCAAGGGATTTGTCAAGTCTTCCCTGCCTTTTTCTATCGATTCTGCAAACTTTTCCAACATTTCCAGGGAGTTATCTTTCTTTTTTTGTTCCTTGGAGAACATTCCCTTAAAAGCACCAAATAATTTCCCTATTTTGAGCCTTAATTTTAAGATCTTTCCTACCCAGCTGGAGAGCGTTTCTGGTAAACTCAAAAACCTTAATGTATGGCCCGTGGGGGCCGTATCAAATACAATTAAATCATATTCATGCTTAGTTTCGATAAATTCTAATACTTTTCCGAACGCCAATGCTTCATCGATCCCTGGAGGATTTGAAGACGCTAAATCTTGGATATCTCCCATTCCAAGCCCTTCCATCATGCCCCCCATCATTCCGTCCATTCCCATTTCTTCCATTGGATTTACAGAAGTCAAATTTTTCAACTCAGACATATTTACTTCTGGATTAATCTCCAAGGCTGTCAGGTTTGGAATTCCTTCTACTTGAGTGGGAACGCCGGGTGCCAGATCCATTCCTAAACTGTCTCCTAAAGAATGGGCAGGATCAGTACTAATTATCAGAGTGTTTCTTCCGTGCTCTGCGGCCCATATAGC
>JAFGGO010000161.1 GCA_016930515.1 Promethearchaeota archaeon | reverse complement strand
ATATTAAATTTTTTACTAAAATATTGCTTGTTTAATGCTCCGATAGAAAGAATAATAAGCAGGTAATTTTTAACATACATAGAGAAATGATTTTTCGCCACTACATTAATTTCTTAGAGCGTTTGTCATGAGTATTATTGAAAGAGTAAATAAATATTTAAACGAACTCGAAAACAGAGTGTCAGATATTATAGGTTCTGCTGTCATTAGGACAAATGGATTAATTGTAGCTTCGGCACTTCCTAAAGAAGCAAACGAAAGAATGATCGCAGCGATGTCGGCAGCACTGTTGGGCACATCCAAAAGAAGCGCAGAAGCACTTTTTAATGGTAATTTTAATAGTTTGAATCTAGAATTAGATCAGGGGAACATGTTTCTTATTGGGGCAGGACGAGTCATTCTCGTTGCGATAACAAAACCTCAACCAAATATAGGACTTGTCACGTTAGAAATGGAAGATATTAGTAAGAAGATAAGTCAAGTATTTAAAACAGGTGAATGAAGATGAAAATGGATAAGAGAATAAAACAACTAAAGTTCATCGCATCGATTTTTCAAATGTCTATGAAAGAATTCAACAATGTTATGGGTCCAGAAACGATCCAAACCATCTTTCGCTTGATTGGTGAAAATCAAGGTTCTACAACTGAAAAAAGAATTAGAGAGAAATATGATATTAAAAGCTGGACGGTACAAGAATTAGCAGAAAAACTACTTTCTGATGTTTTTGAACCGGCCTTGGGAGAAAATCAAGCTTTAATTGATGTGAAGGGAAACGAAATGACCATAATTCTTAAAACATGTCCATTTAAGAAAGCTGGAATTAATATTGACAACAAGTTTTATTGTACCTATACCGAAGGATTAATAGAAACGATCGCTAATAAGGCTATGAATAAAGTCGAATTCGAAAGTCAAAAATTAAGGGCAATTGACAAGTGTGATTGTATCTTCAAAATAACATTTCAAATATAACTTGGCGTGTTCCTAAAAATGATTCATTCTATCTTAATTTTGAAAAAAACTGGAGAAAATATATTTAGCAAAACTTTTGGTGAAAATGCTTGGAACGAAACTCTCACGAGCGGATTTATTTCTGCTGCTTTTTCTTTCACACAAATGAGCTTTAAAGCTGATATAGAAGAGATTGAACTAGGTCCAATACGATTATTTTTTGAGATAGGCGAAAATTTTATAGTTACGGCATTTTTTGATAAAGCCGATAGTATTATCAATGTTCGACAAAGATTACGTAAAATTCGTGATTATATAACGACCTTTTATAAGGATGTTATCGACAAAGAAATATGTTGCTCAGAAGATTTCATAGGATTAGGCGAAATTATTGAAAAAATAGTGTTAAAATGGGAGGAAGCAAGCGTAACTGAAGAGGAAATAGAAAAAGTTCGGGAAATCTTAGAAAATTTAGGAAGAAATCCCGAAGTACTCGCCTGCGATATAATATCAATTTCTTCGGGTTTACCATTAATTCACAGGTGGAATAAAGAATATTTAGATCTCTGCTTGAGGCAGATAGACGCTTTTTGGAAATCAAAAAATTATGTATTGGATCAGATCATCCTATCCTATGAACAAAGGCACTTGATCTTGTTTAAAGTTAGCGATAATTACGTGTTATCCATGTTAATTAGAAAAGACACTCCATTAGGTCTGGCCACTCTATTATTAGAAGATGCTGCATATAATATAAAAAAGTTGTATTAAAAATGGGTAAATTCTTGAAATTATTCAAATATTATAAGTTAGAGACCTTAAAAGAGTTCGAAGGTGAACTCAAGAAATTACATTTCCTTACTAGTTCACAAATCATTGCTATAATAGGTATTGGTGGGCGTTTCAAGGGATTACCTTTAATATATGTTGCCGAAGATGAGTACCAATTAAAGAGTTATTCGGCAAGGATCGTTGAAATCCTTAACAAATTGACAATTTTTTCAAATACAGAAAGATACCCTAAAGAATTAGTGGTTTATTACGACGATTCTGTTGTTTTCTTGAGGAAAATAACTGAGGATATTGGTTTTTTAGGATTAACAAAATTTGAAAGTGACGCAGAACTCATACGGGAATGGGTTTCAAAACGACAGAGGAGCCTGCACGATTTTATTGTTAAATCGAGAGAAAAAACCGAATGAAAGTATGGTACGATTACTAGTTAAAAATATCTTTATTTGTGGTGAAATAATTGGCTTGGGGCGGATCGCTAAATAAAAATGGCACTGACTACTTGAGAAAATTAAGGGAGCTTGAAAATACGGTCAGAATTCTTGAAAAATTAAAAGAAAACCTAAGTCAAGAAAAAAAAAGGCAATTAGATACCGCGATTGATATCATCGTTGATTATATGAACGAGTTATCTCGAGGGAAAAAGAAAAATTAAGTTTTTTCAACTTCCGATGTTATGATATATAATACTTATTATTTTTATAAAGTAAAACCTAGAGCGATTCCATTAATTGTTTAATAATTTCTATTAAATTGTTGGCAACATTCTCAATGGTAGGTGTTAACTGAATGTCCCAGAAAGGTAAATCTTCGTTTTCGTTTAGCTCGTCAATGGATATTTCTCCTTTTTTGAATAATTCAAGCTCAACGAATCCGTCAAGGCTTTCAGGCACAATTCCAATCATAAATGTTTTTATAGTGGGAAGCTTTTCGACTATCAAATCTAGTACAATATGAACTGGGATTGTATGGGACGATATCGGAATATATTCATGCATATTACTTCTTTTTAGAATAACGACGGTACCTGGAGGACTATTATAAGTGCAAGTATCAATCAAGATCAAGTGAGACGGATTAAAGTCTATTATCTCGTCTACTCTCGCCATTAAATCAACTCCAGCGTTCATGAAAAAGAATTTATTGCTTTTATTGTTTAAAAGTTGTGTTATAATATAAAGTCCAACGGCATCGTCGGTCATCTTTTCTTCTCCAATTCCAACAAAGGCAACCTTAGTTGCTCCCTTAGTTTCTAGTTTTAGTTGTTCTAAAAAATCATTCATGATTATAGGATAAAATGAATAATGTCAAATTAAGGTTTCATGTTTGCTATTAGATATCGTTAAGTTCTTTAGGGAGTCGCGATGATAAATTATTAGAAATGTCAGATAAATCACCTGAAAAGCCAGAAAAGCTTCAATTCGAAGGAGTAATAAAAGACGACAAGGTAATTATTTCCAACAGGGAAGCTATAGAGGAGTTCTATAAAAATTCATATATTGGAAACATTCAAAAAGAAGGACAACCAGACGAGATATTGGTACTAGAGCCTATGGAAACATTATTATTAATCGAGCGATGTAGAATTCTTTTATGGAAGAATAACGATAAGAATGGAGATCTTTTCAATTTTGAAACCATTTTAGAACATTTCACTCGCTACGTCGAGAGACTCTGGCAAAAATATATCATTTATATGGATTTGAGAAAAAGAGGTTACGTAGTAAGAACCGGGTATGGGGAAGGTATTGACTTTAGAGTATATAAGAGAGGAGCTAATGTTGAAAACGATTCTGCGAAATTCTTGATATATCCTGTTTTTGAGGGTGATCCTATAGAATTGAGAGATCTAGATAAAATTTCTCGAGTTGCGATGAGTTCACGAAAAGACCTCATAGTAGCTACTGTAGATAGGCTTAGCAAGCCAATATATTACAGTGTAAAAAAATTTCAAATTATGAATAAATTAGAAAAATTAGAGTCTTAAAATGACAGATAAATTTGCGTGCGATACTTCAATCATTTTTAACGGTCAAATATTGAACCTTATAGAAGACGGAGATTTAGGAGATAAACCCGAAATCTTCATCTCAAACATAGTTGTTGCAGAAATTGAGTATCGAACTAATATTCAAAAAGAGATAGGTTTTTACGGACTTAATGTGCTTAAACAATTAAGAGAATGGCACGACAAGGGTGATATTATCTTGAGAATCGTGGGCAAACGGCCTACAAGGGAAGAAATCAAGATGAGTCCTGGTGGAGAACTTGACGCACTTATTAGAAAATCTGCACTTGAAAACGATGCAATTCTGATAACTGCCGATAGAATTCAAGGAGATGTTGGCATATTTGAAGGTCTAGAGGTCATGTTCGCTTGGGAAAAAAAAGATACCAAAATTATAGAGCCCTTATCTTTAAAACTATTGGATTATTTCGACGATAAGACAATGAGCGTCCACCTCAAGAGAAACCTTCCTCCCCACGCCAAGAAAGGAGGTCCTGGAGATTGGCATTTAGAACAAGTATCAGAGGAACCTATTTCGTCAAAGTTGATCGAAGAAATCGCTCTCGAAATTATTGAGAATGTAAGGGAAGATGAACATTCGTTTATGGAAATCGAAAAGGAAGGTGCTGTTGTTGTGCAACTTCGAGAATTTCGAATTGTTATAACGAGACCTCCGTTTTCCAACGATGTTGAAATCACGGCGGTAAGACCACTTGTGAACTTGAAACTTTCCGATTACGGACTCAACAGAACTCTCATGGAGAGACTCGAAATTGCCGAAGGAATTCTCGTGGCAGGCGCTCCTGGTGCTGGTAAATCAACATTTTCCGCAGCATTAGCAAACTTTTATTTAGAACACGATAAAGTTGTGAAGACTCTAGAAAGCGTGAGGGACTTGCAAGTTAGACCTGAAATTACCCAATACACGAAATTAGAGGGAAGCCTGGAAAATTCTGCCGATATACTACTCCTTGTAAGGCCCGACTTCACGATCTTTGATGAAGTTCGCACGACGAAGGATTTTGAAATATATAGCGACTTTAGGCTTTCTGGAACCGGTATGGTTGGTGTTGTTCACAGTTCATCGGCAATTGACGCAATTCAACGCTTTATCGGCCGCGTGGAACTTGGGATGCTTCCATCTATAATTGATACGATCATTTTTATAAAAGGTGGAGCTGTTGCCACGGTTCTCGTTCTTAAAATGACCGTAAAAGTTCCTTCTGGATTTCAAGACAAGGACCTTGCAAGACCTGTTGTTGAGGTAAGAGATTACATGACGGGAAACCTTGAGTACGAAATTTATTCTTTTGGACAAGATATCGTGATATATCCCATCGCTCCCGTTCATTCAAAGAATATTCCGCGAGATAGAGAAACAAGAGGTTATAAAAAAGAACGAAAATCTAAAAAGCACAAGATTGAACTCGATTTATCCGTTAAATCTAATAAAATCGTGATTAAGGCGCCTCTAATGTATGCTAGCCAAAATATCGTGGTATATGTGGAGGATGAACCCATCTTTACAGGTTCACTGAGCAGGAATAGCGAAATGAATCTATCATTGTCAAATAAGGAAGGGAGATTACTGCTTAAAGAACTCGACCGAGAGAAGGATATTTATGGAAAAATTAAATAACAAAATAATAAATTAGTCATTTTTCAAGCTTCTTGAAAAACTATTTGATTAGAAACGAAATTTTATAGAATAAAATAAAAAAAAGAAATTTGTAATTTTAAGCTAAATTAAGCATAGCAATATCATACTTCGTAGATGATCTTTCCTTTAGACAATCTCTTTGGTATCCATATCTCTTTCTCTTTTTGGACGATATTTCCAGAAGAATCTTTTTCAGATACAACTTCAGTCCCACCAAATTCTTCTTTTATGACCCAAAGAAGAACCTCGTGCTCTCCAGAGGATAATTCTGAAATTTCGCTTTTATACTCGTCTTCAGAAACCCACACTTGGATGGTATCCCAATCTGGTTCTGGCGGATTCTTAAAGAAAATCATTTTAGCGAGTTTTCCATCAATCCAAAGTTCGTGGCGGAACTTTTTATCTCCTACTTTTCCAACTGCGCCTGGAAAGTAGCACCTTGCATATATTTTTTCGGGTTTTTTAAACCTGTCCTTAATTACCGAACTTTTTTCTTTCCCCAATTCTATTGGTTCCGTGGAGAAAATCGTGTTGCAATAATTTTCCTCGTGAATTTTTTTATATGGATGTCCATCAAAATCTTTCCATTTTTCCATTATTTTCACTATTTCAAATGATACTTTATTTTTCAATCAAGCTGTAAGGCTTAATACTTTCCATTTTCCATCTTCCTTGATAAGCGTAATTGGCTTATTTTTCACGGAAGCGCCATCATCTGCTTTAAAGAATAGCTTTACCTCGGTGTCAGAATTATCCTTAACTTTTGCCGTCTCTTCTGGATTGAAAATATATTTTCTACCCTTCATGGTTTTCCACCACGAATCGACTCTTCGCTCTAAATAATTATGGTCCCCTACTTTGCCTCCTATCCACAATTGTTTGCTTAAAGTATCAAGGAAAAGTTCGTAATTTTCGTTTACAGAGCCTAAACTTAGCACGGTATGGGCTACAGTTGCAGCGCCAGTACCTGCGGCAATATTCTTCATGTTCTTCAAGAAATCGAGGTTAAGAAAAGCGTCTTCAACAGCTTCTAACCCAGCTTTTAAATTATCTTTTGCAGAATCTACTGCATTTTTTGCTGTATCTTTAACATTTTCAACAGCGCCTCCTATTGCACCTGCTGCAGCTTGTTTGAGTTTATCTTTAAATCCTATAGTATTTCACCACTGTTATTTTTAATTTTTATTTATTTTAAAGATAATAATCATACAAACAGAGTGTTATTTAAAAGAATAGGGGTACTTTTTGCATTATAGGGATCTCAAAATCAAATATTCTTATGTAAAATTCCTCCAATTTGAGAATAAGTGATTTTTATTAAGAGATACTTGTCAATAATTAGAAGAAGTGATAAATAGAAAAGAAATAATATAATTAAGTCTATATCTTATGAATTGTTTAAAATATTTTTGCTTTAACTCTAGCTACTATCAAGGGGAGAATATCTTCAATTCTGTCGTGGAATCTAATATTTACAAACCTTTCAATAGGAACTTCTCCATCGTTTAATACAACTAATTTGGCGTTATTTCTTTTTGCAATCATCGGGAACGAATTTGCAGGAGAAACGACGAGCGATGATCCTATTACAAAAAAGACATCAGCCTTTTCTGAATATTTCGATGCCTTGATCATCTCCTCTTCGGGCATTGGATCCCCAAAATTAATTATACTTGATATGATTCGACCGGTGCAATTAGGACATTTTGGCTGTCCTTCTTTGACAGGATCTGTTCTATATCCGTTGCCCCATATTTTTTTATTCCATCCTGCTTCTTCAAAGGTCAACTTGGTACCGCAATTCAAGCACTTTAAGAAATACATGTTACCATGTAATTCTGCGATTTTATCGAAAGAGATGCCCGATTTAACATGTAATCCGTCCACATTCTGAGAAATCAAGAATTCAAGTTTACCCATTTTTAACAAATCGACTATCAAATAATGAGCTTGATTAGGCTTAACTTGATCCCAAGGTACAGCTAGGGGTTTGGGTGGAAGTCCTTTATCTCTCCTGGTCCAAACGCCATCTGGGCCTCGATAATCGGGTAATCCACTGTCGGTGGAAATACCAGCTCCAGTAAAAATAACTAAATGCTTTGAATTAACTATCCAATCGACGACGAGGTTTATTTTCTCCTCGAGATCCATAAGAAATGTAAGAATTTTACATATAAAAAGATATGCGCACTATAATGGAAGTTAACTTTTAAAAGCACTACGGACGGATTCTAGGAATTTATCGTAATTTTTTATAAGGTCGTAATTTTCAATTGCGTCAATTACTTTTTCAACGCTGTATAAATTGCGAATGTCGTGAGAATCACATCCAATAGAAATTGGAATTCTCTTGTTTCTAATTTTCTCAAAAAAATCATCATATTTGCTTGAAAAAAATTTGGAATATGACTCGTTAAATTCGTAGAATAAACCGTAACTCTCCAAGAACTCTATTAAAACATCATGATCGTCTTTAAAAAACACGGATGGATCAAAATGAGCAATTCCAAGCAATGGTAATTGATTTAATCCTTCCATATTCCGCCAAAAATCGATAATATTTTCCAAAAAAGTAATTTCTTCTTTTGATTCTAAATATTCAAATAATACTATATCAAAATTTTCGGGTGATAGATTTTTTTCTATAAAATCGTCTGTACTATAAAGATCTACTTCTATTCCTTTTAAAAGCACCAAATTGCTATTTAAATTAGTTAAATATTCTTGGCAGAGATTTAAAGTGTCAATGTATTCTATTATTGAATCCTTTGAGTTTAATGTTTGGATAATATTAGACTTCCAAGAATTAGAGAAATGATCTGTAATTGCAATATAATCCATTCTTAGTATCAAAGCAGCCCGGATGATCTCCATGACTGAATTTTTTCCATCGCTAAAATTTGAATGAATGTGAAAATTTGATTTTGATATTTCACGATAAATCATTGTAATTGTGTATCAAATTAGATTCCTAAAGAACGTTCTTCAATTCTTAAATATGTAAATATCAAGCCGCTTAAGAAAAGACACGCTCCAAAAAGTATCAAACCTGAAAGAAATATGAATTCGCTTATACCTTGAGGAATAACTGTACTAGAAAGATTTATACTTTCAATCGATATTATATTTAACGATAATAAAGGAATAATCACTGTAAAAATAAAGATTGAAGCGATCATCTCTAATACTCCAATAACCACATCGATTCTATGGATTATTTTACGTTTTGAATCGTCTAAAGTAACGATGGCTGCCCGTCCGAGGTTAATAGCAATACTTTTTTTATCGATCTTTTTCGCAAAAAAAAACACAAATTCTCTCAATGGAATAACATCCAGTATAACAGTAATGATTGCGAAAACTCCTAACGCAATCACTATTCTCATTAAAATAAATGTAAATCCCTGTGCTAATCCGGGGATTGTTGAACTCACGATTCCGGTATTATTAACAATCCATATTAATATACCTAATAAAATGATGCTAAAACACTTAATTCCTGCAAGGGTTAAAATAATAGACGGTCGATCTGCGAATATGAGAAGGTAAATGCTAATACATGCAATCGCTACGATAATTCCTAGCACGATAGCAATTACAGAGAGCGCAAAAGCAAGAATCAAACAAAAAATTCCGACAATGATAGGCAAGTATGGAAAAAAGGGCGCTTTATAAGGACGATCGAGCTCTCTTCTCTTGTATCTCAACCTAACTGCTGCAAAATTAACGAAAGCCAAGCCAAAAAAATAAATAAAACTCGTCATTTGTGCGGCGATATTTATATTTATGAAAATTGCAAATAGAATGGCTATTATGCTAGTTATGAAGAGCGAGCTTGTAGGCACACCTGTTTTTTTACTTACTTTTGTAAATTGTTTTGGAATGTAATTATCTCTCGCAAGGGCGGTGAAGATGCTTACAGCTGAACCCATTGCAGCATTCATCGCTATTAATGTGGATATAACGGCTCCTATGCCCATTATGTAAAACCCAAATGGACCAATAATATCAAATAACACTTCTGCCAAGAGAACAGGAGAGTCTCCATATTTCGAGGATGATCCACCAATATTTATAAGCACGGCAATAGTCATCAATAAATAAATTCCTAAAGTAATTAGAATAGCATAAATATTGACTTTCGGAATAGACCTAGAAGGATTTTTTAGGTCATTGCTTAGATATGCCATATTTGTAATCATAGATGTAAAACAAATGAATAATATAGAAAACGATTGTATTATTCCTAATATGGGCATAATAGATAGTAAATAATCGGGATTATAATTCGTGTTATTAGTTATGGGGGATATGAATAACCCAACAATGACAAATACCAGAAATAAAGCTAACAATATGATTGTAAGCCTTATAAGCGTTTTGATTGCCATCATCTGGGTTCTGAAGACAAATAGGGTTGTAAATAAGATAGCAAAAATCGCTATTGGCACGATCACAGGTGTAAGTCCTGGAAAAAAGACTTGGAAAAAAAAAGTTGACAAGGCAAGTGCTGAAAATGTGATCGTTGTTATATTCGCAATCCAGAGGAAAAATCCTATTATAAACGCTGAAAAACCACCTAATGCTTCCTTACCGAGAGAATAACTACCTCCTGAGATTGGAAGACTTGTCGAAAGCTCTGAATAATTTAGTGCAGTAAATAAAACCAAAACTCCACATAAGATCAAGCTTATTAGTACACCTGGTCCAGCCATGCCTATGGCAGTACCAAGAAGAATAAATATTGAACCTCCAACGCCGCAACCAATTCCGTATAAAATGCCTTGTGTGACGCTTAATGTCCGTTTTGGTAAGATAGTTTTCGTTTCTTTCACTTTAAATCAGAATGAGCTCATTAATTGAATAAGAATATTATCAAGATTTTTCAAGGTGAAATATGCCGGAAATCAAAATTAAAATTGAACCAAAAATTAGTAAACCACCAAACAAGCTTGCACTTAAATCAGGATTTCCAAAATCGATGTTTAATAGTGATCCGATTCCAAACAACAAAAAGAGAATACCAACACCGATTAAAATTCCACCAAAAAACTTTGATGCTCGATAAATTAACGAAAGCATCTCCAACCTGTGAATTCTACTTTCCTTGTCTCGGAGTTCCTTTTCCTGAGCGTCCAATTCTAATTTTAATTTCTGGAAAATACTTTTTGAATCGCTAATGCTTCCGTCAATAATTTCTCGCGATTTTTCGAGCTTTTCGTGTTCTGTTCTCAACCCTTCGAGTTTTTCCGTGATCGCGCTAAGGCGATTTTCTCGTTCGTTATACTCGTTATTTGATATTTCTATTCCTTTTTTTAGGTCGTCGATTCTTTTTTCGTAAACTTCGAGTAAGTCCTCTTTTGAGGAGATTTGTTCATTAATGGATCCTAAAGAAGCGTTTAATTCTTGAATTTTAGACTCAATCTTGATCATTTCTTGTTGCTTTTCCGTGAGTTGGAACTTATATTTTATAAGCAGTTCGTCGTAGGCTTCTTTTTGTTTTTCCATTTCGGGGAAGCCCTCGTTGTATTCCTTGAGCGTTTTCTCTAATTTTTTGAGCCGAGCTTCTTTTTTTTGTATTTGCTCATTGAGAAGTTTTTTTTCGTCTTCTTTAGCTTCGATTTCTTGATTTGAATGATCTAATTCGAATTTATTCTTTCCTATCGTAACTTTAAGAGTTTCGTTTTCTGCTTGAAGACTTTTGATTTTCTTTTCGAGTGCTGCTGTTTCATCCGCTTGCATTTCCAATAAAGTCTTGTTTTCTTCTACCTTCTCATTAAGTTTAGTTATTTTCTGGCGTAATTCGTCTTGTGTGGCAATTTTCTCCTTAATGCCGTCTGTAAGTACGATGAGATCAACTTGTCTATTTTCGTATGTCTTTACTAATTGTTCGTTGTTCTTCAAGAGTTCCTTGTATTCTTCTTCCAAATTTACCATGCTTTCTTTCGTGATTTTGAGGGCGTCTTCAAGAGTGTTAATTTCTTCGGTTTTTCTCACATATCTTTCTTCTAATGCGCTGATAGTCTCTTCCATAGCTTCCAAATATTCCTTTTTTTCGTTGATCTTTTTTAATAAAGATTCGAAAAATACTTGGGCTTCTTTTACTTGTTTTTGAACTTCTTCCAAGGATGCTTCTTCTAGATCAAGGATTGGTTTAAAATCTGGAACCTTTTCAGACATTTTTTCGATGCTATCTTCGAATGTTCTTAATCTCTTATCAATCATGTCACGAGAATCTTTTGCTTTATCCAAGAATTCAGTATTTACTTTATCGAATTCTTTCAAAAGGTCCTGATTATCCTTTTCTGTTCTATCGTTTTTCTCTTCCTCTTGATTGTTTTCCTCGGACTCCTTTAATTTGTCGGACATTTTTGGCTCTCACGAATTTTAAATTAATATTTTGAAAGTAATGGTATTTTAAGAATTTTGATTATTTAATTACAATAAGATAATGCAAAAAATAATTTTTCATTTTGTATAGATACTCGTTTAATAAAATAGATCATTATTTCACTCCAAAATAAAAAATTTCCTACTAGAATGATCTTTTTGTTCTTTATAAACCTTAGGAGTGGCAAAACACTCGGGGGTTAAATTTATAAGTGATAAGCGTCTGGAAGTTTTTTTTTTCTTTTCTTCAAGCGTGAAATTCAAGGAATCTTTCTTGCGAGTTTGTTTTTTTTTTCATCAAAATAAAGAACATAATTCCTTCCAAGAATCTTTTCTATTTTCGCATGATACTCGGGGTTCCTTTCTCTCATCCACCTCATTCCATGTTTGATCGTCCAAACTAAACGCTTTTCTTGTGGATTCAAACCCTTTTCAGATGATAAATCCTCTCTTACCTCAAGACCCGTTTCTTTATGCTGCTGTTCCATCCACGCTTCCATCAAATTTAACATTTCTAAAGGCATATATTTGGACAAATCCTTAATATTATTCCCGACCGATTTTCGAACATATATAGATGGATCCTTTCTGAGCTTTGAAAGACATTCCAAGACTTTCCCGTTCTTGCTTGGATCTCTTAACCATTTTACCTGGGATCTAGGTCGTAAACTTTCCGATACTAATCTTCTAAGGTTCTCTTCTGGACTATTAGCCCAAATCTTTAATTTTCGTAACACTATCTCAGGTTTTTTTCTTAAACCTGATAAAATAGGATATATAGAGGTTTCCCGAACTGCCCATTCAGAATGATTTGCATATTTCTCAAGTAATTCAGTAATTTGATCGAAACTTCCGGGACGCTGTTTTATTAACTCTGAAAGGAGGAACAACGAAGCAGTTAACAATAAAATGTTTTTCTGCGGACCATAGATTGTTAGGACTTGTTTTGAAAATTCAATAATATCAATTTCATCAAATTTTTTTTGTACTATTAAAAAAGAATAAAATTCTTTTAGGGCATGCTGGGAAATATACACAATTCCTTTACCCAGGCGTTCCTTTTCGGGGATTAAATCGTATTCGAGTTTTATAAACTTCTCCATATTTTTACATGTGTCTTCAACATTATTAAGATCCCAATTATTGATGGATTTGCAATGTTCCTTGGCGCGCTTCCTTATAGCACTAGAAGAACTTATCGACACCACATTTTTAATAAGAATAATTACCATTATAATCTTTTTTTGTGTATAAAAAGATCTAGGACAAAAATATAAAAACGCATCTTTTTACTAATATTATGCATTTTGCACTTTTTCTCCAACATTTGAACAAAATAGAATAAATTTGATTAAAAATGAACAATACAAAAATAAAAAAAAGCTTGCTTTTAGTTCTTCTCGTATTCTTTCCAGCGGGAATTTTTCTTGGTTTTATGACGCCATCGGTCGTGGCGGCTACACCAGTTCCTGAGCCGAGCATTTATAACCAATGGGCGTGGCATGACGATATAATACCCGATACAAAGATAATATACGACGAAGAAACGACGGTTTTAAACCAATCTAATAACCAAATTCTGACACAATACAAGATAAGAAAAATTCTCAATATCACCGAGATCAAGAACATCACGTTAGACGGAACTACTGATTATCCTCCGTATGGAAACACATCCGCTATATATGGAACGGAATGCTATTGGAATTGCACTTCTGGGCAGTTTATTGGGTATAATATGACAGATGTTTACAGGGACAACGAGACCGAAGAAGAAATTCCAATAGCAATGTTTGGATATAACGATACAAAACATCAAGAACACTACATAGGATATTACAGATCTCCTTTACCAATAATTGTTCCGTTGAATGCTTCTGTTTTAGAGCTCTCTACGATTGCTCAAATAATGAACGATACATATCTTGGAATCTATAGCGAAATGGGCTTTATTAATTCTTTTGAATCACTCGATGTATATCCTATGTTAAACAAGATATCGTTTCGAAACATTTTGGAGGGTTATTATCTTAATGTAAGTTTTTTCGATAATGGAACAATCGATTCAATAGATGCCGAATACTTGATGAAATTGGGAGAATCTTCTGACCCAATGATTCAAATTACGACCAAAATTCGTAGGGTTTTTGATCTTGATCTTGTTAACCAAGTCTCATGGGACTTTATGCTAGGAGACGATTATTATTTCGGAGAAAACTCCCGATGGTATGACAATGGTAGTGATGGGATTAATTACAACGAGTTGAAAATCACGATAATCGATATCAATACAACACTTGCTCCAGTATATGCTTCTTGGGGATTTCCTTACTTGCAATGTTTTCAACAAGTATTCGCTGATATATCGATTTGGAATGTCACTAATCAACAATACGAACTCGTGGCACCATCCATGTTAATAGGAATGGCAAATAACATGAATCCCGTAAATTTAATGGTCTTGATGGGGGAAGGTAATATGTTACTCCAAGATTATCCCATCGCGTCCATCGACGGCAACTTGAACCTTTCGATTGGTGGATTTCACCCAAATTACCCAACTTGGGTGGATAAAGAACTTGAAATCCTAGATATGGATGGAAAATCCATGGATACATATTATCGCATCGAAAATGTATATGATAATGGAACGCACATAAATATTCAAGTAGAAGATAAAGGTCCTGGTGAAGGTCTGATTGATAGGGGTTTCAACACCAACAATAGAATTAACATTCACGAGAAGCAAGAGGGACCTCACTTCTTCTTTTATCCACAGAATACCCAAATTGACGATGTGGAATTCGTCCTGGTACCCTTTATGTATCAGTTTATGAAGGAACAATATGACACATATTCTTTTGATCCCGATGGAACATTCTCGTTTAGTACTAGCAGCTCTACAAACCTAAGAGAAATGAAGGGCAAATATAATATTGCCACGGGAATTCTCGAATGGATGATCTCAAACGACGATATGGGCAATCCAATGTCGGTTATCTTCAGAAAGAATTGTACTTCGATTTTCACTTCAACTACAACTCAAATACAATTATATCCTTCAAATGTTTACCACAACGGCCTTGGAAGTGCGGAACTTTACTTGGATCTTACCACATCTAATAGCGTTGACATATATTCTGCAGTACTACCGTTTAATCCCGTTCTCACGCCTTTCTACGGAGAGATATTAACGATGCCGCTATACCTCGATTTATATGCGAGCTATGACCTCTTTATTTCTTCTGCTAATTTAACAATCGAATACGATGAGACATTATTAAATGGATTTAACGAAGAATACTTGTGGCCTTATTTGTTTAGCATGGAAGAAAGACGGTGGATGCCAGCACCAGAATATGCATTCATTAGAGATACTGCAACAAACACCATAACCACGCCACTTTCTCAAACTGGTGGATTACTCCGAAATGTGTCTTATTTTGCATTAGGTGCTGGAAAAGAATGGAGTTGGGCTATAAACCAAGGTGATATATATACCTATTTAACGCAGGGAACTGTAAGCAATGGAAGCGAATTGATGCCATACAATGATTTCACGACATATAACGTGACGTTTATAGGAGATATCTACGATCACTCTCAAATGTGGTCTATTGTAAACGCTTCTGGGATGCATCACGACGGAATTTCTGGATTAATTCCAAACGGATGGCCTCCAATGACTTTTGGACAGATCAGTACCAACGGAGGTTCCCTTACAATGATACTTGGACCTTATTCGTGGGGGATTCCATCGATCGTGCCAGTTCAATATGGAAGCTTGAACTTGAGCGCAGTAGGAATCGCATTAATGGCGTTTTATGGCTCGATATACGAGTTACCTTCTTTCAACAATATGACCATCAGTGGTAATAATCTATACATGTCAGAATATGGAACATCATATTATCTCAACTTGACTTTCTATGCGAATGGGACTCTTAACGAGTTTGATTTGCATACGAGAGTAATGACAATGGAAATTGAGCTCCAAGGAAGGCAGATATTTGATCCAAATCCCGTTAACGAAATGTCTTGGGGCGTAAATCCCGGAGAGACTTATTACTATGGAAATCCGGACCAACGGGTAATGATCCAGATCTCTAACACTACCGAGATTCAAGTTGTAAACCTCCAAGACATGCACTTGTCTTTCAACGATGCTTCTCTGTGTGCTTTCCGATTAGCAGAAGCTAATATTTTCAGATGGGATGTGACTTCCATGTCCTGGCAATCTCTTGGTACGAGAGTTATCAGTTGGGCGAACGAATATTTCTTATTCACTTTCAACGCATCCTTGGATCTTTCTCCAAATCCCGAATTTTTCTTGCTCCCACAAGGAACTACAGGTGCGTCGCTATACGCCTTTATCGAGCCTATCATGGCACTCACGGGTTCTGATACCGTGGTCTTAATGGAAAACGATCACTTGAGGATCGAATCATCGACATCGGAGGCGTTTTTTGACTGGAGTTTTAATTCGCTTACTGGAGTTACTCAACTAATCGTGGGTAGGATACCTTCTCACGAATATCCTGGAGAATACGAGATGTTCGGCAGATATTTGATGGAGTATCAATCTAGATCTGGCACGACGACATTCAATTTTAACAATCCGTTTGCTGACGATATCACGACAAGTGTGGTACTTGAAACTTCAGGAATAGTGGACATGTATTTCGCTATATTCAATGATGTTCCTGGTGGTATCACTATTGGCAATGGCACAATGGTTTTTTACTGTGATTTTCTAGTAACAGGCATCCAAAGTGGCGATTCTCTTACCGTAACTATTGGATTACCAGATACGATTGACCTTTCACAAGACTTTTCCAAGCTTAAACTATGGGTCTGGGATTCATATGCTCACGACTGGGAAGACGTCACAGAAGATCTATTATCTTCATTGATTACGGAAAACACCGATAGTGCTCTCATCCTCGATTTCATGGAGGCTTATGAAAACGGAGTGATCGACCTCGTATTTGCTATCACGATCGACGAAGAAGCATTTAATGAAGAAAACCGAGTTCCTGGTTTTACAATGGCAGCGCTACTCTTAGCAATTAGTTTAGGTGCCTTATCGATCTATTTGGTAAAAAGAAAACGAATTAAATATTTCTAATTTTTTTTATTTATAATTTTATTTTTATAATTTCCTCTTTTAATGCAATTTAGATAGAGTTCCTAACATAAACAACTCAAAAAACTCAACTTGACTATCACACTAAAAGTTTTATTCATTCATTAATTATTTTTATAAATCTTTTCTACCAAACATAACAATTAATTGTTCAAACTCTATGAATTTCATCAACAAATTTAATTTCAATCAATTTTTAACTAAATCTGGAACGAATAATAAGATAACCATTCTGTTCATTTTATCATTACTCATTCGAGTTTTCATAATGGTGCTCCAGATATTATTTTTAGACATAAATCGTGATTTACAATTCGATAATATCGAAACGATCTTACTTAGCACCATCGAACCTTATCCCGATTATAAACTCTGGTATCAATTATTTGCAGAAAATTTTGTTAAAGGTAATTGGATCCCTTATAATCGCATTCCATTTATACAATGCGGGTTAGAAAGTTATCAGGATTATTTATATCTATATGCCCATGGACTTATAAATCCGCCTCTTTTTTTATATGTGATAACGATTCCTGCCTTAATAGATGTTTCTTTAGTGTTTGTTCCTTTATTACTCGCAGATATTCTATTACCTTTTGTAATATATAAATTTGTAAGAAAATTTCTCTCTCAAAAGTTAGCACGATGGGCTTTTTTACTTACTTGTTTTTCTCCATTATTAATTCTCTATACTGGTGGTCTTCTTTTAAACACTTCTCTTATTACCTTATTTTTTATTATTGCCTTATATTATATTGCTTCAGAAAATTACTCTCTTGGTGTGTTTTTTTTGGGAATTGCCGTATTGTTTAAAACGATCGTAATTTTCTTTATATTACCTTGTATTGTATACATCTCTCTTAAATCAAGAAAAAAAAGAGTATTATCACGCTCTCTTGCCAATCCCAAGATTCATAGATGTGAAATTTTTGCTCGAGAAAAAATAAGAGCGAAACTGAGAAGAATTTCTTGTTTAGAGGTATCTAAAAAAAAGAATAGAATTGCATGTTATCTAAGGGGTGTTATACAAAATTTAGTAAATTTTATTGAATATATAAGCGCGTTTTTAAAATATTTGTTAATATTTCTAATCGTCCTGTTTATAGGATCCCTCCCTTGGATTT
>JAFGGO010000160.1 GCA_016930515.1 Promethearchaeota archaeon | reverse complement strand
GAGATCAAAAATCTCCTCTTGAATTTTAAAAATTTTCTAAGTGAAAAATTGTTTTTCAGATTTAATAAAAATATCTACTGCGGTGTTTAAATCGTTAATATCTATTTCTCGACCTAATGATTTCTTCATTTCAACAATAAATTCCTTTGCAAGACTCGTGCTTAAATAACTTCCCTTTTGTTCTATTAATATCTGCATCGCTTCCACAAAATCTGATTCTGTTTTTAATTTGGAAAAGTCAATAGTTTTAATTTTTTTCTTAATTACAAGTTGTTCGGAAGATAATTCTTTGACCATCTTATCGTGTTTTTTAATTTTTGATAAATTTGCTTGGATGTCGCTCGTTTTAATATTTAATTTACCCAATTTTATTTTTTTTGCAGCGTTCTTTTTTGCATCTTGGGCCTCTACTTTTCCTAATTTTTCGTTCTTAACATTGGTGTTTGGTAATGATTGAACTTTAATTTTCTTGGAAAATTTTATTCCTTGAATAGATTCGTGCTTTTTTTTACGAATTCTAGCCTTTTCATCTGCCTCAATTTTTTCTAATTTTTTCTTCAAGATATTTAATTTTTTAGAATATGTTGTCTCTTTTTCTAAATCTTGGATATCAGCACATGTATTTACAATAAATTCGTATTTAGCTATTGCGTCTTTTAAATTCCCTTCTATTTCAAATTTCTCAGCATCCTGCACATATTGGGGGAAATCTGGTGGTAATTTCTTTATCAATTTAAACGCGTTAGAAATGTATTGAATTATTTTTGAACGTGAATTTTGCTCGATTAAAGATAATTCGTTTATTTCAACATTTTTCATCTCAGATTTGATTTTGTTTAGTTCTTCGGGAGTAATGAGATCGCATTTATTTGCAAGAATTAAAATTTTTGAAAGATTACTATCTCGTCTTTTCAAGGAAAGAAAGTGGCTAAGAACTTGCAAGTTGTAATTTGAGGCGTCAAACATCATGATTACTAGATCTGAACCACCTATTATTTTTAACCATAATAGGCTGTGGTTGTCGTTTAGTTGCATGTCCCAAACATCAAACTTAAGCTCGCCAATGAGAATTGTTGATACTTTAGCAAAATTCATTATTTTACGTTCTTCGTCCGTTTTGATAAGATCGTAAAGAGTCGTTTTTCCCGCTCCTATTGGTCCAATTAACGAGATTTTGGTATGGAGATCGTGTTGTGCTTCTCGAATGCTCTTAAGAAACGAATCCATGGATAACGATTGTTTATCAAACTGTATTGGATCGGGAAAATATCGTATGAATTCTTTTACAATTTTTCTTAATATTTTATCGATATAATCTAATGGATCCGTCAGATCGGCGATAAAGGAGAATTGCGTGGAAGTAGTACGATAATGAAAAATCATATAATCCAAAATACGCCTAGAAATGGTCTTGTTTTGTACTTGAGAATTTTGCATTATTTCTTTCGCTTTCTCTAATTCGTTCTTACTCAAGCATGTAGCGTACGAATGAATGAAAATGATCTCTCCGTTGAAGAATATTAAGAATTGGCGTAGCATTTTAATCAATGTATCTTTTATTATGCATTTCTACTATTTAAAAACTTAATACAATTACTAATATTAATAATTTTTTATTCAATTAAGTGGACTTTATTATATATCTCGCTTTTCAAAAATCTTTTACATCGGGTATCATTATTTGCTAATGAAGAATAATTAGTAAAATATCTCATTAAACAATGCCTTTAAAACCAGACCATATCATTGATTATATCGACAATATCAGTATAGAGAAGAACAGATCCGAGTTGCTTAATTTACTCATAAAACGTATTGATCAACTTTGTTTTGAAAGTTGTCAAATCGATAGAGTGGCTTGTACGCTTACTCCGAGTTGTTCAAGAAGGTTTCTTTTGAATATGAGAATAGTTAGTCATGTAGAAGAAATCCCTGAATTTTGTTATGGGCTTCAAAAAAACATCGTTATGAGAGACTTTAGGAATAAAACGGTGGTATATAGGCCTCACGATGCCTATTTGTACATCCAAGACTTTTTTGATGTTTTTTTTCATGGTGATTATCGTAAGCTCACTAGGTTTATCGAGAGGGAGCAATGGGATAGGATTTATAAAATTTTAGACGATAGAATATTGTATCAGAACGAGAATTTTGAATATATCCACTCAGACGATTACTTAATTATAAAATACGATGAAAGGTTACATATAGTATTTTTGAAAGAAAATTATGTGTTGTGTAATGCAAATAGAGAAGGATTTGAAAGCCTCGAGCTTTTGAAAGGAATATGTGAACTCTTTGTTAAAATTTATTTTCCAGATGTTCATTTAAAAATTAAGAAAAATAAATACGTAACGATAAAAACCTTAGTTCCACAAGATGTGCTGTCGAATATTTCACCTGATTTTTGTACGGAAGAAGAAGCCTCAAAATCAGACCTTTATTTTTGGAACTCGTTTCACGAGGATCTCGAAGCATTAAGTCAATTTTGCACAAAAATTAGGATGTCTTTTGATAGAAATAATAATTTAAACATTAAATTATATTTAGGGTTAACATTAAACGAATCGTTGGGTGGAAATAAAACAAATCAATTGCGGTTTAGAGACCTGAGGTGGGTCCTAAATTTCATTTATAGAATTTACAACGATTTTTATATATTATGGTTATAGATTGAATAAGGAGAAATATCATGAGTAAATACGAAGAAATAGTTAGTAAGATTAAATCATTGCTAAAAGAATCCAAAATCGATGAATGTGTCGAATTAATTGGTAATTTTTTGAACGCAGCAAGCGAGGAAGATTACATTGAACGTATTGAAGAAGTTATCGAAACGGTAAATGTATTACCTGGTGGTAAGACAGTATTAAGATTCTTGATCGAAAACTTGGTAATTGATGTACCCTCTTTACTATCTCATCTATCCCACATTGATCAGATTAGTCGGTTTACTACATTGTTATTATTAAAAGGAATTTGTGAAGAAGAATGCAGTTTGTTTATTCCATATAGTGAAAGTCTCATTAACGATTCCGAGGATCCAAATGTTCAGGAAATGGCCTTACAACTCCTAATTTATGTAGCCGGAGGGGATAAAAAGGTTACGAGAGAATCACTCATAGAAACGATCGCCTTGAAGTTAATTGACGACAAGGATTTTATCGTTCAAAAAGCGATTCAAGCTTTAACTGCAATAGGTAACAATTCACCCTCGATTGTAACGCGCATATTGACTAAGATGGTTAGGGAAATCGATAATGTGGATTTGAGGTCCAGGATTGATAAAGTTTTAAAATCCATTGTTTCGATCGAAAAAATCGAAGAAATCGTAGAAGACGAAGAACTCAAGGACACCGAAGAGCTCCTCGAAAAGGAAAAAGTCTTATCCGAAAAAGAAAAAGAATTACATCAAAAGGAACAGAAATTAGAAGACAAACGTGCAGAATTGGAAGTAAAGGAAATGCTTTCCGAATTTGACATAAAAAAAATGGAAAAGGAAAAAACAATTGAGAAAAAGGAACAAGAACTCGCCAAAAAAGAGTTGAAATTGCGGGAGAAAGCTGTTGACATGCAGCTTAGAAATGATCAAGAAACGGATGAAGAAACTGAAAGGCTAGTTAAAGAAGAGGCAGAAATTATAGAAAAAGAAGCCGAGTTAAAGCGTGCAGAAATCGAGATACTCAAAAAAAAGTTAGAAATTGCCGAAAAAGAAAAACAGATAGAAGAGATGGACTTATTAGAGAAGGAAAAAGCCTTAAAAAGAAAAGAAGAATTGATAAAAAAAGAACACGAATTAAAACAAGTTAAATTAGACCTCGACGCAAAACGAATTAAGATTGAAAAACAGAATTTAAAGGAAGGTATCGATGTAAAGGAAGAAGAGCCTGAAGATTCATCGTCTAAAAAAATTGCTGGTAAAATAAAAAAAGTTGAGAAAAAAACCGAAAAAATTCTCGATAAGGAACAAGAACTAAAACTAAAGGAATTAGAGTTAAAACAGAAGGAAATTGAAATTAAGAAAAAAGAATTAGAAATCAAGGATAAGCAAAAAGAGCTCGATAAAAAAGAATTAATTGAAAAAGAAAAAGTCCTCGAACTTAAGGAGGAGGTTATGGAAAAAGAAGCTGAAGTGGTTCAAGCAGAGTTAAAAATTAAGGAAGACGAGGTAGAAAAAAAAGAGCAACTCTTAAAAGAGAAATCCGAGGTCGAAAACAAGGAAATCAGCGATAAAAAAATTGAAAAAGAAACTTCGAAAGTATTTGACAAGGAAATTGACTTGAAGAAAAAAGAATTAGAGTTAAAAAAGAAAGAACTTGAAATAAAGGCTAAAGAAAAAGAGTTACAAGAAAAAAGCATAGAAGAAAAAGAAAAAACTTTAAAATTAAAAGAAGAATTACTCGAAAAAACCAAAGAATTGACACAAGTAGAACTCGATTTGAAAGAAAAAGAAATCGCAGAGAAGGAACAGAAGCTTAAAGAACAAGAAGTCAAACGAATCGAAAAACAAATGAAAGAGATCGAAAAAGAAGAAGAAAACGAAGTCGAACTTTAATTTATTTTATCCTCTGTTATTGGTGTAGTCTTTAGGCGTCTTACTAATTTTCTCACTTCCTCTAATTTGAGAGAATCTTGAGGAAGGCTCATTTGAATTTCTTTTGCTAAATCATAAGCAAGTTCTATGTAATTAAGATCTTCAAGCAATTCTACAATTTGGATCTTGTAATCGTTATCTTGAACCCCATGTCCGTATTCCATTAGTTTTTCTTTCAGCAAAAGGTCGATTTTTTGGGTCCGTTCAATGCCATATTCGTGCTCTATATTGGTTATTTTTTTTACTAATTGCTTGAAAGAATTGTAAATATTATAACGCTCTGATTTATCGTAACTATCTATGTTCTTAAGCACGTGAAAGATGTATAATTCAGCTTTCTCGCTTCTTTTAAATATTAAGGAAATTTCAATTAAATCTAATAATGCCAATTCGTATAAAAACTTTGAATCCATGTTTTGCACGATTTTTTCAAAGATCCAATCGAGAAGGTTAGGCTGATCGAATTTGCGAATAACATCGAGCATGAATCTTTCCACAGCGTAATAAAGTTTTGCGTTCTCTGTCTTAGTAGATGACATGAAGGATACGAGAGCATATTTTATTCTCCCCATAGCATCGTCCATGTCAATTGGTTTCTCAGCAAACTTGTAAAAAGCCGTTTCCAAGATGGTCTTAACTTTTTCTTGGCTTTCAAAATCGTATACAAAATATTCCGTCCACATGGGCACGGGTTTACCTGCTTTTACATCTTTTTTTTTCTTTTTTTTCTTCGGTTCTTCGGAGTCCACTTCTTCTGCTTTCTTTTTAGATTTTATTTCCCACGAAATTTTTTTTGCGTCCTCTGCGGAAACGATTTTTAAAATGATTTTGTCTTGCTCTTTTGGAACGATGAGCTTAAAAAAAACTTCTTCTTCATCGTTATCAAACAAGAGCTCTCTTAGCTCTTTAGGAAAAGTAACTCCCGTCTTGGTTTTTTTAACTATCTCTTCAAAGAACGCTTCCTCTTCGATTGGTTCTTCTGGTACCATGTAATCATAATATTAGCCAACATTTATTAACTTTTAGAAAGGATTTTAAAGAGATTTCCGCTCAAATCTATTGAAAAAGTCATGACCTTTTGAGATGTGTATATCTGATTTTCACACAAAAAATAAGATCTCCTATTTTTTTATAATTAGTGATATATCTGTCTTTTTAAAAGTTTGAAACCAAATTGATCCGTATGTTTGATCAAGAAAAGAATGTTTTTAATGAGTTTATTTTCCAATTGGAATTTATCTTTCTTAACCCGTAATATGGACTAGTTCAACTCCTCGAACTTGATAATTTTTATCAATATAACACATGATTGAGTGTCCCAGATGCGTGTATACAAGTGGAATTGGGTATGCGTCTTTATTGTCAATAAAGCTTCTTTTCACGTGAATAAAATGTGTAGTATCGCAGATCCGACAAAATACTGCTACTTTTTTAATGAGTTCTAAAGAATCAAAATCAACTAAAATTTTTACAACTTCGTCTTTAAAAGCAGTGAAAATTGAAGGGGATATAGTACTATACGATAAGATTATGTCAATTTCGAAGGTTGCGTTAAATTCTTTTATAACTTGTTCAATGATAGCTTCGAGAACTTGAAATTGTATTTTTTCTACTTCGGTGGCAATGGAATACACTAAATTATCCTTCCTGATATAGACGATCTTTGAATTACCCCGATTGAGGTGGAAGAAAATATCGTTTATCTTGTTTTGCTTAATCACGTTTAGGTCTAAGGAAAAGCTTTTAAAAGAGGCTGGTGGTTTGTATTCAAATAAGGTGGAATCTCCATGACTAATGTTTATGAAGCTAATGTCAGTCTCGTAATTTAGGCTCATTGCAAACAAGAATACGAATGGTGATGATAATAATATAATCCTATACTTTTCTAATAATATAACATTATATAAATATATGGTTTAAAAGAGCTTGTGTGTGTGGTTTCAGATAACAATCATCAAGTTATAGCAAAAAACATATAAGGAATATGAGAAAAAATGAAATACAATCAAAAAAGAAATATTGCCATTCAAAGAAGCTCTATCAATCCCAAATTCGACAAATTATCATTTACGGTAATATTAATTGAACCAGAAACTGCGGGTAATATAGGCGCTATTGCCAGAGTAATGAAGAACTTTGATTTTGAACGACTTATTATATTTAATCCTAAGAATTCAGACGATATCATAAAGTCTCACGAAACAGAAGGCTATGCAATGCACGGCAATGAGATTCTCCAGAAAGCAGAGATTTATAGAAGTAAAGATATAGGAGATCACCTTATTGACCTTCGTAATTATCTAAATAATTTTGACTTGATTATGACTACAACAGCAAAAGGGAAAAAAAATACGAATCTACGCCGATTGGGAATATTTCCTGAGGATATTTCGCTTCCAATGTCAAAAAAACAAATTCAAATTGCGCTTTTATTTGGAAGAGAATCGACAGGACTCACAAACGAAGAAATTGAACTTTCTGATGTTACAATTCGAATTCCCACGAGCGACGATTACCCTACAATGAACCTTTCTCACGCGTCGGCGATCATTTTTTACGAACTTTTTAAAAAAACCCACGATATTGCCATTGGACGAGGGAAAAAACCCGTTTTAATTGCGGAAAAGGAGGATCGACTTTTGTTATACGATTTTTTCCGAAAAAACTTACAAAAATTACGATTTGAACACTTCACTGAAGAAAGAATGAATCATGCCTTCAAGAACGTAATAGAGCGCTCATTTACATCGAAAAAAGAGATTAGATTGATAACGGGTTTCTTTTCTAAATTACATTCTATTTTAGAGGATCTTAATCCCTTCGGAGAGTAATCTTTCTTAACCATATAATGATTTTTAAAAATTTATTTCAATAATTCGATTTCAATTTCTTATAGAACAATTTTCTTATAAAAAGAATCAATAACCCTGCAGGAATCGATACGATAAAACCAACAATCAACCATTTAAATATTAAAACGATGCTCCCCACGGGGTAAAGGAATCGAGTAAGAAATTTTATCTTTCTGCTAAATAAAGCTTTTTTTCTCCACGCTTGAAGTAAATATTGGAAAATAGATGGACTCCAAAATAAGATAAAAATAAAAAAAATTATCTCAAAATTCAAGAAATATTTGATGAAATAATAGAAAATATTACACAATATCAATGCAATCACGATTCCGGAGTAGAACGCGAGACATCCCAAGCAGATTGCTCGATTAAAGATGTAAACCACGTGATTATTAAAATCGTTCTTATTTGGATCGTGATGGGCTAGCTGTCTAATTATTATTCGGGTATAAGAATTTTTTGGCATTTTAACTTG
>JAFGGO010000159.1 GCA_016930515.1 Promethearchaeota archaeon | reverse complement strand
TTTTTAAAATTTAATTATTTAAGTTTACTAGGCACGGCGAAGAATTATATATTTCTTAACCATGTGATGAGGCTTATATGATTCTTTTGCGTATCTAATACCTTCTATTCCAAGATCTTGTTCTCTATTTATGAGATTTACGGATTGACAACAATTCTTTATGAAATAATTATTAATTGCTTGATAAGAACCCTCGTAGTTAGCATGGGCTTTTTCAACATGAATTACCATCGTGTTTTCGTTAAGTTTTTCTCCGAGAGTATAAGCAACGCAGTCGTTTTGAATAAATAGAGCCCCTCCCTTCACATTAAGCGTCTTAAAATTATCAAAAACATTAAAAATTGCTTTTTCTTCTTCTTGAAGATCTTCATTTCCTTGACACTCATTAGCATCACACCACTCAAGTTGAAGTTGCTTACAATCCTCAATTATTTCTTCTTTGAGTAAATTAAATCTGTGATCATAACTGGAAAGAAATTTTTGGAGGTTTCTTCGTTTTTGGCGCAATTTGTTTCCAGGTAAAGAAACGAGATCATTTTTTTCATAGACATAATCCCAATTATTTCTATCGTCAATTACTTCTAGGGATATGTTTTCATTTTCCGCTTTTTTGATTAAAGAATTTAAAATAGATTCAGAAATCCTGTGAAACTCTATTGAATACCCTATTTTAAGGATTTCAATCATAATTAATTCTGGAAAAGGACCAATTGGTTGTAAAAAAAAAATTACCTCATTTGATGTTCTTGGAGCCTTCCATTTTTTCAAATAAGTCCTAGAAAAAATTAGCAGGTGATCTCTCCATTCAAGAAACCTATAATCATAATAATTTCTCCACATAAATAAATTTGAAAATGTAAATTCTGAAATTTCTGGAGGATATAATAAAAAATATTCATCAAAAATGGGTTTATCGCTTAGATCAATTTTTTTTTCATCCGAAAATGGTAAAGACATATTCAAATTCTTAAAACAACTTACATCAGTTCAATTAAAATTGAAGTAATATAATATAATTTACTTATAAGATTTATCGTGTTAATTTATAAAACTAGTTTGCAACGAGCGAGTTATTGCTTGATATCGGAAATTCAACGATTCCCACGCAATTTTTCAAGTCCTTTATTCGACTACGAAGGGTAACCTCGTTAGTCTTGGCAACGAGCGCAACTTCTGCTTGCGTTTTTTTATACTCGCTCTCTCTTGCAGCTAAATATATGAGAGACGCCGCTAGACCCTTTGGATCCTTCCCACTCACGCTCAAGCCGTTTTGGCGAGCGCAAGCATAAAGTTCGTTAGCTCTTACTTGAATTTGGGTTGGAAGTTCTAACTTATTACCAAAATAAAAAATGAGTTGTTCTGCGGTAATGGGAGCATATTTAAGCCTTAATTTTGGGAGGACTTCTCGGATTATAAATCCTAAAGAGTGAACAATCGTATGTCTTGACGCCAAGGTTGCTTCTGTTATATCGTCTAATAATTTAGGAAATTCGTGTATTCTAATTGCCGCATAAAGCGCAGCAGCAACGAATCCATCTATAGAACGCCCTACAGTGAGTCGATCCTTAGCAACTTTCGTATAAATCCTCCATGCGGTATCAGAGACATATTGAGGGACGCACAACCTTGTTGAAATATATTTCATTTTTGGTTTCGCCTCCCATAAATTTCTTTCCAATCCAGATATGAGCGATCTATGTATTTTTGAGAGTCTTGAATATAACTCTCTTTTTCTGGAATTAAATCCTGAGCCTTTGTAATCTGATTGATACTTGGATAAATCCGTTCTTGGACCAAAATCCCTCCAGGTAGGCTCGTTACATATCCTATTTTCCTTTTCTTCGTTATTATAGGCTCTTCGCTCATGTGCAGAAAACAATTGATCTACTACTTCTCCACAATTCTGACACACCGCATAACCATTCTGGAATGTTACCGATGGATCATTACAACAATCCTTTCTATCGCTAAATTTATCTATTATTTTTTTATTATTTTTCATTGCTTTAGATGTTTTTACATTTTTTCCCAAATCTTCCCATTTTTATGGGAAAATCTAGATCTTAAAATAGTACTATCATATTTCTAGCAAGAATTCGCATAGATAAATATGAGTCTTAAATTTCATAAATAAAATATATGTAAATCTTCTATAGAGTAAAAAAAATCTCGTGAAATGAATTATTCCTCGATTTCAAAAATTATCTTATGGTGAGCATATTTAGAATTTATTAGCTCCAAGACACGATTCACGAATTCTAGAAGATTTTTAGAATGAACGGGTTTTAAAGTGGCTTGTTCTATCAGAAAGTCGTGTAAAATCTCCCGAGTTTTATCGGGACCGTTCATGTCGAAAAAGGACATCCAATGAATTGAAGTTTGGCATATTTTTTTTATATCATCATCTTTATAAGCTTCTTTATCGAAGATGAGCTTGTGATATTTATTCAAGGCATTTCCGATCTTTATAAGGTGCTCGGCAACGGCACTTGCGTATCGACATAATGAGATAATGTTTGAAGTAATTCGGGAACTCCTCGTGTTTGCAGCTTCTTCAAATGATTTCCACGCATCTTTCCATTCTTCTTCCCTTTTCCCTCCATTCTCTAAGGCGATATTAATTATATCACTAAGATCTACATCGTGTCCACGTTTTAACTTCTTACGCATCACTTCTCTCAAGTTAGAGCCTTCTAAATAACTCCCTGCTCCAAAATCCAATAACATGTTCGTGTCGTTTGCGGCTACGATTGTCGAACACTGCCGTTGGTTCGTGAAGGGATTGTCCCAAGATACTTCTTTTTCCCATTCCTTAGTGATTTTGTTCTTCGTCCACCCATTTCTTTTTAAAGAATGCTCTAAAACATCAACATTATAAGTCCAAAAGTCTATATCGTCTGTGAATCTCTTGCGTCGCCAATCTCGATTTGTATACTTTCCCAAATACACCTTCATGGTGCCTCTTACTAACGAAAGTTTTCCATCCTCCAATGCTCTGCATGCTTTATCGCACATTTTATCTTCCTTATTCTTTGAAATGGTAACGATATCGTTGAGAACGATCCTGGCTTCTTTAGCGACGATATCGCAGGGTGTGCTTCCATCAGACGGATACATGCGAGATCCACCGTCTAAAAACTTCTTAAACTTCTCGAGATCTGTCGATGGCACGATATAATGAGGATTATTAAATAGCACTTTGTTAAAAATATAATGCGAAAAACCATTTTCGTCTATTCTAGTTTTACTTGCAACGGGTATGACGGTTCTAAGGTTATCACCTCGACAGACCGCATCGGTTTTATGGTCCCAAATTCCATCCATTATCTTAAATCACACGCTTTAAATAGGAATTTTCATATTCTCATGCAAGTTATGAATTTATTAGTAATGAATGAATCACTTATAGAATATAAAAGACTTAATAATTTGATTTTTCAACCGAATTTGCATATTTAATGATAAGAGGACAAGCAAATATTATCCAACTTTCTTTTTCAGATAATTATTGGATTTAGAGCTTTCTAAACTCATTTGTCTTGCCATTTTTTACAAGAATAGATCCATCCTTTGCATCGTATATAACCGATCTGCCCCTTTTTCCTCCAATATCGATCTTTTCTACTGGAATTTCATATTTTTTTAATTCTTCTATCACGACATCTGCGTTTTGAATTTCGTGATCAACATTAATAATATGAGCACCACCCACGACGATCGCCTTGATATTTTTCTTATGAGCTCCGTGCTTAATTAACTCTTTACGGAGCTCCTTTATGGAGGTATCGACATATTTATGGGGAGTTAAAAGATGCTCCTCGTTTTTAGATGTTTGGGAATCGGGAAGCAGTATATGGGACATCCCATGGACATCGTTTTTTTTATCCCTTAGAATTAACGCAATACAGGACCCTAAACCAAATGCGCCCATCTTCGAGGGACTTTGATTTGAATGGATTATTGCGTATTGAGACGACTTAATGAGTAAGATGTCCTTTTGAGGAATAACAACCCTATCCTCATGCATGTTTGAACGCGATCGAGAACTTGATTTCTTTAATTCAGGTATTCGCTTTTTTCTTGGTTTTTTATTTTCTAACACGAATGAATTTGAAAATTTGTGCTCTTTAACAATTTTAGAGTATTCATACAATTGACTTGTGGTTCCAACTGGTTCGAAGTTCGAAGTAAGCCCTTCTAGACTTTCCCCCGCGCCAAGCACTAATATTGTGCCTTCAATGGAATGACTTGCGAATAACTTAAGCAGTTTATGTTTAGCGTCATTATTAAGTACTGAAATAAAATTTCTACATACGATTAGATTATACTTTAAGGATTTTGAATGCCCACACAGAATCCCTTCACAGAGGAAAACTACTTTCTTCTTTATATTTTCGTTAATTATAAATATGTTTGAAGAATTATTTCCTTTTTTTATCTGACGAAAATATTGAGATTTATAGTCAGCGGGGGCGTTAACAAGCGTACTCCCCTCATATATGCCACGAATAGCAATTTCTTGCGCTTGAGGGTTAAAATTTGACGCTACGATTTTAAATTCAAAGAAGTCATTATATTTTTTTTTCATATTCTTTAAAAAAATTGCAAAAGTATAAGCTTCTTCTCCAAAACATCCTGGATAGATCCAAACATGAAATCGTTCTCCTCTATTGTTTTGGAATCTTAAACTGATTTGTTTTTCCAATTCTTTAAACAAAGAATCGTCGTTAAAAAAAAGAGGATGATGTATCCTAAAATTATCAATAAATTTGTTAATTTCTTCCTTATTGTTTAAAATGTGGATTAAATATTGCCGTAAAGAAGTTAATCCTATCATACTCATTCGTTCTTCAATCTTAACTAAAAGAACCTCTTTCCTAAAATGGTTAAAATCCAAATTAACCTCCTCTTTAATAGCTTCCAAAATATTATTCAATGTATTTGAATCGGAGCTGAGATTAATCGTTCTTAGATCACCATTACCGTGAAAAACTACAAATTCCAGTATAAAATTTAATACATGTATACTTCTAAAATAGGATAAATTCAATATTTAAATGTATTTTGATCATTGAATCGACTTGAATAAAAATTCTTCCCTAATAATCCATTAATAATTTCTAATAATTCTGATCTATTTGATTGTATGGATAAATTCAAGAGTTAAAATTTTTTCATTTAATTCATATTTTGAACAGTAACGTTTAAATAAATCATGGACATTAATGTTAATTGAAAGGATTTTATTATTGGATAAAAATAAAGACGAGTTATCCTTCTAATGTCCTTTAAAAAGTTAACAACAACAATAATGTGATTGAATTGAACAATAAAAAGAAAATTTTACTGATTACTGTATTAAGCGTAGCGATTTTGACTATGATTGCAATTCCGTTTGCCCTGGCAGCTCCCACGGTAACTACAGGATCTGCTTCTAACATCACCAATTCTTCCGCTACTTTGACTGCTTCATTTAATGTCGATGGAGAAGACGTGACGGTCTATTTTGAAATCAGCGGAGTAGGAACGACCTCAGGAGAGGGTTATAGCAGTTCAGGAACGCATTCGGAGACGATAACGGGACTTGCTTCCGAGACAGAATATCAATATCGGGCAATACTTCAGTACACAACGCGCTGGTGGTGGTGGACAAGAACATATACCATCTACGGAAATTGGATGAGTTTCACTACCGAAGAGGGCACCACCCCACCTCCCCCTCCTCCTCCAGGTAAGAACCCGATCCTTTTCGTGCACGGATATACAGGTTCAGCATCAAATTGGAATACAATGATTAGCAGGTTTAGGTCGGCGGGTTATGAAGATGATTTACTTTACGCTTTCACATTTTCCAATCCTAGTTCAGCATCTTCTGGAATTAACGAGCGCAACGCAGGCGAAATATCAGGCTGGGTTGATTATATCTTGTCTCAAACTGGTGCAAGCGAGATTGACATTATCGGCCACAGCATGGGAGGTTTAAGCTCGAGATGGTACATTAAATATTTAGGGGGGACATCAAAAGTAGACGATTATGTGAGCTTGGGCACCCCACAACACGGAACTACCCTTTCCTTTTGGGGAGACATGCGACCGGGAAGTAGTTTCTTGAACAGGCTTAATTCTGGGGATGAAACACCCTCAGGAGTTGATTGGACTACCGTTCGAACGGAAGACGACGAATTAGTACATCCAATCGATACGGCCATGCTTGACGGAGCCGAAAACTTCTTAATTGACGGCCCGGGACACATGGAATTATTGACAGATTCTCAAGCTTTTAACATTGCATTTAATTCAGTAAACGATTAAATCCAAATTTTTTGGATTTAAACCTAAATCGGGGCAATTTTAAAAATTGCAACTTTTTTTTATTTCTTTCATTTTGATATGGTCCTCGTGAAAGTATATGATTAATTTCTTGATTTCAAGTTAATGTAGAAATTTTTAGATATGAACGATAATGTTTAGTAATAGTTGGCATTGACACATTTGTAAGCCACTCGCCATGTCAATAGCATTAAAGATTCAATATTCTTGGCTTGAATATAAGTTAATTCGTTTTAGGATACTTTATTATTGCTTTGAGTGATTTTTCTCAGTCCTTCCTAATTTAATGTTTCTGAATTTAATCTTGTGCACATGAACAGTAATGTTTAAATATAATATTGACAGTAATATATATCATTAGGAGATATCTATGGTTTCGAACCATTATCCTAATATCATTTAATTTACAACAACAACAAAGCAGTTGATTAAAATGAACAAAAAACAGAAAGTCTTAATTTTAGCGTCTTTCACCCTCTTAATGTTTGCCATGGCGACCGCGCCAGCAATAGCCGTCATTGGTTCCGATTCGAGCGATGTAAAGACCTCAGAGACGAGAAATCCCATAATATTCGTTCATGGATTAATGGGTTCTGCTTCGAATTGGAACACCATGATGAGCTGGTTCAGGTCTGCTGGGTATCCTAGCAATTACCTTTACGCTTTCACATATTCTCTCCCAAGTTCTCAATCTAGCGGAATAAATGTCGTAAACGCCCAACAACTTAGTGGTTGGGTAGATTATGTTCTTTCGGTAACTGGTGCGAGCGAAGTCGACATCATCGGTCACAGCATGGGCGGCTTGAGCAGTCGATATTACATCAAGTTTTTAGGCGGGGCTTCAAAAGTCGACGATTACGTCTCCCTTGGCACGCCTCAACATGGAACAATACTGACTTGGTATGGTGACATGCGAATCGGAAGCGCCTTCTTGCTTACTTTGAACTCGGGCGATGAAACGCCTTCTGGTGTCGATTGGACTACCGTCAGAACAGCTAACGACGAGCTCGTGCAGCCTGTTAGCACGGCAACCCTTACTGGAGCGGATAACAACCTAATCTCGGGCGTTGGACATATAGGATTGCTCACCAGCACTCAAGCCTATAGTATTGCATATAGCGCAGTAAACAACTAAAAATATTGTTCAAAAACATACAATTTTAATCAATTATAATTGCAATCTTGTAGATTGCATTTTTTTTTTTCTTCTATTTTCTAATAATAATAATAATAATATTACGATTTGATGCTAAATTCTAAATTATAGTATAAAATAGTAAAACAATAGCAAAAATTTCCAATTGAAATGGAAAAAATCATCATTTATTTGATCTTATAATTATTTTTGCATATCTTGTACTATTTTGTAAAAGGGAAAAATGAACAGCAATGTTTAATCATTATCTCAAGTTTTACATGATTATAAAT
>JAFGGO010000158.1 GCA_016930515.1 Promethearchaeota archaeon | reverse complement strand
CTGGGTTTGAAGCCCAGCGTCAGAGACCACTCTAACCGTCAAGGGCCATGTGAGTTTTTTTAAATAATAAAACGAGCGAAATTTATTGAATATTTCGATTCGGGATTTTTTTTTTAATTTGATTTTTAATTCAGTACATTTTTCAGAATCGAAATTTTTAAAAGTGCAATTTTACAAAAATGTATGGATTCGTTTCACATGAAGAAGATGAGAAAAAAAGAATGTTAAACAAGATCAGTAAAAGAGTCCTAGACGCCCTCCCAAAAACATGCGAGTATTGTGGAAGCGAGAGAATAAGCTTTTGGGAGGAAAAATCCAACAAGTTTGTTTTTCGATGCATTGATTGTGGTGTCTTCTATCCCATTTCAACTACTATAGGGGTTAAAATAAAAAAATAATATCACTTCCAATAATAAATTCAAGCGGAGTTCTTTTTTGGTTTGTACTTTACCATCAATAGCATGATTGCCCATATTGCCCATAAAGAAGCGACTCCCAAAATCCACCCACTTTCACCTTCACCTGAAAAAATTCCAAGATTCCAAGCAAAAACTCCAAAAAGCACCATCAAGAGCATCATGAGTATCTTTCCCATAAACATCCAAAAGAATGTCTTTTTCAAGTCGTACTTTACGATACCAAGGGGAATCATTAAAAGCGATTCTGGAAGTGGAGTAATGCCAAATATCAAGATGATAAACGGAATAAATTGGGGTTTTTTTAAAATGATCTGGGACCATCGATTCTGAATTTCCGGATCGTCTTGACTGAGCACGTGTTCCGCACCGCGACCCACGTAATAATCCAAGAGGTCGCCTATCGTGTTCGAAAGCGCCGAAAAGAAGACCAATCCCACGATCAGAATCCAAGCGTAATCAAAAACACCAATCCAAGCTTGAGTGAATAAGGCAACAGGTATCATGTAAGGTATGGGGACGGGCACGAGAGCACCAAGAAAACACAGCAAGGAGACGAACCCGATGGCGACCCAATAATTCACCGCTCCTAATGCATTCGGGTTGAACCACTTTCCCAAGTCAAAATACTGACCAACATCAGGATATAATACACACAATATCGTGATCACAACGAGGATTACTGCAAAAATGATAAGAAATATATTGGTTTTATTTTTTGCTATAGTTTTTTTTTTCATGTAATTATTAATCGCTTTTTATATATTAATACTTGATCTTTTCAAATGCGCTATTTAAAGGATTAGAATTTGTGCGAAAAATCCTTGAATTGGCGGAGGTAATTGGCGTAATCTTCGCTGAGAATGAAATTCTTAAAGTTTTTCAATTCCTTCACTCGAAATTCTTGCGAGCCTAACTCGGAGATCTCGTAATCGTAGACTATCTTAATGAAACTTACTATCATGAAAGCCGTTGCGCCCCATATCATGTAGTTCTTTTTATTTGTTTTGAAATTGAAATAATATACGGGAAAATAACTATTGCCAAATGACATTGGTCGCTCGCTAAAATTTATTTTATTAGCGAAAAATTCTATTGGTACTTTCACGATTTGTTGCACTTCTCTTTCTTGTTTTGTAAGCTGCTGGTCTTTATCGATCACTCCTACGAAGGGAGTTATGATGAAATTAGTCATGGTAGGATAGTCGTGGAGGCACCCTAACAATTTCACCTTTTTCCTTGGCACGCCAATTTCCTCGCAAGTTTCCCTTAAAACCGTATCGGTCAAAGAATTATCAAACTTGGGATCAAACTTTCCTCCAGGAAAGGCCATTTCTCCCCTATGGCGCCTTCCCTCTTCAGAGCGTCGAATCAAAACCAATTCGTATGGTTTTTCCTCGCAAGGAATTATCGTAAACAAAACCGCAGACTTAGTAAAGTGATCGTCCGTCAGGGTTATCCTATTGGGAGAACTAAGGGTATATATCTTTTCCTTAATTAGCTCCTCGTTGAACAAGAGATTTAGAGAACTCATCGTATGACAAAAAATATAAAACACTAACTATTATTTTTCATAATTCTGTATTCAAAATTAAATTTAGCACGTGAGAAAAAATGAAACTTCCCAAGGAAATGAGAGAAAAAAAGGAAATAGGCGTGAGTAAATCGAAGAGTTGCTCCGTAGTGGAGTGCAAGCAACCAGCGATTCGTTCGCTTTCGGAAAATAAGTGGAACAAGTATTTGGAAAAGGCCAAGCTAAACATTGAAGAAAACAAGCAACATAAGGTCTTTCTTTGTAAGTCACACTATAAAGAAGCGAATAAGGTCAGAAAATCAGAAGAGAAATTATACCAGAAGAAGGGTTTTTTAGACGACTTAAAAGCAGGCAAGAAAGGCCAGTACTTGGGAGAATGAATTTGATTTTCTCAAAAAAATATTCTTGTTTATGCACCCATCTGTTGGTAAAAGTACGCTATCGACTCGTATTGACCTTGGATGATCCCAAAAGTTAATAACGATAGAGCAACCAACAGTATGATAGTAGCAATTAGTGAGCGTCTCATTTTAAGAAATTTAATTTTTTACCGTTAAATAAAATTTCCATTTTGGCAAATTTTCATTCTTATTTGGAAAGATCTTCTAGTGTTGCAATTTTCTTAGTAAGTTTTTCGATCTTGATTTTATAGTCCGCGTCTGAAGTTTTGTACTGTTCCTGCGTGATTTCTTTCGAAGAAAATCGTCCTTTATTCAGTTTTTTGTCGCCCATGAGTTCAGTTTTTTCCGTTTTTAGTTCTTGAATCCAGAGCTTGATTCCCATGAGCAATTCGGCTTTTTCCATATCTGCGGAATCCTTTTCGGTCTTATATTTTTCTCTTAGCTTTTCAAACGTTTCCTTGTTCATCTTTTTTAAACGATATTCTCTGGTTAGATTCTTGAGTTGAAAAACCTTGGTATCGATGTTCTTGTTTAACCTCTTGATTATGAACACATCGTCCATTTCACCTTTTATCTCGGACTCTTCTTGTTTTAGGTCAGAAATCAATTGTTTTACGGCTTCCAATTTTACATTTGTTTTCTGCTTGAAGTCAAAATCTGTTTCATATTGAGCTGATTTCGTTTCATTAAGGATATCTGTTAATTTTTGAGAGAGTGTTTGCTTGTTGAAGTCTATTTCCGTGGATCGAATATATAAATCGATTTGATGCTTCACATCGTCTGGAAGGGGGATGGCTTCAACAACAAAATTCTCGGGCTTGCTTTCCTCATCTTCTCCCAGATTCTCTTTCTCTACTTCCTTTTCCTCCTTTTTTGGTTTAATTTCTTCTTCTTCCTTAGGTAATATTTCCACTTGTTTCGAGGCTACTTTCTCCTTTTCTTTTTTACCTGTTGCCGCTTCTTTATAAGCGGAGTTCGTAAGCAAGGGTTTTCCGCAGGCAATGCAATACTTGTCGTTTGGTTTGACAGGATTACCACAATATACACAAAATTTCATTTTTTATTTCAAATTTTAAATGTTTTACCAAACGAAAATGTTTGGATTAATTATATAATCAGAACAATTTAATAAAAAATATTGGGAGTTCGGTTTTTGATTTTTCTAATTTGATTTATCTTAATTAAATACTCAATAAGGACGATGCGAAGAGGCACAAATCAAATAAAAAATCAATATTTTAGAAGAAAGAATGCTTTATCTTGTTACAGAAAACGAAACGCTTTTTAAATCATAAATGGAAAACAAGAAGAAAACTCCCGTACACATTGGTTTATTCGGGCATATAGACTCTGGAAAGACCGAATTGGCATCCTCGCTTAGTGAAGTAATCTCAACTGCGGGCATCGACGCTCATCCGCAAAGTAAAGAGCGAGGGATCACGATAGATCTTGGATTTACGAGCCTCGTACTGGGAGATTATCTTGTGACCCTTGTAGACGGACCGGGGCACGCTGATTTGATAAAGATCAGTGCTTCATCCGTGGAGATAATTGATTGTGCCATAATCGTTATCGACATAAACAAGGGCCCCCAAGTTCAAACGGGAGAACACATTATCATGATAGAATCGCTCGATATTAAAAACTTGATAGTGGTGCTTAACAAAACCGATATATTCAAGGGAGAAGTGGCAATGGAGATTAAAAAAGCAAGAAATTTTTTTGCAACCACGGACTTTGGTACAAATGTTCCCATCTACCCCATATCGGCAAAAAAAAAAGAAGGTGTGGAAGAATTAAAGAACGGCATTCTCGAAACTATAAAAAAGCTGGAAATCAAGCGTGAAATTGAAGCTAACTTGGTCATTCCAATCGATCACCACTTTCCAATCAAAGGGATGGGTGCCATCTTGACGGGTACCGTGTTAAGCGGAAGAATAAAAGTCGGTCAGACCATACACGTGCTCCCGATTCAAGAAACGGGTAGAGTTAAAAGCATTGAAGTGTTTCACCAAGGAGTCGAGAGTGCCGAAGCAGGAGATCGAGTGGGCGTGAACATGAAAAACCTTGAATTGAACAAAGTATATAGAGGTTGTATCATGACTGACGACGAAAAATCATTTACTTATACAGATATTATTGAAGTGCAGGTCAAGAAAAGCGCCTTGTTCAAGCCCGAAACCAGGTATGGAACCCAAGTACATTTAACCATTGGAATGAACACCATTGTTGGAAACATTTATCCATATTACGAAGACCAAGGTAAGAAGATACAAACCTCTATACCAAATAACATCAAGGAATTTAAAGCTTTTCTACTACTCAACGAGAAAATCTTGTTAAGAAATCAAAAAACCACGATTTTGTTGAGTAGATTGGACTTGCCTCCAAGTAACCTTCGAATTCTTGGTTCGGCGTCCTTACTCAACGCCTTAGAAGAGGGCACGACACCCGTATTGCATAAATTCAAGGTCAAAGAAGGTCGCATAACAAATCCATATCATTCACAAGGGATAATTTGTACTGGACTGGCTCAGAGCGCAATTGGTGCTAAAAAAGAAGTTGGAAAGAGGCTGGAACCACCGTTCACCAAGGTATTGGCCACATTCGGAACCAAGGGCGCCGTCATCGTTGGAGTCTCTCCAAATACCAAGATCGACGAAAATGATCCTGTAATTTTAAAAGAATTAAGACAATATCGCCTAAAAAAGATTTAAATTTTCAAAAACTATTATAATATTAACTACAAAACGAGCGTGAACAAATGTCTGAAAGTCACCTAAAAGAAATAAATGTGAGCCAAGAAATTCTAGACGAGCTTATGAGAAACCTGGAAGACCTCGAAAGCAGCACGGACTTGGAAGGCACGGCCATCGTTTCCAAGACCGGCTTGAGAATTGCGAGTTCTGAAACCGCCGATGTCGTGGCTGACATTTACTCCGCAAGCCCCGCAACACTCATTTCCTTGGGCGAAAAAATTAGTCAAGATCTGGCTCAAGGCGAGCTAAAAGAAATCGTAATTCGCGGGACGAAAGGTTACACTATCATTTTAGTAACCGGCCATGAAGATAATTTCATGCTTTTTACCAATTGTTCAAAAGGATATAAATTAGGCTATTATTTTCACAAAATTAGAAAAGCTTTTAACGAAATGAGACCCATCTTGGATAAAATCATTCCAAACGGTTCTTATACCTAAAAATAGATTTTTAATCCTTTATTGTGTTTTATTTTTCTACTTGAAGAATTGTTCTTTTTTCTTTTTAAGAAATGGTAATATTTTATCCCAAAAGATATATAAATAAGGTGCTCCTTGGTTAAAAAGGAAGAAAATTTCGTATAACAACAACCATCCATTGTTAGGTCGTATCCCAAAAATAAATAAAGGTACTTCCATGAAAAAAGATTCAGTACAACCAATAATTAGCACATATAACAAAATTTTGAGATCTTTTTTTCCGAAATACTTGGTTCCGTAAATAATGGCAAGCAGGAGATACCCAACGAACACATTTACGATCCACACGATGATTTGGGAGTCCATGTGACGTATGGTGTATACGGAAACATCGTATAAAGGAACAATGGTTGATAATAATGGCACGATCATCCAAAATGCAAAATAAAGAAAAGTGAACAATAATAACTCGTTTTTATTCTTTTTTTCAATGTTTTCAAAAGCAATCCACAACCAAGCAAAGGCGTATAACGAATAGGACATGCACATCATAAAGTCCGCTCCAAATTTTAAGAAAAAATACGATCCTAATTGACGAGGAATAGCAACTCCCCCTATCCAATATTCTCGTATGAATGTATCGTTCCACGGGGCGTTCCACCACCATACAGCATCAATAAAATATACAATTATTCCCGTAATTATTCCAGCTTTTATTGCCTTCCATTTCTTGAATTTAACAAGTACGGCAAGCCATATCGCCAAGAATATGGCGTCAAAAAATATGTAATCGTATTGAAACGAACGAGATACTTCGGTCACGGTATTAAATGTCATTTTTTCCCACAAGAATTTTTTAATAAAAAGCCCACTGCATTAAAATATACATAGTTCTAAAAAATTTAATAAATTTAGGTTTAAGGCGCTATTTTTACTCGTTTCTCGTAAATAAAAAATAACATAAAATTTTAAAAAGGTATATAACCATTATCTATAGTGACAGTTTTGTAGTATTGTTAGTTAAGGGAATTAGGGTTAAATAATTAATAAATTGAAATTTGATTTAGATGGGAACGATTCAAGAATTATTGATTTTAAACGAATCAGGAATAGCGTTATTTCACCATCGGTTTTCAGGAGATAAAAATCGCCTTGACATACAACTCATTGCCAGTTATTTCGATTTGATATGTCGATACGTAAAAAATGAGATGAATGCCAGCTTGAAATCTTTCACCCTTGAAAATCAAATGGTTTTTTTCTTTTCTCACGAATCGGGTTTGCACCTCGTGTTTATTTGCAATAACGATCGCATCGATATCGACTTGCTAAACTTGTTAGCAGATATTACGATAGAGAATTTTATAGTATTATTCAAGAATAAGCTCAAAAATTTTAACGGAGAGATATCAATATTCAAATCCTTCTCTGAGATTGTTGAGGATATCATAAAAGCTAAAATGTGGAGATTAAAAAAACATAGATTATTACAGCACTGAGATTACCAAAAACCTTTAAAAAAAATACATATTTGATGGTCAATATCTTAATGATTTACTTGACAAGACAAAATAAAGAGTTAAAGTAAATAAGATATAAAAATTAATTTTTAGAAAGAAGAGTTACTTTTCCACCGGCAGATTGTACCTTATCAATCGCTTTTTGAGAAGCGCTTTTGACGGTGACATTAATTTTTTTATTCAGGTCTCCTCGACCCAAGATTTTTTGAATGTTAAGTTCTTCGAGATTTACGGTGTAAGTGTTGCCCGATTTAGATGCCTTGTTGTCTTGAACGAGATCATCGAGTTTAAGGTCCAAATCTTTCACATTGATTGCGTTTACCTTATATATCCTAACCATGTCTTGAGGTCTTTTAAAACCCTTTTTGCCAAAGTCCCAATCTGGATCTGGAAAACCTAATTCTTTTTGTTTAAAATAATAGGATTTCATGCTTGCATTCCATTGAGTGGTCTTTCCTCGCCCAGCGCGTTGTCCAGTTTTCCTGTGCTGACCCTGCGTACCGTAACCGACAAGTCGCGTGCCTCTATATTTTCTGATACTCTTAGGGTATTTTCTCATTGTGGTTTTTCACCTTTAATTTATTACATCATTTTATGTATGATCTCGTTAATATAAACGCCCACATTCCCCAATACTCCGCCTTCAGCGTAGTGCTTTTTAATAGTTCCGCGATGTCCCTTTCGAGGCGGATGCAAGCGAAACACGGGTTTAATTTTGTACACATCCTTTTCTCGGTATTGAACTTCTCCTTTTAATAATCCCTGAGCAAAATCTTTCATTGTTTTGTAATTCGTCATGTTCTTAATGTGCTCTTCGGTAAGTGGTTTATTGCCTTCAATTTTTCCTCTTGCTCGCAATAATCTCAATAACGTTTTTTCGTCGATTTCTCCGAACGCAATGAAATCCTTGCATTTATTTAGCATCCCTCGGAAACTTGGTTCTGCCCAAACCAATACACCGTGATTGACCTTATGCATCCTGAGCATTTTTAGGGTGTCAAGGATTTTCCTATTCATTCCGGGAGCACCCCTAATCCTCACTGCAAAATACAATTGGGGTAAATGTGCTTCCTCAAATTTAGCCTTATTTTTTACCATCGTCATCTAACCACTTTTCTTCATGCATTAAAATTATATTTATGAGCGTTTTTCAACGCGTCAAACGTGGCTTTTACGAGATTTTCACTCGTTCGAGTATCACCGTAGGTTTTGCTCCACACGTCTTCTATACCTGCTAATCTCAACACTTGCTTGACTTTATCGGCGCAGGCTAATCCTACTCCTGCTGGTGCTGGGATGAGCCTAATCTTGACGCTTCCGCACTTTCCCTCCACCCTAAAGGGTATACTGTGAGACCCTCCACAACCACATTCTTTACTTCCACATCCTCGAAGGACGGGAATTACCGAAAGTTTTGCTTTGTCTATTGCTTTTCTTATTGCGGGGCCAACTTCTCGGCTTTTTGAGGCAGACACGCCTAAAAATCCATCAGAACCCACAATTACTACTGCTTTAAATCGCGAACGCTGACCACTCGCAGTCATTTGTTGCACCATCTTAATGGTAACCACATCTTCTGCGAGTTGAGGCAGCAATAAATCTACAATTTCCTTTTCTTTAACTACTAAATTATTTTGAAAAATTTTATCGAGCGTAATTAAGCCTTGTTGGACTAATTCTCCGAGCTTGGTTCGAGGCACCCAGATATTTTCTACTTTTCTATTTCTACTCATTATTATCACGTAAATTTGATTTATGCGTTAGATTCAATCTTTTTTTGTGTATTTGTAATTTCTTGACTAATCTTCAAGGGATTTACCTTGTTTTTCAGGTAGCCCGAAAAATGCTTGTCAAATTTTTCAGGGTCTTCTTTTTTCATAATTCCTGCATAATTTTCAATATGGGTGCCCTTTATTATTTTATCTATATCTTCGGGAAAGAACTCGTCGCTATGAGGAATTTCAAGTCCAGACAATAATAATCCCTTAAAAGCTGCCAGTACTCTATTCCTATGATAAAACACGCCCAAATCGAGAATAGCTTCGCCAATATTTTTCTTTTTCGCTCTCAATCCCGCCATATATCCCGTTAAATATGCGGCAGGAATATTTCCCGTGCTTGCGTTCCATCCATATTTTGATTTCAATTCTTTTGAAAACGCAGATACTAAAACTTTATCGCCTCCCACTGAAGATTCTACGATTTGAACCGTGATATGGTTCGTCGAAGCTCTAATTACAGCCCTTAATTTCTTAGACTTAATTAATCGAAGTCTACTGTGATAATTAGTCTTACCTTCGACTCTTCTTCGAAGGGGTCTCTTATATCTTGGTCCTTTTGCCATATTTACCTACCTCTTCTCATTAATTCTTTTTCTTTGATATACCTGTTCATCTGTGCGACGCTATTGAACATGCCGCCTTTGGCGTTCTTGTATAATTGACGATAGGTAGAAGCAGTAATTTGCTTTCTATCTCGCATTTTTTTTAGTTCCCTTCGTTGAGGTCGAATTCTTTTCATCCAAGCCTTCTTTTTCGGAGTTCGAGCGCCTTTCGGACCTTTTCGTTTTCCTAGACCGCGCGCACGACCTTTCTTCTTCCTTTCGTGCCTTATAATTTTTCGGGTCTTGCTAATACCTTTTTTGTATCTTTTTTGGATGGCCCCTTCCTTTATCAAGTTGCGTATATCTTCGCGAGTGATCGCCATCTTGATGTCTTCCATAAAATATGGGTCTAGAAACACCCTATTTTCTCCACATTTCAAGATTTCCGCTGCCATCCTTTTTTGAGCGCTAATATTCATAATTCATCACGATTCTCATCAATCATATTAATCTTCAATGGAAGTACCCGATAATGCCTGAAGTTTTTGCATTTCAGCTTGGGTTGTTCCAATGTTTAAAACTTTAAATCCTCTTCTTCTTGCATATTCTATCAGGGTCATTCTTTTCTTTGCCCCCAATGTGGTTGCAATCTTTATTGCGTGCTTCTTATTGTTAAGGTTTTCAATGTCTTTTAAAGTCTCAACCCTTACCTCTTGATATCCAGAAGGGTGCAATCCTCTTATTTTTTTGGGTACTCTATATCCAATCTCAGGAGACGTGATTCCGGCCTTACTCTTTTTTCTAGTTTTAGAGTCTATACCTCTCGCTGCTCGCCAAGAATCTTTTACCCGATTCCACCTCCAAGATTCAACTCGTCGGAAGGGGGGTCTTTTCTTTTTCATGGATTTTCTGAGTTCCATTAACCTTTTATCTTTTTTTGCCACTCAAATCACCTATTTAATCTGCCAGAGGATCTCGTCTCCAAGCATTTTTTTGTATAAATATACACCGTCTTGAAAAACCCGAGGATCTTTTTTTCGAATTCGACAACATTTTTTTATGTTTGCCGCAATTTGTCCGAGTTTTTCCTTATCGGGACCTTCTAAAAATACTTCGTCCCCTTTAACTTCAATCTTTACGTTTTCTTTGTCGTATTTTGTTTTTCGTGGCGCTCTTTCCCCCAAAAAGTTTACAACTTGTATCTCGTCGTTTTTAATTTCGACATTGCAGGGAAAGTGGGAGTAGCATACCATTAAAACATACGTGTAATTCGTTTGAACGCCAGTTATTAAATTTTGAATGATGTGAATAATCGTTTTAGTTAACGCAAGTGTTTTATTTTGCGGAAAATGAGCCGAAAAAATCAGTTTGCCATTTTCTTGGGAAATCTTGACACCTCTGATGTGAGAAAAATCCTTTTTTACTTCTCCATTAGGGCCCTTAACAGTGATGTTATGATCTTCAGAAACCGTGATCTTCACGCCCTTGGGTACTTCAAGTTCTTCCCTAAAAAAAGTAGTTTTTACCATTTTATCTCGACCTCATAATCTAATATATATAACAGAGAGCCATGCCGCCGATTCCTTTTTCTTCGGCTTCTTTCATCGTCATTATTCCCTCGTTGGTCGTCATAATGACGATACCCAATCCTGGAGCTGGCAATAACCTCCTCTCTAGTTTTTCTAGATCGTGGAACTTATAATTGAGCCTCATTAACGCCTTGCATTCGTTAATCTTACCGAGGAGAGCGATCTTAAATTTTCCTTGCCTTCCATCGTCATATCTCTCAAATTCACCAATATAAGCGTGTTGTTGAAAGATGCGGAGCACTCTTTGTAGTAGCTTCGAGGCGGGGGATACGATCACCTGCTTCTTTCGCGCAAATTCGGCATTTTTCAGTACATTGCACGCGTCTGCCAGCGTATTAACCATATTACCATAGCACCTTGTTTTTTTTTTTATAAATATTTTCTACTCGCAATATTAGAAATAGTACATGATATAATTTTAATTTTGTGAAAATGGAACCGCAGAAAACCAAAAAATTTATATTGCAGCTTTTTTTGTCGCGTTTAAGGAAAGTGGTGAAGAAAAACAATTGATTTTTTCTCAATATGATTAATTTCTTTTCCAAAATATTATTCAATTCAAACAGAAGGAAGAACCAGCAAAAATAAAAGAAAGAGAACGAAAAGAAGAGCACGATATTATATTTTGTTAATAAAAATTAAAAGAAATAGAGCTAAGCTCGCTTAATCAAAGCGATGAAAGCCGATGTTGTCTCCTATTTCGTAAAAACATCGTCGGCAAAGATTTAACCCATATCTTCTTATTATACCTCTATGAGTATGGCAACGCCTGCACTCTCTTTTTCCTTTTCCTTGGGTTGTTTTTGATTGTGGCATATTTTTTCACTCAAATATTATTAGTTTATATAAACTCGACATCTAATTTATCGACTATTTTTGCTTTAAAATTCTTCTTTAAAAAGTAATGAGCTTCAGCTCGGGATACATAGTGATGTTTGGGAATTTTTGCACGTCTCGGTTGTTTTCTAACCTTAACTCTCATTCCTGGTCTGACAATCCTTCCGATAACATCTAAGCCCCAAATTCCAATGTCTGCGTCGTAATCAATTCCTGGAATGGTAATATGTTCTACAATACCGAATCCAAAGTTACCAAAGTTATCAAAGCTTTTTCTCAACATGCGATTGTTATTCACGATGAGCAGTCTTTTTAATAACTTTTCTGCTTCTTCTCCTCGAATGGTAACTTTCGTGCCTATAGGTCGTCCTTTTCTTAAATCAAATTCTTTCACATTCGTTTTTGAAATCGTTTTGACCGCCTTCATTCCCGAAATGGTTTCTAAAACCGTTGAGGCTCGCTCAAGTTCTTCACCACCCGAACCAACGCCTATATTTAGCACAATTTTTTCGAGAAAAGGTTTTTTCATTGGATTACTCCATTTTTCTTCGAATTCTGCTTCTTGATCCTTGAGTTTACTTTCCTTCCTTTTGGTAGTTGTTGACATGCTATATTCCACCTGATATTTATACATTTATTTCCGATTTGGCATCTCCAATGATGAAAGTATAATCGTACAAGGTTTCCGTGAGCACTCCGTTCTCGTCTTCAATTGTTACGGTACTTGCTTTTGGACCAAATCGTTTTGTAATCGAATGCACTTTTCCAACTTGTCCAATATTTTTTCCAGACATGATCATTGCAATGTTTCCCTCCTTGAACTTAAATGTTTTTTGTATTTCTTGCGTGGGAAGGGAAATTTTTAACACATCCATCCGGGAAAAATTTTTAGCTTCTTTTGGATTTTTAGGATCCTTTACATTGATGAGTATGTTTCTTCCGTCGTGCAAGTTAAGTTGGACATGTCCACCTTTTACGGTCGTTTTTTGAGCGATTCTACAGAGTTTAAATTCGTTGTTCTTTTTGGGGATCTCTTTCACTACTAAACCGTGATGAGAATCGGGAAATACACGATAATCTTTACCCTCCTTTTCTATCGAAATCACATCCATCAAGCCGATTGGATAGGTCTTATCTCGAACAACTTTCTGATCTACTTTGAACAAACCTTGGCCAATCAATTTTTTTGCTTCTCTGTGTGTATCCACGACCTTGAGAAGATCTCTCACGACATGTAATAAAGGCAAACAAAAATTACTTGGATGAGGCCCTGGAGAAGGTTTTACGAAGAATTTACCGTGTTTTCTCTTAATTTGCAAGTATGCAGGAGTGTTCAATCTTTTTACCGAGCGAGTTCCGCCGTGTCTAGTCATTTAAGCCACCTCGTCTGGGTTTTTACCCTTTTGTTTTTTAGGAGCAGTAATCTCCTCTTCAAGATTATATCCAGATTTTCTTTCGATCATTCTTGCGCGATACGCATCCATCTTTTTTTCCTTATAAAATTTTGTTATGATGAGATTTGAAACATGAATGCCGGGATAAAATTGAGTTCCGTCAGTTCTTTCGAATGTGCATTCTTTAATTTTTGCCCTGTGATTTTTCAGGATTTCCAAGATTTCTCCTTCGAAATCTTTAAATTCACCCCTACACACCCTCACATTATCACCAACCCGGAGGGGTAGTTTCTTGACACCATATTCTTCTCGCAAGAAATCAGCTACCCTTACCGAATTAAGCCTCGATCTCTGGTGGTTTTTATGCGTATAGAGGGCTTTTCTCTGCTTACCCGGCTTTTTTGACGCTACTTTCATTAGTTCAACCTTTTTCGTGTTTATCTTTAATTTAAAATTATATTATTAAGGACGATATTGACGCCAAGCGTGGAAACGCTTCTGCCGCCTCTCGAGCGATTGGTCCACGAATTTCCGTGCCTTTTGGGTCTCCTTCTTTCGATATTATCACGCCTGCGTTGTCCTCGAAGCACAATCTCGATCCATCTAATCTTCTAACTATTTGTTTTTGGCGCACGATGACGCATTTTAAAATATTTCCTTTTAATTCTGGTTTTCCTTTTTTTATAGAAACCGTCACTACGCTCCCTAAAGTTGCTTTTGGTAATCGCCTCTGTCTTCCTTTATAATGATCGACGCCAATGATCTGGGCTATTTTAGCTCCAGAGTTATCGGCTATTACCAATCTCGTGTTATTTTGCACTCCGTAACTTAATCTCGGGCGCGAGGTTTTCTTCCTTCCTGACTTTCTTCGAGATCCCATTTAAGTTGCCTCCTGACTTTTTATCTTGTCTAAGACGACGAATGCTTTTGTTTTCGAAATCTTGCGGGATTCTCCTACGATTACGAGGTCTCCCACTTGCATTTCTTGTCTCAAGCATTCTGGCAAGTGACACGCAAGTCGCGAGTTACGACGCTCGTATCTTTGATATTTTTTAACAAATTTAACATAATCTTGTCTTATGATAACGGAATTACGAGCCTTCTTGTTAACGATAACACCCTTCGTAATTTTACCCCTGATTTTCGTACTTCCATGAAACGGACAATACTTATCCATGCAATCTTCCTTCGATTTTGGAGGATTTACTCCAGGTATTCCAATATTTCTACTCATTTAAATTCTCAACCATTTTTTCTTTTTTTTAAGCGTTCTTAACCTATTTTCGGGAATTCCCACGATTTTTTCCCCGTTTACTTCCAGATTGAATCCTGCGTCGCTAGATCCTTCTGGCGGGCTAAACATAAACACATTGTCTTTTTTAATGTATTTCTTTATCATTCCATTTTTTTTTGTTATAAGCAAATTTTTCGACTCGTCGATGACAATACCTGCATCAGAGAAAGTTCCAACATTACGATTTGACTTAGACCTCACCATAACGAGGAAGCCAATTAAATCGTGATATATTAAAAATTTTGGACTAACGCTCATTTTTTCTCGTTCATTACTGTTAATATTCGCGCTATTTGCTTTCTTATTTGTTTTGCTTTTGCTGGATTATCGGATATTCCTCCTCCAGTTTGCATGCTAAATAACATCATTAATTCTTCTCTTAGATCTTTTAACTTTCTTTGCTTTTCTCGATCGTCCATTTCTCGTATTTCTTTAGCTGTTATTAGTTTCATGCGACATTACACCATATGTTATTTATTTATCTTTTTCCTCGTCTTGGTTTGGTGTCAAGGAAATGTCCGATATTTCGGTTATGTCGTCCTCGTCAACATCGTCGAGGAGTTCTTTTGCTTCTTCTGTTATTGGAACTTCTTCTTCTTCAATCTTATATTTCTTTTCGACTTTAGTCTTTGCAGCTTCAGCTTTTGCTTTCGCTTGAGCAGATTCAAGGGCTTCGTGATTAAGGGTAACTCCATCACCTTGCCTGTAATCTGCTCGCATAATTTTTACTATTACGCCCAAAGTTCCCGATTTTTGAATGCATTGAGCAACGCCCTTGTCTACACCTTCTTGGGCAGGTTGTCCGCTTTTCGACATCGTTCCTGCCCTGAAGATTTGAGTTCTCGCTCTTTGAGAAGTGACTTTTCCTGAAACTTGAATTTCAACGCCTCGAGCTCCAGCATCCATTACTTTCCTCAAAATGTAATAACCAGCCCTTCGATAGTGCCTTCCTCGATCGAGACTGTAGGCTAATCGTTCGGCCATTATTTGAGCGTCGAGGTCGGGATTCTTTACTTCTTCCACTTCGATTTGAGGCATTTCAAGCTTGTATACATCCTTTAGAACATCTGTTATTTCTTGAATTCTCTTACCGCCCTTTCCAATAACCAATCCAGGACGAGAGGTTCTTAGGGTGATTCTTACGCCTAATGGCGTCTTTTGCAAGTCAACACCCGCAAATCCAGCTCTTACTAGCTCAGATCGCAGGTATTCGTTTATTTGCATTAGTTTTATTCCTTGCTCAATGAAATGTTTTGCTAACGGCATTATTTAATTCCTTATTTTTTATCGTGATTTTAATTTAATTTGGCATTTCGTAGATGACAAGTTCCACATGTGATAAATGCTTATATCTCGCCGAGGATCGCCCGTGTGCTCTCTGGATATATCTTTTTATGATTCTACCATGATGAGTTGCTGCGTGAATGATGCGGCACATTTCAACATCTAATCCCTTAAATTCTGCGTTTGATTCCACAGAAGACAAGATTTCATAAATTACTGCGGCTGCTTTTTGAGGATATCTCCCCGCATACCACTTGAATTCTTTTAAATCGTGCCTATGAGCTTGGTGTTTCTTATATCGTCTAAAAGGAACCGATTGTTCTAATCTTATAACTTTTTCTAAAAAGTTTTTTGCTCTTTCCACTTTCATTCCCTTTATCGCCGCACAAATTTCTCTTGCGTGCTTGGGTTTGATCCTGAGATCTCTTCCCGAGGCTTTTGCGAGCCTGTCAGAATCGTATTTTTGTTCTGTAAAACTATATCCCCAGTTAGGCATTTGTCATCACTTAATCGTTATTTTTATTTTATAATTTATAGTACGACTCCTTAATTACTTCAATGGAACATATTTTGAGGATCTTGTTGCACCTATTCCTGGGCTTCCGTGCTGTACATGCTTGCGCGTGAGTGAAAATTCTCCAAGATAATGTCCGATCATTTCGGGTTTGATCTCGACATTCTGGAATTGCTTGCCATTGTAGATTCCAATGGTTAAGCCAACCATTTCTGGAAAAATGATCATGTCTCGCACATGAGTTCTTGTTACCAGGTCCTTACCCCGCTTTTTTGCCCTATACGCCCTTCTCAAGCGTTCCAAGAGCTTTTTCTGTCGAGGTGGAAGACCCCTCTTAAGAGAGCGCCGAGCCCGTGAAGGTAAGATCTTGATGAATTGATCGGCGTTCATTTTCTTGAGTTCGTCTAGCGTGAAACCACGATATTTGAACTGCAATTGGGCCAATTCTGCTTCGGCGTCGAATTCTTCGGATTCTTCTTCCTCAGAGTCTTCAGAAGATTCTTCTTCGGATTCCTCGTCGAATTCTTCTTCGTCGAATTCTTCTTCTTCGAGATCTTCTCGGTCTTCCTCGTTAGGGTCTTCGTTCGGAGTCATATTAAAACCAATCTAAGATGTCTATAATTTATTGTAAATATGTTCACGTAATTTTTTTAACGCGTAATATTAGAAATAATCGACTATAGAATTTTAATTTTATCAAAACGAACGATTTCGACCGATAAAAAACACAAAACTTATAAGGCAAGACATCGCATCGATATAATTCTATTCTCTTGGAAGAAACATGTATTTTTCAAATTTTTAAAATTTCTCGACCAAGATTGAAAGCGCTAATTTTTCAAATTAAGGTGATACAGCGTTTTTCAAGCGCTTACACGTAATTATTTGGATTAAATAGTCTTTCTATGTCGTTTTCGTCGAACTCGCCTGTCCAATTTTCTTTTAACAGAACGTAGTTGTTCAGGTGGGGATTAATGATCGTGTGGAGCTGGTTTTTCTTCATGTTGAATTCGCTACCAGGCTCTACAAAGTAATTGACTTTCTTATTGCAAATAATTATGGGTTTTCCCGATAAGATCTTCCAATGCTCAGTTCGAAGTTTATGGCGTTGAAATGAAAGACCCATATCGGGCTTGATAAAGATCAAGTTGAAATCCTCGTAAGTAAATTTAAAGCTATACCACTTGGGAAGCGTGTCAATGTATCCATCAGGTATTTCATAATTTCTTAAAAAATAATCTTCCTTTAACAACTCTTTAGGAGCATTTTCTTCTTTACATGGATCATATACGATTTCGTGAAGCGAGATGTCTTCGTCATAGATAACTTCAATAGTCTTATCGCGTGAAACATTGATTATCATGTAATAATCGCTTGGTTTTACATTAAGATCTGACATGGAGATCTTTTCAGTTTTTAATGTTGTTCCATTAATCAAATAAACAAGATCTAAATTTTCTTCACTAATTGAAATTCGCATGTTTTTCGAGGAATTTCTTCTTAGAATCGTGCTCTTTCTTGGTTTAATAGTTTCAACATTCAATTTATCTTAATCATCTTTATTTGTTTTATTGGTATCGTGTTTTTTAAAATCCGCTAGTAATTGCCTTACCTTATATTAAAATTTTAAAAATTAATTAAAAAAGTTAAATTTTCTTTTTTAATTCAACTTTTCTGGTTCTATATTCTCAATTTCTTTAAATTTTATTTTTATTTCGTCCTGATAGGGCATCGATTCCTGCGCTCCTTTCCGGGTGACAGCAATCGAAGCTGCAGCGGTTGCGTACTTGACGGCAGTAAGCACATCCTTACCCTCGCATAGCTTGCTCGCTAGCACCCCATTATAGCAATCTCCTGCTCCGACAGTGTCGATAGCGTTGGCCTTAAGCGCGGGGATATGAAGCGCATGACCCGTTCGCTTTTCGTATAAAACGCTTCCCTTGCTTCCTAAGGTCGTTATAATGTACTTGGTTCCTATAGACGCAATATTCGAAGAGGCTTGCACTACATGTTCGATATTTCCAAGATTTACATCGCTGAAATCCATTAATGCATTAAGTTTGAACAACTCGCCCTCGTTAGGGATGATGATATCCACTCGCTTCAAGATATCGCGCGAAACGTTACGCAAGGGAGCAGGATTTAATATTTTTATCGTGTTCCCTTTTTCTGCGATTGCATAAATGTTTTCGATGGTCTCTAAAGGTATTTCCATTTGCGTCATGACAACTCTGGCTTTTTCGATCAAATCGGCGCTTTTTAAGACTTGTTCTTTTGAAAGCGTAGCGTTTGCCCCTGGAGCCACGGATATCATATTTTCTCCGAATTTATCAACCAGTATGAAAGCAATTCCAGTTGCTTCTGTTTGGGATCGTGCCACATGTTTTACATCGATTTGTGCTTGCTCAAGACGCTTGAGGATCTCGTCCCCAAACAAATCAGTTCCGACTTTTCCCAAAAAAAAAGTGCTTGCGCCCGCTCTGGCAGCAGCAACTGCTTGGTTTGCGCCTTTTCCTCCCAGGAATCGCTTGAATGTGCCTCCCGTTACCGTTTCTCCTGGTTTTGGGAGTCGTTCGGAATAAATGTTCATGTCAACATTAGATGACCCCACCACGACAACATATCTCATCTATATCACACTCTTGAATCGTTTTTAATGAAAAAAACTTTGGCATTTGATGTACTTTTTCAAAGAACAACAAGTGAATTACCAATATTTAAAAAGCCATTTTCCCATTAGTAATATGAAATACAGGAAAGTACAAATTTGTCAGTCATGACTTTTTTGGGGTAAAAGAAAATGGCTAAAATTAACATCCAATGTCCTTTATGTGCAAAAAAGGGGACCATAAATATCGAAGACAATATCGTGCTGAAAAGCTCTCGTGGTATCACGGCAGTTAACATTGAAGAACTCTCGATATGCCAACATTCCTTCGTTGCATATATTGATAAGAATCTGAGCGTGAGAGACTGTTTCATCGCAGATTTTACCATCGAACTCCCACAGATTACGGTAGAACAGCAGCAACCAGAGGAAGTCTTCATTCCGACGGAGAGTATGATCAACACGTACTTGTTAACGCTTAATTTTCACGCCCAATTCTTCGCAAACGTCATCCGATGCTGTCTTTTCAACGCTAAATTTGTCATTATAAACGATCTCGACCTCCTTGATCGACACTTGGTAAACTTATTCGAATTCGCCTTTCAAGGTACTTTCAATGTGAAATTCTTGGTCATTCCACACGCCGAATTTCGAGAAAACAAGAAATTATTCAATAATTACATCGTTCTCGACGGAGAAAAGGCGTTTAACGATAAAAACAAGATTTTAAAACAAAAAAATCTCAAGATTGAAAGCAAAATAATCCAAGATTTCTTCAACGAGAACGATTCTAAAACGGGATTGATCGTGCTGAAAAACGAAATCTTGAAAATTTACTTGCTCACTAACGAAACATTAGATTTCATAGAGACCATGGAAAAAGGAGCCCCATTAGACGCTTCCAAACTAAATGTGTACCTTTCTCAGATACACAACGCTAAAATCTCGCCTTCCTACATCGATTTTCTCGTGGAGGTTGTCAGGCATTACTACGACATTAAAATAATTGACGCTGCGGATTTTTTCAAGGGGATCTAATCCTTTTTTTTAATTTTAATAAAGGAGAAAAAAAATAAAAAAATATGTGAAATTTAGGCGTTTTCTTCCGCTGCGAGTTCCTCTTCTAACTCTTCCAAGGGAACTGGAGCGGGCGTCGTGAGCATGCTGTAACCAATCCAAATTGCAATGATCGCGATCAAGATCACGATCAACCAGATTGGAGCAACCACGAACAACCTCCAATCGAGGAGGTCAACGTTAAATAGTCTAAACGCGGCGTCCCAATTTACATTGTTTCCGAGCGTGGTCATGTAAAGGTCCACGACAGAACCCATCGTGTAAATCACCGCAATTAGGACTCCGACGATCATGACAATTGCACCAATTATCTTATCTTTTGCCATATTTTTCAATCCTTTTTTTTAATGTTATAGGTTTGATATAAATTTTTAAATTTTATTTAAATAAAAACCATTCGGTAACACCTTTACTCACGAGTATAAAATGGTAAAAATCTCAGTTAGAAACATCAGATAGATACCAAGCCTTAACTTGACCATCGTCGTGACAACTGAGCATCATCCCCAATTTGGGCACATGCATGATGTCGTTCACGCACGACCCTGCCTTTAGTAATTTTTCGTAATTTCCATTTATCGGATCGATCATCACAATTTCACCTTTCGTAGTACCAGCAACGATCGAGGTACGAGTCTTTAATACCACGAGTTCAAGCGCTTCAACATTAAAACCATTTATCTCCCATAATACATGGAGATTATTATCAACGCAACAGATCTTAGAGCTAAAATCGAGGCGTTCCAGAACTGCGTTGTCGTTAAAAAACGCAAACGAATAGCTGCTTGCGACGATTTTATCTTTACCTAAAGAAAAGCATTTCCACGCGTAATCCTCGAATTCCACATGACCAATATCTTCCCTATCGCTTTCTCGTAAGAAATGTAACCTTTTATCGTCCCCACCACAGGCAATGATGACATCAGCACTAGTAGATAAGATGGAAATACATCTTAATTTGTCAGAGAAATGTTTAAACCAAAGCATCTCTCCTTTAATTCCCGAAAAACATCGAAGCGTCCCGTCGTTTCCGCACGCAAGCACTTGTAAGCCACTTTCTGTAGGTTTTTTTTTTAACACGATAGCTTCGCTAACACCCTCCTCGAATACTTGCCCCCAAACAAGCGAACCATCGCTAGGATTTAATACTCGAATGGTTTTATCGAGCGAGTATCCAATTATTTCCTTCACGCCGTCCGAATTCACGTCATTGAAAAGGATTCCGCTTATCGAGCCGCCAAATTGATGGACCCAATCTGGTTCGAGTTCGTAGGAATTCGCAACCATGAACGCTCTTAAAAGCCCGTCAATGCCTCCAACTATTAACTTAATCTTCCCGTTTTCGTTTAAGTTGATAGCTAGCATGTGGAATATAGCAGAATTATTGCAAACGACGGTATCTCGTAATAAAGTCCCATCCGAAGAGATTATCAAGATCCTACCTTTATTCGTGGCAGCAATGATCTCGATTCTTCCATTTCCATTAATGTCACCGAATTCAAGACACAAAATGGATTCTTGATGCTCGTAAATCCAAGAATCTTTAAAAATCAGCGGATTTTCTTCCGTCTTCATGATTTCAATTAAAAAACATTACTTATCAAATATCCTTATTTTAATACAGTTTACTTGCTTAATAGTAGTATCGGAAAGTGAATTTTTAAATAAATACGATTCGATGACTATAAAATAAAGATTATCAAGTACCTATAATGGTAACTCTAAGTTGTAAAGATTTATTGAAATAAGTTCCATTTATGTTAAGAGAACTTAAAATTAGTAAATTTAAAGAATCTAAGGGAGAGTTAAACAAGAAAAAAGAACCAATTTTGTTGGATATTTGAAATTGAAGAAATTTTATCAAAACGTGCGAAGAATCGCTATAATACGATAAAATTAAGCAATTCGTTTTTCAATATCCTGCTATATCCTCTTAAATATCTAATTAATTATCCTTTATACAAAAACAAAGAGCAAAATTATGACACATCATAATAAAGGAAAGATTATAAACAAGTCAAATAGGAGCGATAAAAAACTTTTTCAAATTAGCATTTTTAATACTCATAACTTGGGACTAGGAGGCGAACTATTTGGATTCTAATAAAAAAGGACTGCGTCTATTAGTGTTTATCACAATAATCTTAATGTCTTTAGTTGCTTTCTCTCCTCTTTTAGGGGAGAATAAACATGATATGACGGAAATTGAATTTATCAAACCAAAACAATCAGGAACATTTAATAACATCGTTATCGACGATCTTCCTGGAAGTACCATCAATTGGGAATGGGCCAAGAGTCAAGGAATCTGCACGGGAAATGGAACTCAAGAGTGGCCGTACATCATTGAAGGGCACACCTTTACATCTTCCATTCAGGATAATCTCGTAATAAATAATTCTGACGCTTATGTAAGAATCCAAAATTGCGTTTTTAACAATTTCGTTAAATTTGGACTTCGTCTGGATAATGTTTCGAATTGCATCGTGTTCAATAATAGTTTTACCAATTATGTTCAAAGTTCATATAATATATGGACGTCTCAATGCAATGATATTAACATTTCAAAAAACAATATTGTTGGAACTGATTATCTTCAAAGTGGAATTTATGTATATTGTTCAAGCAACTATATCATATCTAAAAATACATTATCCAATTACATTGCGGAATCTATTAATATTAATTATTTAAACGATTCAATTATTTCAGATAACCATATTTACAATACTAGCGGTATAAGGGTTTTTTACAGCGAAAATAATAATATAATAAATAATAATTTAACAGATAATAAACAGGGCATAAATATCTATGGTGAAGATACACTAGTTTCAGGAAACAATGTTTCTAATAACAATTTAATGGGCATATATATAAATGGTAATAAGAACACCGTTTCAGGAAATAAAGTGGTTAACAATACTATCCACGGAATTTTTGTAAGAGGTAATTTTAACAATATAACAGGGAATATTGTTCTGAACGGGACTCACGGGATAAATCTGACGGAAAGCGAGTATAATATAGTATTAAACAACAATATCAGTAGTCACATAAATGGTATTAACTTATATCGAAACAATCACAGCACCATTGTAGGGAATTCTATATACGAAACAAATAATAGCATCAATCTCATTGGGAGTAACAATAACTCCATCTTGGAAAATGGTGTAAACAAAGATTGCACTAATCTATTGATAAGTTGGGAAGGGGCATCTATTATAAGAACTCAAAATGCCATAACAATGGAAAATTGCTCCGATAATGAAATTGTTGGAAATAATATTAGTTATACTAATTATGGCACAGTAATCAAACAAGGAAATCGAAATAATGTTTCCGAAAATGTCTTTCACAGTAATTCTTATGGATTCATTCTTTCTAAGTGTAATAGTAGTCAGGTATCATATAATATCGTGCAAGATAGTCTCTTGATTGGCGTGAACATTTCAAATGGAAACGATAATTTTTTTTTCAATAATTTCTTTGTTAACAACACTTTACACGCTTTAGATAATAATATAAATAACTTCTGGAACAATTCAATAGTTGGAAATTATTGGGATGATTATGAAGGAACAGATCGAGGAGATGGTATTGGAAGCACGGCCTATGTTACAGGCAACATAAATGATCAATTACCGTTATGCAAGTTTTATTTTAATACACAATTAGATAACCAAATTATTGGAAGAACGGGTCCAGAAATCGATATCGTTACGGTTGATCCAACCGTAAATTCAATAACTTACATGTTAATTAACTCGACCAATATCGCCCATCATACTTCAAATTACACCTGGTTGGGGTTCGTTGAGCAGGCCATTTGGGATCAAATGGGAAATGGAACGGTCGAGATCCAGTTTTTTATCAATAATTCTTACGGACACATCGTCATGGCTCAGATAATACTTCGAAAAGATATAATAAGCCCAAGTATTACAGTGAATAATCCATCTAGGGGAATTATATTTAGTACCATTGCACCAAACACGAACAATTTTACCATCGTAATAACAGATCCTAGTGGGATTGATTCAATATGTTATCTTCTCATCAACGGAACAAATGGCGCACATCACACTCTTGAGTGCGCGTGGAACGGCTATATAGAGCAGAAAATTTGGGATCAAATGGGAAACGGCACAGTTATCGTGCATTTTATGTTTAATGACACTGTTGGAAATACTGGGACTTTCGATTTAATCTTGGAGAAAAATCTGATCAGTTCCATCACCCCTCAAGAAAAGGACGATTCGTTAACGAATTTAATTATCGTGTTAACAACTGTAGGTACAGTTGCTGGAGTAGGAACCGCCTCTGGATATGTCTTATATAGCTTAAGAAAAGCAACCAAGCTTGCAAGGAAATTAACTCAAAGAAAACTAAAAAAGCTAAGAAAGAAAAAAATTTCAAAAGACAAAATCAACAAGTTTAAAAATCCAACCAAATCTTCGAAAGAAATTTTAAACAAGCTCAGTAACAAGGAAAAGTTATTAGAGCTATTTAAAGAAGACGTGTCAATGCAAGACATTGCACAAGCAGGAGAACACCCCTTAACTATCGTTTCAGAGGACTTTCTTAAGATCACGGATAATATCGGATTTTCAGGAAGTGTCAAGGAAGATTTCATCAGAGAGATCTTATCGTTCTCACCTAATGAAAGAACGCAAATGATCAACGACATTATAAGCGGAAATGAGATCTCACCCGTGTCAAGATGGAAAAAACGAGAAGAATTTGAGGACATCTTGGTCTACGAAGGGTTTGTGATAGAATTAATTCAAGAATATGTGGAAAAACACAAGAAATTTGATCCTACCAACATTGTTTCTTACCTTAGTTCTCGCTTTTCTCGGGCGTCCATTAACATTAATCAAAATGGAATTAAAAAAATAATGAGATCTCTCATCGAGAAGAACATCGTTGTCGAAGGATCTATATTGACGAAAAATGAGATTTTAAAAAACACCAATAGATATACTGTATTTAGTAGCATTCAAAAAAATCCGGGAATACACTTGAGCCAGCTTTTGAAAAAAACAAGCTTGAGTAGTGCAGTGGTCAGGTGGCATTTAAACGTTTTGGAAAGGTTTCAATTCATTCGAGGGAAAAAGGTGGGGAATCTCGTTGCTTATTACGACCAATATAGAACGCTCGATAACGCTGAAGTACTTCATATCATATCGCGAGAAAAATGCAAAAGAATAATTAAATACTTACAAGAGAACACCGAAGGCTGTCAACTCACGGAAATTTCCCAAGAACTAGGCATGCATTACAACACGGTCAAGAAATACCTTGACAAGCTCGATGAATTCGACTTAATATCCATTTTCAAGACAAAATTTTACCAATTAAACAGGAAAAAATTCGAAGAAATCAACACACATTCTGAGAGCAAACCATAAATAGAAGATTTTCACCTTAAAAAAAGTATATGTATAAAACCAAATTATTGCTTTTAGCCCCTATTCTATTAAATTCTCTTTCTTAATGGTGCCAAATAAAATAATCTGGAATCAAAATCACCAATACAATGCAAATTAACGATTTTTAAAAAATTAATAGAGCATATATGATGTTTAAAAAGCGAGATCGGATCATTTACCTCGTTCCCATAAAAGCGAAATTTATATTTTTTCAATAATTACAATAGTTAGTATTGGCATGTACAAAAGTGCAATTACCAATCAAGAAAACAAGCATAGGTGAAAAATTGAAATGAGCTTTGGAATTAAAATTGACATGGACGCCTGTACTGGATGCGGGACATGTTTTGAGGTTTGTCCCAGCGAATGCTTCGATGAACCAGAAGGTGGCAAGGTTAAAGTGAATGAGGACAACAGAGAAGAGTGCGTGGGCTGTAGAGCGTGCGAAACTCAATGTCCTGAAGAAGCAATCGAAATCACAGAATAAGCAATTGCTAACCTAAAACAAATTTCATAAATTTTGATATTTTTTTCTATTTTCCTTTTTTATTTTACAGAACGAAAAAACCAATAAAATTGCCAATAGCGTCATTTTCTCAACAATCTAATATGAAATTTTATTTTTGAACGAGAATTTTTCAATCATACCTTTATAGAGAATTTTATAAGAAATATCCCCTAATTAAAATAAAGACAAATTACCACAAAAGAATCCTGTTGCAACTCTTGCAGACTCCTTCGTTAATCTGCAGGTTAAGGCATTCTTCGTGGTACAGAGCGCCGCATTCTTGGCACTTATAGACTTTACCAGTGGTGCTTGTAAAATCAAAACCACAATAAGAACACGAGATAGCCAGAGAAAAATTCGATCTCTCAAGTTCGACTATTTGAGAGGTTCCTGTCAGTTCTGCGTTCCCAGGAAATTCCGTAGTGCTCGGCGTGAAATAATTATCTTGCGTAGAAGGGGGATTTAGCCAATCATCTGATTCACGTGGTACTCCCTGAAACGCTTGGGTTGGTTGATTCCAAATTGGTACTCGTGGCTCTTGACTAATGCCCATTTTTTGAGAAATTTTATCGTCTAACATGTTTGTCAAGATCAAAGCGGAAGCGTATTTTCCCTTTTCTCCCCCCTTTTGAAGGTGTGTGTGGCTGATGATATGGATCACTCGCCCTCCTTTCGTTCCGAAGTCAAAATAGCACAGCACGGCGCCCTCGCCCCACTTGTACTTAATATCCCTCGAGGAGATGAGGACTCGCACTTTTTGATGGTCGATAATTTGAACCGGGTAGCTTTTTGTTTCGAGCCACCACTTAAACTCGTTCCTCTGGACGTCCTTCGAGGTTTTTGCGGACCATTTAGACCGCTGAATTTCTTGAGTCACGCCGTCCAAAAACGGGTGACTTGGCTCGTCAATCTGGCAGGCTACCACGGAATCTGCGGTTTTTTGCTGGTTCCACCGGATGTATCCGGGAAATATCTTTTCGACAATGGTTACCAAGCACCAGTCCGTTGACAACAACCATCCGCCGTTTTCTACATATGTTTTAATTCTCGGATGTAATTTTTCAGAAACTTGGTCACCAGGACATCCAATGAGCACTAAATCGTACAAGTCCAAGTCATATTTCACGAGTTTGCCAGGGCTAATGATCGTTTTTTCCGCAGCGTACATGTTATTGACGACATGTTTGGGTTTCTCGAACCTTCCCTCAACGGCAAGAATTCTTCCGTGTTTTTCGACTGCCTTAACCACATTTTTCTTGTTCAGTGCCTCCATCTTACGCTTTTTCACTTCAGAATAAAGGTCTTTGTAGCTCATTTTTTCTCCGGTTTAGTAGTCATTATTTATTTGCATTCTTTTTAATAATAATAATAGCTTCGAGCTTATTTATATTAAATTGTTTCAATTAAAACAATTGTTAACATTCAAGATCTTTTATTTTCTTGAATCCACGATAATTATATTCTTGGAAGTGCCCTGAATGCTCCCAGATTGCGTGATTTATTAGGAATAATTATTCTGGCATTAAGCTATCAGATAACCTAGTCTTCGCTAGTATAGATAAAGTTTCTGTCACCTAGTACCTCATTTATTTGTTTCATTTGATCCATAGACATGGGTCCAAATTCCATTGCACCCACATTTTCCTCTACTTGTTTGACTGTTTTAAATCCAGGAATGGGGACGGTTTTATCGCTTCGCGCCCAGACCCAAGCCAATGCCCCCTGGACTATAGTTCGTCCGTCGCTAGCGAGAATATCTTTAATCATTTCTAACTTTTTTAACCATTCAAAGTCAGGTCTTCCTTGCTTAAAGTATTTCAACCATTCAGGAGAATGGGGTCCCCGTACATCATTCTCAGGAATACTGGAACCCGCCGTATATTTACCTGTAAGTAAGCCCATAGCAAGTACGGTCCTATTGATGCTGGATACATCGTATTCCTCGCAAATGTCTATTAATTCCTTTGTATCGTGTAGGACATTAAGTTCGTGTTGGATCGATGCGGCCTTGGAGTTTTCAACGAAATATTTAGCTAGATCGTGAAGATCAGTGCTCCATCCATATGCTTTAATCATTCCTTCTTCCTTTAAATCATCCAAGGTGGCTATTATGGGTTTTAAACTCGATTTTAGAACGCTCCAAGAATGAAGGTGGTACAAATCGATATAATCCGTGTTTAACCTTTTTAATGACGCTTCGCAGGCTGTTCTAATGTATTTTGAAGAGTAATTTTCCCCAGTTATGACTTTTTTCTCCTCATTAAACACATTTCCAAACTTCGTTGAGACGACGAGATCATCCCTATGTCCTTTAATTGCTTTTCCTAAAATTCTTTCACCATGACCTGCGCCATACACATCCGCTGTATCAAAGAAATTAATACCTAAATCAATAGCTCGATGAATTGCTTTGATAGATTCTTCGTCGTTTACAGTACCATACCCAGATTGTTTACCCTGCAAATCTAGGAGCACACCACCTATAGCCCAACAACCCATTCCAAGTGAACTTGTTCTGATTCCGGTCTTTCCCAGAGTTCTTTGTTTTATCCCTTTCATCTATATAAAATTGTTTATTTTCATTCAATAAATAATGGTTAATGATAAATCTAACGGCGCGAATTTTTTCTCAATTATTCTTCAAAAATATTTGAAAAATTTAGCATTCGCGAAAATTTTAAGAACCATTTTAATTTAGATAGATTAAATATAAAAATTGAATTAGAAGAAAATCGTCATGGAAGAAAGCGAACCGAAAGAGAAAAAGAAAGAAGATGTTGTTGGTTCTGAAACGGTAATGGAGATGATCAAGAGAAAAACCCCATGGGTAATGGGGAGCGTGGCCAGAAAGCCCAACATAAAATTTCCATCAGTAAAACGTCGTAGAGTCGCCCAACGAGTAACTAAAATGTCAACAAAGGCTATTGTAGTTTTAGCAATTTACATCATTTTGTTTGTTCTTCAAACGGGAGTCGTGTATTTAGCATATAGGGAAACGCCAGCTGTTGGCCAAGATTCAAACGGAGAAGCGCTATTTCTTTACCCGAGCACTCAAGAAGCTTTCATTAACGAGAGCATTGTAGCTTCCATCTTGATGATTTTCAGTTCGGCGGGATTTTTGATGTTGTATAAAGCCTCGCAACACCTATATGACAAGCGAGTGGCGAGGAGATACATTATAATCGGACTTTTAATCATTCTTGGAACCTTTTTTGGGCTCCAAGCCATGATCCAGATTAAAAGTGGTGCCGAGTTATTCAATATATAAGAATTCTTTATTATCTCTTATTTTAAATTATTAATTTACCATGCAGATCATTTCTTGATCGTAATCTACGACTATCTTATATAAACCCTTCATTGCTTCGTCTAATTCGGGATCCCGAGTATCAATTCTCAACACTTGATTCGGGATATTTGTCATTTTAAAAACAGTAGAAATAATAATAATGTTTTTAACACCAATCGTTTTTAAAACTTTGGGAGAAAACTGTAAATTTCCCCTACCAAATAAAAAACCTTGCCTTCCTATTAAAGAAGTTATTATTTTGGCCTTCTTACCCCGTATGGATTCAATTATTCTTTCTTCGTTGAGATCGCATTCAATTATTTTTCCGTTGAGAGCCAAGTCGACCCCTAATACTGTCTTTTCTTGACCTAAAACATCAGTTATGGCTTTTGTCGTAGTACCGGGCCCAATCAAGTAATATGTGTCCTCTTCCATCATTTCAACGATTCGGCGCGCTATTCGTTGCTGATTGCTCAAGTCAGAATGAGGCGTTCCCATTTTAGAATTTTGGGAAAAATTTGGATTGGAAGGAGTAAGAAGGTGTCCAAAAATTTTTGAAACTAGCCTGCCATTCCGATATTCTTCCTCGTTAATGTCAAGCACTTCGGATTTCTGAAGCGGGATCTCACCCCAAAGGTATTGCATGACGAGGTTTGCGGCGTTCTTTGGATTGAGAGAAAAGCACGAGGAGTATACTTTTACCCCAGACGGAACTCCCAAACAAGGTTTATCCAATTTAATTGCCGATAAAATATCTCGAGCGGTTCCGTCCCCTCCGATAAAGACGATCAACTCGAGATCCTCCATCTCCCTCATTATTCTTGCGGCTGCAATTGTATGCGCCGCGCTCGTCTGGGAAAGCTCTTGAATGTCGTTAAATAAGGCGTGAGAAACGCATTTATAAGTGAATTCGAGAGAATTTAATTTTTTCTCCCCCATCTCTCCTGGGCAGGAAATAACCATGAGTTTTGATTTTATTGGGTTTAATTCTTTAAGAAAATATTCAGCTCTCTTTAAAGCGAAAGGTATTGCACCCAATTCAACTGCCTTTTGTAAAGTTTCGGCTCCGTCAGTTCCTTTTAGTCCCACGGCACCGCCCATTCCGGAAATTGGATTAATTATCAAACCAATCAAATGTCTACTATTATCCATCATGCCTCATCTAAGTTTGATTTTACATCCAAATTCGAGTGGGATCGCTTTTTTTTTTTTGAAAAAAAATATTAATGAATAAATTTTAAATCATTTATAAAATTAAATAAACCATATCATTAAATTGTATATAAATTAATCCGCATAAAATTAATTCAAAGAGGTTTGAAAAAAATGGCAATTTGGTATAATAAAACCCATCAATGGTACAACGACGCAACCGGAGAAGTTGGATTGACTCCTTACGCCGCCGAACAATTAGGAGAAATTAGTTTCGTTGATGTGGAAGGAATTGATGGTGCTACCTTAGAACAAGGTACTGAAGACTCTGACCCAATCGATTGCACCGTTGAAAGTAGCAAAGCGGTTGGCGATATTTACAGTCCCGTTTCTGGAACGGTCACTGCCGTGAACACGGACTTGATGGACGAACCAGAAAAAATTAACGAAAACGCCATGGCAGCGTGGTTATTCAAGATTGATGCCTCCAACTTTGGAGCAGAAAAAGCCAACTTGATGGACGAAGCTGCATACAAGGCCTACTGTGATTCTTTATAGGGTAAGAAAATATATTATCATATTTTCTTTTTCTTTTTTTTTCTAATTTTTTCTCTTAATTCAACCAGAACATAAAATTAGATTCATCAGATTAAAAATTAGCTAAAAGAAAAACAAGGTTTAAGAAAAACACAAGTCTATATCGTTACAAACCCTAAGAGTTTTGAAGGGTAAAGATTTCTGTGTATTGTCCTTTAATTTATAGATCTCTATCACACCCTCATCAGAGGTTAGTTCCATGATCCTATCGATAATGCTTTTTATTTCTCTTCCCTTGACCACTATGCTATTTTCGAGTGTTTTTTTGGATGAGTCGGCGATTCTTTTCCAAACACCCTGCAAACAACATTCCTCTTTGTTTTCCGTTTCAAACATCTTTCTCTAAATATCATCAAGAAAAAATCTAAATAAATATGTTTTTTTTTTAAAATATAACTGCCAAGCATTTTTACAACAAAAATTGAAAAAAATAATGCACTTGTATCAGTGCAATAGGTCCATCCTTTTCATGTCAGAAAACGATCAACCAATACAAAAACAACTTGATATGTATGCTGAATTTAGAGGGTTGTATTTAAAAATCGTAAAAGATTTATGTTTAAGCGAGAAAAAGGATAATGAAGCGAGAGACCTGCTTTCTCAATACATAGAGGAAAAAAAAAGAGTCCTTAATTACGACATAGAAAGGGTGCTCCATTCTTTTAGACGGGAGATTCAATCAAAATCCATCATTATTATTTATGGGTGCGGTCCATCTTTGGAAGAATCCGTTAACTATCTTGTAAAAGAAATGGATCTAAAACATTGCCAGAATATCGTTAATCTGGTAGCTGATGGTGCATCAATACTTTTAAGAGAGCAAGAAATCTCCTTGCACGCGGTCTTTTCAGATCTAGACGGCGTAACCGAAGAAGAGATAAACGCCTCTCGCTTTTTTATAATTCTTGGTCACGGAGATAATATCAAAAGATTAAAAACATATCACGATGCGTTAATTCGATCAAAAAATCTAATCGGTACGACCCAAGTAAAATCTACGGAGAATCTCATTAATTCTGGAGGATTCACGGATGGTGATAGGATCTTATATTTTTTAAGGCCATTTTTAACTACAAATCATTCAATATTTTTGATAGGAATGGACTTTAATAATATTGTTGGAAAGTATTCCAAACCGTACATAAAAAGTAACCAAAAGGCGAGCGTTTTCAAGCAAAAAAAGTTAAATCACGCCGCTAAATTGATGGAACTAGTTTTGAGTTCAATAGATAACGATATTTATTTTGTAAATTCCCCATCAATATCGAAAAAATTCAAATCCTTGACTTTAGAGGAAGCTAAAAATAAGATATTACTTTTAAAATAGAATACTTTGATAAGTTCTAAGGGGTAAATGGATCGATACCTGACTGTGTGATTTTGTAATTAATTATCCTCTCTGGAAGATCTTGAGAATTTATAAGACGCGCTTGGTTTAATCCTAGTTCTAGTCTTCTCAGATATATGTATTCGGAAAAAAAATGATTTAGATATTGATTTCCAACCGGTAATTCCTTTAATACTGGCTTGATCTCAAAATTAGGCGTGATTTGAGCAGTTACAACCGTTACCGTATTGAATTTAGATGTGATTTCTTGAAGCTTGCTTAAAACACGCATAAATACTTGTTTTACATTTGAAAAAGTTAGGTTCGGAGCATCTCGTTCGTATCGAAAATAATTGTTAATAGAATCAACTACTAAGACTTGATCTTTTTTATTGTTTAAAGCGTGTTGGATGTCCGAAATTACAAGCAACAGCATTGAATTACTTTTTATTTTTGATATATGAATGTTCTTCAGAATATCATCGGGATTGAAACATTGAAGCCGGGCTAATTCAACCATTCTTTCAGCTCGAAAAGTGTTTTCCGTATCTAAATAATAAGCTTTTCTGCCGTTTTTTACAGCTTGGAGGCATAATTGATGGCATAATTGAGTTTTTCCAGTTTTATTGGCACCATAAACGAGGTACATTTTACCCGGACAGAATCCTCCTCCAAGGAGATCGTCGAAACCAGTAGAATTTAGAGGTAACAAGTTTTTAAAATTTATTTTTTGATCAATCAAATCAAGAAGTATTTTAGATTCGATTATTTGATCGGTATTCATGCCAATGATCTTTTCCAAGCGTTTTTTATTTATCATTTTATAGGAATGAATTTGGTAAATAGTATTGGTAATGGAAATACTATAAAAACCGAAAATTTAATTCTTACTATACATTAACTTTATTTTATACTTAAAATTAATTCTCAATATTTCCATAACAATCTATCTTTACGATAGGTGCTAAAAAGGATCTGGGATTGAATCACATGGCTAAAAAAAAGAAAGAAACCTGTCCATATTGTGGAAAAAGTTTCGCTTATTTAAGTCGCCACAAATGCAAGATCAAGGAGCGAGTTGAAGGGACGACAGACGAGAAATCAGACTCGGAGCGTAGAATTGAAAGAATAGAGGAAAAAAAGAAAAATTATAGTCGTGACCTTCGAAAGGACGAAAAAGCCATATTATCCATAATTGAAAAAGAAAAGGACATTTATTTTAATGAACTCTTGGAAATGACCCAAGAAAACAGGGACTACTTGGAACCCATACTCGAACAACTTGCTCTTCAGTCAAAAATAACGATCGAACGCGAACTTAGGGAGAGTTCTTGGACGAAACGAATTAAATCGATAGAAAAAATCGATATGGATGTGGATGAGACCGAAGTTGACATGAACAACGATAGGTTCATCTGGGAAAAATTTGGATACATTCCCTGCTTCGTATGTCCGTACGAAGAGAAATGTAACGATACAAACTTGGACCAATTTAATCCCAACTATTGCCAATGGTTAACAGATTGGATCCAGGCAAATATTCAAGGGACAGAATACATCATCGATTTTGACACGATTCAGGAATATATGGAAGAATCGTAATTATATTTTTTTCATTCCAATTAGGTAAATTTCGTTCGAATTCTTTCGAGATCCTTTAGGTTTGTAGGATTTCATCAAACGAAATTTATTTTTCATCGAAGCGTAAAATTCGTCGAAATCAGAACCTTGAAATACCTTAATTACCATGGCTCCCTTATTTCGAATGATTTCATTTCCAATTTCAAGAATTTTGTTACATAACTTAATTTGATTCACATCATCTTGGAACTTGATCCCAGATTTTTTTATCGAGGCGTCCGACAACAATAGATCGATCTTACCACCAAAAAAAGACCTAACTTCTTCTAAAAAAGCGGGATTTCTCACATCCATTTTAATTATTTTAACGTCCTCTACAGGAGTTACAGATTTTAAGTCCACACCCATTATTTTAAAATTATCTCTGTGGTAAAATCCGTCTTTATAGAGAGAAATGTTTTCTTCTGCAAATTTTCTTGCAACTTGAAGCCAAGAGCCCGGGGTTGCTCCAATGTCCAAGATATAAAACGCTCGTTTAAATACATTGAATCGCTTATTAATATCGAGTAGTTTATAAGCAGATCTAGCACGATAATTTTCTCGTTTTGCCTGTTTATAGTGAGGATCTTTCCTGTGTTCTTTAGGATTTTTTGTCACGCTTTAATCACCGTTGTTATAGTTCTTTAATAGCAGTTTTTTAAGTTCGTCAAGTTTTAAATCCGTTTTTATAGAAGTGAAGTCAAAATGCGTTCTGGAAGCCTTGAACCCGCATTCAGTTATCTTTAATATTAAATCCTCCATCTTTGGAACGCAACGCAGGTTTAATGTTTGACTGAGCTTGTGAATATTGTAATAAGATATTGGCATATTTAACTCTCCTTGAGCGCATATGAGGATTTTTTTTATTCTTTTTTTATTTTTTAAAGAACACGCCTCGTTTAATTCATAAACTTGTTTAAGAAAGATCTCGTCGTGTAATTTTCCAAGCCAAAGTGGTCCTGCGTAATCGATTTTAGCTTTTTCGCCGCAATAGGAGCAATTTTTAGGCAAATCAAGAATGTTTTCTAAAATTATTCGATTATTACACACCTTACAATGAATTATATAACCATAATTACTAAAATCCGCTGCAACTTTTTTTTGATGCTTAAAAGTCAAGGCAAAGATCCTTATAAAATGGTTTGAATAAAAAGTTAATAAGGGAACAACACCCATTTTGTTTATATTTGCCATTCTGGAAATAAAATGAAACAAGATCCGCGCACCTATTTCCTTGCAATATTCCACATGAAGGGGTTTTGACATGTATTTTCGCACGCATGCTTGCGGTTTTATACCAAATAAAACAGCAGTATCCGTTGCGGTAACGCAAATCAATCCGTTTGTTCTTTGAATAGCGTTGAAAGCCGAATTGATGTAAAGATTTGGGGCTCCAAAAGGATCTATTGACACGACATTTGGTCGCGATATATTATTTATTTCGCTTAATAAAGATTCCTGTGCAAGTTCGGAAAATAAAAAATTAGCATCCTTTCGGCTAAGTATTATATCTTGATGGGCGGTTCCATCCAATTGATTTAAGACCAAATTCTTGTTTATTAATTCAACTGCTATCGGATTGATGTCGTTGATGTAAATCCTTTTTATTCCTTGGCATTCAAGCATCAATCGCATTGATCCAATCCCAGAGGCAGCCATCGAATCCACTACTACAAGTTCCTTAGCAAATGTTCTATTATATGCATTGATTGCGAGGGTTGTGATATCTCTATTGATGATCATCTTTTCGTTATAGAAGACTTTCATCGATTTTGAAGGAATCTGATTTTCGTCTGCTTCGTACATATAGAATTTTGCCTTTCCTTCGGTTTTAATCGCTAATTCTTCGTCGTGGTTAGTCTTTCCTTCCTTTTCAATCATTGATTTGTTTTTCTTGTTATTTTAAAAATAAATCTACTGCTTTTTTACTTCCTAAAAGTCCGCCACATATATCAGCGTGAATATTTTGTATTAATTCTTTTTTTAAAGGTGAAACATCCTCAATCATCTTAATTTCGTCGTTTTCTCCAACGATAAGAAATTCTCCACCTAAGGTTCTTGCTATAAACGCTAAAGGAAGCCATTCATAATAAAGCCGTATTTTTGCTTTATTGTTTTGAAGGAAATAAGAATAAATTCCTCCGTAGTTAACAATTGCGTGAAAATCACCTACAAAACTACCGCTATAACGGTCTTTAAAATCTCTCTCAATGAGCAATCTCTCGTAATTCCTGCATTTATCCGACCAAAATCTCGAATTTCCTCCCATACATCTTATTCCGCCAGTGTCGTTATCTGGCATTGTCTTCTTTTCATGAAAGACATAGTGATAAAAAGTCATGCTATAAGGAGAAGTGTCTAATATGAATTCGGCAACCTGTCCATTTATAGCTAATACCAAGTTCGTGAAAATCCCGTAAAGGATATACATCGCTGCAATAATTACACCTTGTTCATCAAATATTCCTACGATAGTGCCTACAGTTCTATTAACGGCCACATTTGAGGAGCCATCGACAGGATCTGTCGTGATCCCAAATTTACCGTTCCCAATTACGGGCTCTGCTTCCTCGGACGCAATAAATAGGAAATCTGTTTCACCTTCCTCCAAGGCTTTGAGGATAATCGAATGTGTTAGAATGTCTTCGTGAATTTGTTCCTCGTCATACAGATTTTTAGATCCTTGTTTGGGCTCCGCAATATCCATTCGATACCCAATCTCTCGAGAAGTTATCCCTTTTTCTAATAAACCCCTAATTGGGATGGTTGCTTCAGCTATCTTATCAATGATGTCTATGATATCGCTTCTATTAGGAAAATAATTAGGGAGTTTTTTGTCTAACCAGCGCGATAACTTAATTTTTTCATAAATTTTGCTCATAATAACACTAACATAATTTAATGAAACCTTATTGATAATTATTTTGTCGTTTGGTTCAGATCTTCCTCAAAAAAGCTTAATTTTAACTTATTGAAATCCATTCCCTGTAAGCCTTGAAACAAACTTTTTTTTTATTTTTTCAGGCGACTTTATCAGTTCAAACGATCTCTCGTTTAAATTCATAGTACGAGCAATTTTTATCGAAACTGAAACCCAATAATCCATTACTTGACCTCCGCCTTGAACTTCCGTAATTTGATCGTCAACCGTTTTTCGACTCGAGTCGTTTACTAAAAGAATCTCAAGATCATGATTTTCACTTAATTTTAGGAGATTTGCCAAGACTTGATTAAGTTCGTAGTTTAATTCGATATTTTTTTCTTTTTTTTCTGTATTTAGTTCTAATTTATACAAGTCGGTAATTGAATCCAAGATAATAAGATTTGGTAAAAAATTTTCTTCTTGAATTAAATACGCAAATAGAGGCTCTAGATAAAAGGAAATTGTTCTTAATTCCTTAAAATTTAAAGGCTTCAGAATCAATGAATTATTGAGAAAAGTTTCCAATCTATTCTTATCGTTGTTTTCAATGGCGAAAAGTCGCTCGATCGGAAATTCGTTTTTCGTATAAATTATCAAATTTTTTTTCCCTAATGCCACCATCTTGCTTGCAGTTTGGAGGGCGAAAGTCGTTTTCCCAACTCCAGTATCTCCATAGACGGAAATCATTCTTACTTGAGAGAAACGAGATGTATTAAGCAATTTATTAAGGTGTTTAGTTGGGAATATCAAAATTAAATTTTATAATTTATAGTTAATTATTAGATTTAATTTGCAGAACAAGTTAAAAATCTTTTTACTAAGCGATAATTCTAAGTTCTTTTTTAGAATAAATAAAGAACTAGCGCAATATGGCATAAAATTTAAAATCCTTAACTTTAATAACAAGATACCAAATTTGCCTTGCATAATTCTAACAACTTCTAATGATTTGGATCAAATTACAAATCCTAACCCAGATCTTGTAAAAATTTTAGCTAAAAATCCAGAAGAACCCCTAGAAAAATATTTACTGAAGGTATTGGCCGCATATCGAATAGGATGCATGGAAAACTATTCAAAAATGGAATTTGCGATCGATCCAGGTGTAAAACATATCGGTTTTGTCGTTTTTTTGGAGGATTTTTACTTAAATTCTCATACTTTCTACAACTTAGATTCGCTCATTGAAAAGATTAAGTCTTATATCGAATTTTTAGAAGAAAATCAATCAAATTTATATTTAGAATTCAAATTTGGCATGGGAATTTTATCTTTAACATTAGAACTCGTTAGTAATTTATATAGTCTCTTTGAAAACGACGATCTCGTGAGATTTTATCTCATTGACGAATCTAAGTCATCAAAAATAAGCGTTGTTATTGACGGTAGGAGAATGCCCAAGCACGAAGTATCAGCCTTAATATTAGCTTTAAGAGACGGAATTGAAATCAGTAAAAAAAATTATATCAATATCTTCACGAACATTAAAAAAAAAAAAATAAAATTAATCTCATATTCTGCTAATTTTCAGAAAGAAAATAATGGATATACATCTTTTTTAAAAGATTTAATTTTAAAAATAATAAAGGGGGAACTTTCTCTTACTAGTTCATTAGAAAAAATTCATAATTGGAAAATAACAAATTTATTATAATTAATTACATTATTTAGACGATTTCATGAAAGAGCGCTTGGATATCGTGCTTGTAGAGCGAAGATTAGTTGAAAGTCGAACAAAAGCTCAATGGTTGATAAAGAACGGTCTCGTGTTAGTAGATGATAAAAAAATCATAAAACCGGGTAAGTTAATCGATAATTCAAGCACGCTCCGTTTAATTAAGGAATATCCATATGTTGGAAGAGGGGGGCTCAAGTTAGAAGCCGCATTAAAATATTTTTCAATCAATGTTCATAAACTGGTTTGCGCAGATATTGGGGCATCTATTGGAGGTTTTACTGATTGTTTGATCAAAAGTGGTGCTCAGAAGGTGTATGCCATCGATATTGCCAAGGATTTCCTCCACCCTTCCTTGCGTTGTGAGAAAATGCGTGACAAGGTAATACCGATTTTAGGTGTAGATATGCGTAATATGAACAGCTTAGATGAATTAATGGATCTTGTCGTAATTGATGTTACTTTCACCTCGATAAAAGAAATTCTTCCAAAAGCGTTTTCATTTCTCAAGCAAGAGGGGATTATTATTAGTTTAATAAAACCAATTTTTGAAACGAATTTCTACGAAAAGTCAAAATTTGATATTATATCAGACAAAGAACAGTTAAAAAACATTCTTTTAGAAACAATGGAGTGGTGTGTGAAATATGATATTTATCCACAAAATTTAATGAAATCTCCAATACTAGGATCAGGAGGGGCTGTTGAGTTCTTTATATTTTTTAAAAAAAATGATAATCAGCCAATTAACTTCATAAATAGTGTTAAAAAAACCTTAGATTAGTTAAATTTATTTAAAGCAGTTGATTTTGTGAGGGGATATTTTTTAAATACATTTCCCCATTTGGATTCCATAAATGTTTTCACGCGCTTTTTTCCTATAAATGGATACCAAAACATATCATGATACACTAAAGAACCCAATATAGGCAAGACCATAAAAAGTCTATTGTGAAACAGGGGATGTAAAAAAGACAGGAATCCTTTTCGAACCATTTGATCTCCCCAAATGACCACGCTTCTTTTGACCTTGAAATTCCAATTTGTTTTAGAAACATCTTCCCCAATTATTTCGATTTGGTCAAAATCACCACATCCTAGACCTTCATCGTGAGCCATTCTTATGGCGGGAAGTTTTAAAGGCTCAAAACCTAACATTTTTGCGATCACGGCGTCCACGGCAACTTGATCGTATCCCGCTAGTATATGGTTTTTAATTCTTGGAATCATTGTGCGCGGGCCGGCACCATCTCCACACACGGTACCATCTACTACTGCCATTACGTTGGGATGAATCTGTTTTTGAACGATTAGCAAGTCGACCAACACCTCCGACATGAATTGGTGACTGAAGTGACGACGTTTCGTTAATAATCCTCCAAAAGCATTTTTCATACTAGCGGTTATGCCACCGTTTTTCATTTCATTATCAGTATCTTTAAGTTTTCCTCCCACCGCTCCTGTATGACCATGAGTTTTCATTGTAGGCGTGTGAATCATATTTTTATGAAGATAAGCGAGGGGAATATTAAATCCTTTTGGAAAAATCTTTGAATCCAAGACATGAAGGGGTTTGTTTTTCAAATCTACAAATTTTTGTCGAAGGGAGTCATAGGGAACGAATTTCACGCGAGTTAAAGGAATAAACCAAACACCGTAATCTTTAATGATTCCCGACCACCGATTTTGTTCAATTCCTTTAGACAAATTCGTGACGACTGTCCTATTTTCAGCTGCGAAGATCTTTTTAGGGTCGTAGCCGTCGTTGATCATGGTTTTTAGCACTCCATCAACCTGCCAAGGAGGACTCGAACAAGCTGGAAAAAATTTTGACCAGCTCAAGTTTAATTTAACAACCGTTTTTTGATCTTTATGAAATCGATTTTGATATTTCGCAGAGTGCATCAAGTTTGCGTAATCGTCTATAACTGTCTCAGGCGACGTTTTTTGCACGAATATTTGAGGTCTTGTTGTTTTCATTATATCTACCTAAAATACAATCCTTTTTGAAGCTTGTTAATTATCGTTTTTATGTGTACTAACGGAGAGGAAAGCTTCCCACAACTAATCGTGTTATTATAATCCATCGATTCGTAAAGATCATCAAGAGAAGTACTCGATATATCATTCACAATTGTATATCCAGCACCAATTTCCTTTAAAGTATGAGCATCTGAACCTCCCGTTTCGAATAAGCAATATTTTTGATTGAACTTTTTTGCTTTTTTCACACAATTTTTAAAAATTATTCTTGAATTAATTATTTCGATTCCATCGATGTATTTCTTAACGATATTATTTGTCAATAATTTCGTTTTTAGATGATTAGTCCTTAAAAAATCAAATGGATGGGGTATAATAATCAAACCATTCTCATCCTTTATGTGATCACAAACAACTAAAAAGCGATTATCAGATATTGCAAAATCATCATCAACGAAAAGGGCTATAATTTCTCCTATATGCGTCTCTATTTCCATCCCAGGAATTAAAATTATATTTTTTGAGCGAGCTTTTTGTTTTAACATCCTATAAGCCTTTAACGAGCCGTGATCCGTGATCGCAAACCCGTTTAATCCTTCCTTTCTAGCTTGAGATAAAAGTGCCTCTGGTGCTATTAAAGAATCTCCTGAATACCACGTGTGAAGGTGCAAGTCTAATCTTACTGAACTCATGGCGCCACCATTAAGTATTATAACTAAAAACTAGATATAAATAGAAGGAACTCGTCAAAATAATAAGCATAAGTAAGAATTCCGCCGAGTATAATCATTGCAATTAGCATCCCCTTGTTAAAAAAAGCCTTTTCGGGATTTCTTGCGATCTCAGGCTTCGAGGAAGTGAGATACATGTATTTCATTATGATATAGAGAAAAACAGGGATTGATATAATAACTAAATATTCATTAATGTTATACAATTCACTCATTTCGTTTAAATTAAAATGAAATATGAGATAAAGGGCGTATGTAAGAAATAAAGACGAAGCCATCATAATATAAGATTGGTCGAGTATTTTTTGAGAATAAATCTCGTATACTTTCTTGTGTCCAATTGCGTTTTCTTTATCTCCTAAAATCATTAAATCTCCCTTTCGTTTGGCGAGACTTAAAAACATAGCAATTTCAAAAATCGCCAAGAATAACCAAGGCGATATGATCACTTCTATCAAAAAAGTTCCCGCGAGAGCCCTCCACAAGTATCCCGTGGAAAGGGTCAAAACATCCACGAAAGCATAGTTTTTCAGTAAATGGTTATATAATTGTCCCGTCAACAAGAGAAGTACAACGGTTATTATATATCCAATATTCAAGGTAAAAAATATTATTAAAAAGAGTGCTATTAACACAAGTAAACATAAGATCAATATAGCTAGGAATTTTGAAATTTCGCCAGAAGCTAGAGGCTTTTTTTTCACCTTCTCGGGGTGCTTCTTATCGTCTTCAATATCTTTTAAATCGTTGATTATGTAATTAATTGAAGATACGCAACATAAAACAACCAAACCTGCCAATAGAGAGGGATAAATGGAAAAATCAAGCATATTAACGCTAAAAAAAGCCCCAACAAACACTAACAAATTTTTATAGTATTGTCGAACTCGTAAAAGAGTGAAAATATTTTTAATTTTATTCGTCATAATGGTTTTAACTTCTCATGTAAATTAAGGTTTATCAAGGAATTAGCACATTTCTCGGCCTGAACTTCTTTAAAAGCTTATAGCCAAACTTGCTCAGGAAAGAAGTCTCATTTTTTTTTTGAATCAAGACCGAATCGCTTTCGAACGATATTTGTTCGATTTTACTATATGGGATTTCTATCTTTTTTTTAAAGATATTTGTCATCTGTATGATTTTTTGCTTATTTAATTCTTTTTTTCCAAAATTATCTTTTTCCAAGCTTGCATTGAGGACTTTATTAATATGACCAATTTCAAAATTATTTACGGGCTTTTTTAACCAGACCGTGCATCTCCTATTATTATCAATTAACCAATTTATTACTTCAATTTCTGATTTTCGATTTGTTTCACTTTTTCTAATAGTGATACTTATTTTATGTGGTACGATTATAAGATCGCTTAATTTTAATTCTATTTGGTGGTTTTCTTGAATTTCAGATGCATTTAGAACTAACTTGTAATCATCTAAAGTGGATCCCGGGATGACATTAATAACCGTGAATATTTTAATCCTTTCTTTTAATCTTAAGAAAACATTCTTCCCTTTAAGTTGTTTTACCAAGGAATCTGGCCACGGGAGTTTTGTCTTCAGAATCGGCTTTAAAACGACTTCACTATCATCTCTTATAAAGACATAATTTCCTGACATTTTATTTTCATCAATTTTTATTTCTTTTAAAACAAGCGATTCGTTATTCTCAAAGAAATAGGTCTCATCTGGTTCTACAAGATTTTTTTTGTAAAGCACGGAATTTAAGAGTATTTTTTCCTTATTTTTAAGATCAAGGACGATATATGATAGAGATTCGTTGACATCGTCTTCAAATTTAACGTCTTCTAACCTTCCAAGAATAATTTCTCCAGTAACGATATTTTTAAATAGATAATCTTTTTTAAGTTGTAATTTATAAGCCTCTTTTCTATCAAGATTTTCAGAAAAGTGGGAAAAGCTATCGACACCAAACAAGTCTTTGAATTTTTGGTTGGTAATACCCTTGAAATCTTCCCGAGCAGATTCAAATAATTGTGCGTATTTCTTTTGCTTAGATCTTTTTAAGCAAATAAAAGGTAGGAAAGCTTCCTTTGCGGGTTTGAGATTCTCGCCTAAAACAGCCGCAATGCGAAAATAAGTGGGAGGATGAGAATTCAATACATTTGCAATTAAAGAAGTTCTCGAGGGTTTCACCAGCGAACGATTTAAGTATTCTGCGGTTTCCATGTAATCTAACATTTTATTGTCTCGTGTTATTTTTTCTTCGCATAAAAGCATTGTATTAAGTCCTATCTCGCGACCGCTGGCGTAAAAGCTTTCTAAATTATAAAGGGCTTTAACAAGATGCGTGGCGTATCCCGCCTGTTTTGTCTTCAAATCTGCCTTTCCTTCGAGAATTCGAACAAAAATATAAATTATGGCGTAAATAAGCACATTTAACATTATAAAAACGATCATCGGCATTACAGGATTTCCAAATGTGTAATCGTAATAAGTTGCGGGAATTCCTAATATCATTCGAAAAACTAAATCCCCACATGTAATTAGCGTTAAAATTAAAGTATGTTTACCCTTGGTATGTCCTAGCTCGTGAGCGACTATGCCTTTTAGTTCATCTTGAGGGATTTGTTCCAAATCTTCTGCAATAATAGCTATCCTTTTATCAAACACAGAACCATATGCCATAGCATTCAGAATAGGATATTTTCCGAAACCAATCTTGATCTTTCCTTTAATCCCAAGTTTTATTTTAACCTCTTCAACTAAATCTAGCAAATCTTCGCTTTTTACTTTCTTAATGCCGAGAAATTTGTCCAAAATTGGACCAGATACGAAATATACAACCCAATTCACGATCATCAAAACAAAATAAACATTTAGAAAGAAGTCTAATAAGTTTAACGGGAATTTAATGGGTGAACCGTACACAAAATCAATGGGACTATATTGTTCAACAAGGGATATAGCTAACCAAGCAATGATGTAGAGAAATAGCATTAAATATTGAGGACTCATAAACCTCCAAACGATAATATATTTCCTTCCAAATAAAAGCAGTCCCAATCCCAATATGATCCATATGCTGAAGGAAAAAGTCGTATTAATAAAAATTGGATTTCCAAAATAAAACGATAGAATTCCAGCAATAAATATGGCATTATAAGTAACCAAGGATATGATTAATATCTTGTTGAGTATTGGATATTCTTTAAGCTCAAAAACACCCACTAATAGATAGATTGAGAAAGCACCCATAATTGCTGTTAGCAAGTCCTTTGTGAAGAAAAAGATTAGCGAAAAGAAGAAAATGATAGCTATTATATCGCTCATCTCGCTTCTCCTCCCATTCCTTGTCCAATGATATGTTTCTTCTATCGATAGCACGAACATGACAAGAGTTAACCAAAAGCTCCAATCAATGATTAAAGACATCCAATCAGGGCTAAGGATGACGAAACCGAAAAGGTAGATAAAAACAAAGGATATAAACAAGTAACCAAAAAAAATAAAATTTCTATTATGAGATTTCATGTAACTTCATTCTTATTTATTAGTTGATTTTATATTGCGCTTCATTTTATTAATTTCATACCAGAAGTATTTGATTGAAACATAATACCAGGCAGCAATACCAGGGATAGTAAGTAAAAGCGAGATCAAAACATTTACAGGAATTTGCACAAATCCTAAATCAATATCAGGTATTTGAAGAGGTAAAATGAGATGATCTATGAAAATCAAAAAGATACATACAAAGAGGAGTAAAATAATCATTATAGCAATAATTCCCCTTATACGCGGGAAAAAATAAAGTAGGACAGCAGAAGGCATGCTAATAATTACGAAAAAGATCAGTTCTGCAACGATTATCTCCTCGAAAGATAATGCTCCTTTTGTGAATAGCATCAATAAAGTCATAAAAATAGAGAAAAAACCACAAAAAAAGGTAATAGCGTAAAAATTCTTAGTCAATTGTGGTTCCGTTAACGGCCCTCTTGCGAGAATGAGGCGAGGAAGCGTTAAGGCAGCGTCTTTCTTTTCTGAAGCCTTGATCCTATCGTCCTCAAGTAAAACGATATCGCTTCTTGAACCGTGAATATCTTCGCTTTCAAGAAATCCTTTCATCGAGCGTATCACATAAAAACTATTAAAAATGTGTATTAAGAGAGCTGAAAGAGCGGCAACCTCTAAAGAACCGAAAAGCATAACACATGAAATCATTGCGCCCATACTTAGAGTACCCACATCTCCTGGAAAGACTTTTGCTGGGAATTTGTTATAAATGAAAAATGGAATTAACACGGCGATCACCGGCACGGAAAAAATAACGCCCTGAGCCGAATTAAAGATAAAACCACAAACAAACAGGAAACTCATGGCAATAAGGCACGTTCCCGAACCCTCTCCGTTATATCCCTCCAACATATTAACAGTATTAGCGAAAATAGCCACGATAATTGGAACAACAAAAGGATATATAATAGAGATTCTTAGCCTACCTAGAAACGGTATGGTAGGAGAATTAATTGTAATGAAACCAAAGAAATTGGCGAGAAATATGATGCCACCAGAAAAAATTGTAAGGAGTATCTTTGTTCGAGAACGAAGTCTCAAGCGATCGTCAATAAATCCAATTATACCAGCAGAAATTACCGTGAATATAAACACGACAATCTCGTTTGTTAACACCGGAAAAAAAGCAAATAGTACAATCAGGGCAATAATGATGCCAAAAACCATGCTAAAACCACCCGATTCAGCAACGGCAGGTCTTGAATTCTTATGGATGTCATGACCAACGAAACCTTTTCTTTTCATAAACTTTATGAGATGTGGAAGGATTAAAGCCGTTACAACGAACCCAACGGCAAAAACAATTAGCAAAGATAAAATTTCGAAAAATCCCCACGATAGATTGGTTAAAGGTATCATTTTTCAGACTTTTTTGACTTATTTTAAGGATGATATGGATATTGTAATTGTGTCTTGCTTTTATTTCTTTTTTTACATTTACAATATAAGATCTATTAATCCTTTAAAGCAATATGAAAGAGAAAAATACTTTAATGTTGATCAACTAAATAATCATATAAATTTTTTAAGTACCCAATTTTATTGATACTTAGAAAATAAAGCCCAGTGGTGTAGTGGCCAAGCATTTGGGGCTTTGAAGAATGTAATTTTTTTAAATGCTTTCGAGGATACCCCGCGACAGCGGTTCGAATCCGCTCTGGGCTATTTTTATTAATTTATAACAAACTAATTTTTTTTAAAACGAATGTATTTCTTAAAAAAAGATTTTTAAGTAAGATCAGAGCGTAAATGGTTTTAAACCTTTTAAAAAATCCTCTTGGATGTAATTCTTTTTCACTGCTTGCGAAAGAAACTCAAGGTCTTCTTGCTCATTGCGAAATTCATCAGGTAACATTTTTGGTATGGTATCTACTATTGGATAAAAACGGCAACATTCTTCACAAAACAACAAACCCAAGCTGATCTCAACATCTAGCTTTAATTTATTCAAGATATAGAGCTCTGGAAGGATATTATCAAAAGATTTAGAAGTTCCGTGATCCAAATAATGAGATATGTTATTTTTTACAGTCGATTGTACGATTTCCAAACATTTTTTACCAATTAATTCCGAAGTTTTATCGTAAAAATCTTTTAATTCCTCAATGCTTTGAATTATCCTATGTAGGTATTCAGGCACGGGTGTTGGTTTTATAACGATATTATCCTTGATCTGTACCACATTATTTGATGCATTTTTACTAATAAGAATTAAGTTTTCTTCTTGTATCTTTTCGATATTTCTTTCCGAATAGATTTTAATAATTCGATCGAATTCTTCTGATTTGGTTTCGTATTCAAAAACAAATAATTTTAAAGGATAGTGTTTATCCATTGGACATGCAAGAATTTCGTTAAGCCAAGGTTTCATATACATCAACTTAGAAAAATAATAAAAAAATAATTTAAAGCAAATAGCTCCTTAATTGTTGGATGAGCTTGTCGTAGTTCCTATCGATCTTTCTCCTCCTTTTTAAGAATCCATCTGCAAGTTTTTGATAAGCCGCTCTAGAAGGTAGTTTCCCCTGCTTGTATCTAGCATCGAGAAGGTTAACGCTATCGTCAATAGAAACTCTTTCAGCGTCAAAAACATCGATTTTCCGAATAATATTTTCAAAAGCCAGACTAGTTTCTATGAGAACATTCTTGAAAGGAATTATTTCGTTGTTTATTTCTTCAATCTTCTTCGTGTTGGTTTGAACGACGCTAGTATATTTTTTCTTAGGTATTTTCTTCCTTTGAAGAAAATCGTCCATTGTTCTTATTTCAATAATCAATGCATTTTTTTCTTCACATAAAGAGCAGTATTCTCGGATCTCGCGCACGGGCAAGCGCTCAGCACCAATAAGCTCGAGTTTATCCTCACCTTGCCTTTTCTTGATTCTTTTAGAGAGAACCGCGAAAGAAGCACATAACATTACTATTAAAATCATGAATATTATGGGTCTTATGGATAAATCCAAGACATTGATTGTAAATGTAATCAAAATTTCTTTACTTTCGAATGGACTTACAAAATCAGAGTAATAAGAATTGATAATAGCTCCTTGAGATTTTTGAACTTTATCTGGAGTAATGGTACAATAATCCATTTTTTGACATCCATCTATACGAATATTGACCGTTTGGCCTTTTACGAGAAAATCAAATGTTGAGGTTAACATATTCAATTCTATAGATTCTTGGAACCAATTTATTGAGGAATATTGTTCGAACGGAAGATAATAGCTCATTATTAATGACATGCTGCTTCCCGCCGTAAGTTTTGGCCGATTTCCAAAGCTTATTAAATTAATGACGATTTTGCCGTCACCATTGTTTGTTTTTGAAATTTCGCCTAAATAATCCGTTAAAGATATTTCATACGCGGTTTTTGGAATGTGTAAAGGAATCTTATCGATAGTTATAAATCCGTTATTTTGAAGTTGAAATCTTTCTGTTACTTTTATCATCCCCCAAGGAGAAATTAATATTTCCCTATTCATATCAGATATTTCCAGTTTAGAAAGTGCCATTTCGTAGAACTTTATTGATGAATTCATTTCTGCACCCATATTTTTCATAAAAGGTTCGAGATACTGTGATGGTAGATCATTCGCAATAAGATAATTCTCATAAGAAAAGAATGTGAAGTTATATACATTATCCATCAGCCTCCAAGTACTATCATCTGGCTCTACTTGTGTCGGTGTGTAATACCAAGATTTAATCTCCCCTAATGCCCTATATGGAAGCAGAGGAAAAACATTTCCAGAAAATATAAGATGTTGTTCATCAGTTTTACCTAAATCAACATATTCAATTAAATCCCTATATGAATGAACATATTTTATATTCGCTTTTTGACCAGGATATAACGGGGCATCAAGGGTTATAGCAATCATCTCATAACCGTTAGATATGTACGAAGTCCGCTCAATTAATAGAGATTCGCTATTGTTTCCCTTAAATGCGCGATGATATATGAGATTATCTGAAAAATGGGGCGAAATCCCAATATATATGATGTTAATAGAATTTTCATAATTATTTTGAAATTCAAGATAATCTTCAATATATACAATGCCATAGCCACTTAAGTTCGCAATTCTTGTTACATTTGTAAATAAGATATCATCCATCCCCATAATATCTGCAGCTAATTTAATATCTTCACCTGCACGATTATCGGGACAATATTCATTAGGAATTTTTGGTATTAGTGATATTCCCACGATTACGAATAAAAGCCCTAATGCTACCAATCGAGATAGTTTTGACTTGAACATAATTTTATACTTTTTCTTGAAATTAACAATTAATAATTAATCCAATAAATAAAAATTTATTAAAATTAGGGTTAAATTTTTAACAATATTTATTATTCTTAGTAATTTATTGTATTTATAAATACAAGACTTTAACAACGCAAATGTCTGTAAGAAAAAGTCAATCAAGACGAAAAAAGAGGAGAGCGAGTAACGCTCCCATGCCAATGGGAGGTGCTGGTTTGATGAGGTTTTTCGAGGACTCGTCCATTGGAATCAAGATCGGCCCAATTTCCACCGCGTTAATTTCTGCAGGATTGATAGTACTTGTAATTTTAGCACATATTGGATTATTTAACTGGATTTTCGCTTAAACCCAGAAAAAGCCTGAACTAATGAAGATATCAGATTTTCAAGAATTAATGAAAACCCTCTACTATCATCAAGATTCTAAACGAGGCGTGGATAGAACTTTCATCTGGTTAGTTGAAGAGATTGGTGAACTCGCCGATCTCCTAAAATACGGACCGCATAACCTCAACTTAAAGGACATCTCAAATGAGATGGCAGATATCGTGGCTTGGACAAGTTCTTTAGCAAATTTATTAAATATCGATTTAGAGAGCGCCTTACTCGAAAAATATCCTAAGAAATGTATAAAATGTAATAACAATCCATGTAAATGTTCCTCAAGAAACACCTAAAATTTACCCGAATTATAATGATTAATTTTTCCATTTTATTACTTATTCTTCACCTTTAAACTAAAACGAATATTATTAAAAGAGTAACAAATTTTTAGCTATTGTTTTAGTAAAAATACCCAAGGGAAAATGATGAGCCTCAAAGGAAAAAAAGTATGGATTGATGTGGAACAACCTAAAACAGGAATAATGTTTAATTCCATATTTAGGATGTTTAAAGAAGAGGGTGCTGAACTTTTAATCACCGCTCGCGATTACGATTCAACCTATAAGATCTTAGACGACCACGGTGTGGACTATATCAAAGTGGGGAAGCACGGAGGTGCGCTCTTGGAGGAGAAACTTCAAACATACATCGATAGGTTAAACGATCTTTTACCACACATCATCAAATTTTCACCTGACCATTTCGTAACATTTTCCTCGATTGAAGGAACCCGAATCGCCTATGGACTGGGTTTACCTTCGATAGGTATAAATGACGAACCTCGTAACATGCCCGTGTGCAAGCTTTTATTTCCTTTTATAGATAAATTAATAACACCAATGTGCATTCCTATTGAATCCTATATTAAATACCACGCTGATAAAGAAAAGATCATACGTTATAATGGTCTTGACGAAATAGCATGGATTTCAGACTATGTTCCAAAACCAGAAGTGTTAAAAAAATTTGATCTCGAGAAAGGCAAGTATATCGTGATAAGAAGCGAACCCTCTCTTGCTTGTTATTTAATAAATAGCATGAACCCCGAAGAAACAAAAATCAGCCAAATATTGCCGCCTCTATTTAAAAAATTTCCTAACCATAAATATCTCCTTCTAGTTCGCAACGAAATGCAGGAAAACTACCTCAAAGAGAAGTTAGAATCGTATAAAAAAGAAGGAAATATAATCATAACACGATATTTGCCAAACATTGTTGACCTGTGCTTTTTTGCAGCACTCGTTATTAGTGGCGGAGGGACCATAGTTAGAGAATCTAGTCTTCTGAACGTACCAAGTCTCGAATATTTTCCTGGAGAATCAGCGCCTCAGGAAAGATTTTTAATCCAAAACGAATTTCCCCTGCAACACATAAAAAATACTAATGAATTAGTTCAAAAGGCGGAAAAAATTCTCGAAGAGGGCCCCAAGCCGGGGAGATTTGACCTTTCGTTTAAGGAAAAAATCAAGAATTTGGAAAATCCCATTAAAATATGTTTTGAACAGGTTAAAAAAAAACTCCTGGAATAAATCACATGATTTTTAAAGTCCATCTACAAATCTTAGATAAAGTTTTTCAAGGTTTCTTCCTACTTCGTCCCAGCTGTACCTTTTAATGAATTGTTGGGCTCTTTTTACCATTTCGTTCCTTTTTTCAGGATTTTTGATCCAATATACAATTTTTTCGGCAAGCAAATCGGGTTTTTTTGGAGGAACAAAAACTCCATTTTCCTCGAGTACTTCCTTATAAGCGGGTAAAGAAGAACATATCACAAGCGTCCCACAAGCTATGGCTTCAATAGGAGTTAGACCAAATCCTTCGGACGCGTGAGAATATGTTACGAAAACATCCCCCATAGAATAATAAGCAGGAATTTCTTCCTCCGATACGAACCCAACAAACTTAATTTCTGTATGAATTCGCTTCCAACTTTCGTACTTAGATTTCATGATAAAATCTGGTTTTCCACCAACTACTAAAGTAAGATCAGGTATTTTTTCCTTAGCAATTTCGTAAGCACGAATGATATCTTCAATGCCCTTGTAATGCGCAATACGACCAATATATAGCAGGACAGGCCCCTTTATTCGCAGTTTTTCTTTTAAGTTTTTTGCTTTTTCGGGAAGGGGTTTAAATTTCGTCTCTATCGCGGAATATAAATTTACGATTTTATCTAGCTCGATTCTCGGATTGTAGTATTTAATTTCTCTTCTGATGGATTCTGAACAAGTAGTTATATTCTTAGCTTTTCTTACTACATATTTAATGAGGTTTTTTTCAATAGGAAATAGGGAAAATCTTGTTTCGAAGGGGCCTAAATCGTGAATTGTAGTAATAAAATTTTTCGTATTTGATAATATAATTGGCAATGTCCCTTTTGGTGCATTACCGTGAACGATGTCAAATCGGTGAGAACGAAGATATTTAATTGCGCCTAACGTGAATTGGGGCATCCACATAAATCTTTTTTTTATTATCTTTATTTGAAAGATGTTTGGATCGTTTAGCCTCATTCCCCACTTACCAGTAATCAAAACGACATTGTGACCTTGTTTTTTGAGGTAATCGTAAATGCCCCTGAAGAATTTTGCCGCACCATCCTGCCTATCAGGCGGAATCGTAAGCGATACTAAACAAATATTCAATGGTCTCATTGATAATATTAAAATCTGATCATGTTAGTTGTATGAATCCGTCTTCGGTAATTAAAATTGTTTCTTCTGTTTGGGCCACATATACTCCCTTCTTTTCGGCAAGAACATTGTGAGCGTGTAGTTTTCCCTGTTGGACTAGTTCTTGAAGCCCAAAAGCTACTCCTGTCTTGAACTCTTTTAATAACCATCGTTCTGCAAAAGGGAGCGTCTTATAATTATTACTGATAAAACCTAACAATTGTTTGGAGATTTTCCTTCTTAGCGGAACCCTACCAGAATAAGGGTTAATTTCGTAGATATACGAATTATTCATGGCGTGAACGGATCCTTCACCCGTAGATGCAAATATTTCAACTGCAAATACATCTCCCTCTTCCATCGTACTTCCACGCTGAGAGCCTAATTCGGGTAGCTGTTTTTTTCCGTGTACGGTCCATCGTTCCACTTGATGTCCGCCTAATTCTTTAATTGGATTATATTTAAAACCCTTTACTATGGATTCGATTTTCTTTCCAATTTCTCTCGTATTTACGCCTGGTTTTGCCATCATTTTAGCCGCGTCAACTGCAACTTCAGTAGCTTGGACGATGTTCGAAAGGAGCTCGTCATCATTAAAATTTACGGAGTAAGCCGTATCAACTATATATCCTTCCACATGAACTCCCAGATCTAGTTTCACAAGATCAGAATCACCAATGACCAAGTTATCGTCTCTTAAGGGAGATGTATAATGAGCAGCAATGTTATTTACGCTCACATTTGCAGGAAAGGCAATACCACCACCTAATTCGTTGATTTTTAATTCTGTTAGGTTTATTATATCTAGAACTTTCGCACCAACCTTAATTTCTGGTTTTATTATCTTTTTAACTTCCTTTGCGATTTCTCCAGCTTTCTTAAGGGAATCTAGCTTTAATTTTTTTTCTTCTTCCTCTTTCTCAGGGTCTTCGTTGCTTTTTTTATCTTTCAAAGCTTTTTTTGAATTTTGATTCTCCGTCATTAGATTATAAAGTAGATAAAAATATTTTTAATTTATTAATTTAATAAATTATTATTAGTCACACATGTTAATATTAAATTATATTAAGAATAAAATATTAATATCATAACTATTATTAAGTTATAAATTACTTACTAGTATTCTAAGAAGATAGAAACGATCCACGCTCTCGATACTGTACAACCGATTGGAGGAGAATATTACTGTCCGAAAATATTGATCAATTGACTGAACTCTTACGCAAGCTTGAAAGCGTAAATTCAGACGTTCAAGGAAGTTCCATCGTAAGCGTCCAAGGACTTCCCATTTGTTCTGCGCTAGCGAGAAATGTTAACGATGGGATCGTGAGCGCAATGTCAGCTGCAATCCAAAGCGTCTCTGAACGAGCCGTGGAAGAGCTATCGAGGGGTACATTAACTAGGATTCTCATTGAAGGAGAAGACGGAAACATCATCCTTTCAAAAGCGGGAAACAACGCCATTTTATGCACGCTAACGAAACCAGGGGCAAGTTTGGGAATGGTATTTCTTAATATCAAGAGCGTGAGTAAAAAAATAGCAGAACTATTAGATTAGAACAAGTTTTTTATCATACATGTGATTTTAATAATGATTTATATTGAAAATCATCGTGCTTACTTGTAAATGACTTCTTTGGATAATATTATCAACATCATCAAGTCAAAAAACAACATCGGAGAAAGTCAAGAAGAACTCGAAGATTATTTCCATCAACAACTATCGATCTTATTTGAAAAGGGAGAACTTGAGTGTTTTAAAACCTTGATAGAAAAATCAATACCCTTTAACATTCACCTTGATCTTAAACGCATTCCAAAAAGACTTGAAATTATTTCAATACTCCATAAAAAACTGCTTAGAACATCAATGACCGATCAATATCAAACCTTTTTAGGTGAAATAATCAACCTCTTGAGGTTTTGTTTTCGATATAATCTTTTTGAAATGGAAGAAATTCCGCTTAAGTCTTTGGAATTGATCGAAGAAATCAAACAAGATCGCCTATTACTTAAAAATTTGGAAGATCTCTTTGGTGGGTATTCCACATCGTTCTTATATTATATAAGATTTGAAATGCCTAAAGAAATTTACGAGTATTTTCAAGAAATGCCATATGTCGGGTTTGATTTATTACGATATAACCAATTAGACAGCGCGAATCTTATTCGAATGTATTTTAACCATTATTCTACATATGGCTTGAGCGTTTTGAACTTGGGACCTATTTCTCATTTTTTAAACGCTTTTGACGAAGAAGCGAAGCAAGGCTTCACAAATTCAAAAACATCAACTAATTCTGAACTCTTTTTAAAATATGTATTTAATGAAAAAACCATTTTAGTTTCTCCCACCAATATCTCAAGAAATCGCAAGAAGATACTCGATAAAAGAATTTACAATTTTTACAGCCTCGCAATGGTTTTATTCAAGGGAATCGGTCCCCAAGGACACGGTTTCTTATATTCAACTCCTAAGGGAGAGGTTATAGAGATCTGTAGCGATCGAACAGAAAATCAAGCTATCATTGTAAAACAAAAACAATTTTTCAAGCAACAGTTTTTAAAAAGGCTTGACAGGCAATTAACTGAGTATCACATTAACAAAGAAACGAGAAAAAAAATAATAATCTACTTGAAAAAAAAAATCAAACAAGACGAAGTTATTAACATATACAGAAAGAACCAAATTTTAACAAGAATATCCATATTTTTAAAAGAATCCATTCAATCAACAATACTTACTGAAGATAACATTCTCAATTTAACGGAAAAAATTTCGAAAGCTCTAGATCTAATTTTTAGAGAGATTCGCATGGAAGACCAATTTAAAGCAAGAATGAAATTGGTTGAACAAGAGAAACTCACTTCTGAAGAAATTGCAAAATTTACTTCTCTTCGGGAAAAATCGCACTATGACGTTCTTCGGGAGCGCTTTTTTTTCCAATATGTAATAGAATGGTTTTATAAGATATTTCTTAAAGAATACGCAAAAAGTTGGAAATAAATTTCCAAGACATATATTGTCTCAAATTGTCTCCTTTATTCCATTCCAGAATCGTGACCTATTTTTTCAATTAACTTGCAATTTATTCTTCTAAAAGATTTAAAATCAGCTTTAATTTATTGGATTTGGATTTTTGATTCATTAGATTGTTTTAAACATAAAAGATTGTGTGTTCCATATCCTATAGCCCCCCCAAGGGCACCAAGTATTGTTCCTAAGCAGAGAATAACAATTAAAAGCACGGGGCCATACCCCAACTCTCCAAAAATTAAAGTCGCAAAATAATCCAGAGTTAAAAATGTGTTTTTGCTCGTAAAAGCAAATAACATGTAAGGAATCCAAACGCTTAAAACACCAATTGCGCTTGCAATGATACTTCGGCTCGCTTTTTTATTGATTAATCCCGCAATAATTCCGGGAAGAATACTATATTGCCAAATATAGATAAATAAGCCTAAAATTTGTAACAAAATTGAAATGACGATAGAAATTATAAATAATCTTTTCTCGATTACTTTTTCTTCGCTTAAAATTTTGCTATGAGTTCTGTTTTTCAACACAATCACTCTTTTTTTCAAATTTTTTTTTAAACCGAATTAATGATCTGTTTTTTTTTATTTTCCACCCAAAAATTGCAACACAGATTCCACAAAATGAGCAAATAATGAATGATTGAACAAATAATATGCCTGAAGTTTCGGAAGTGGCCATAAAGATAATTCCAGATTCAATCAAGTTACTTGGAAATGCATCAGGTTGAGTGTAAAAATATTGTCGGTGATAATTACCATGCAAAAACAGATCAATCAATTGATCGGAATAATGTCTTGAGCTGACAATTCCTCTTTGACCCGAAGGTATCACGCTAATAGAATTCTCTAAATCGTTCAAATCCACAATCATTCTTTCAGATGCTCCAAATCGCGCCGTTGAGACCAATCCAAGGGAATTTATTGAAATATAAGAGGGATTCACCGTGTATTGTTCTCCATCGCCTTCGAAAGGACCTTTTCCTAGAGCGTCTAAACCCGGTGCAATATGAAGAAACTCGAGGCGATGCAATAATCCATATTTCCAGGCTGCAACATCCTTTGTTCCGTAGTATTTTATTAAAAAATTAATGCTCGCGTTGAGTGCCTTATAAATAATATCCGAACGATTTTCTTTTCTATCGCTAGTTGTACTATCGTCAAACCAGATTGAAGAGTCATTTTCTCTCGTTAATCTTTCTAAAACATCCAAACGAGGCTTAATTTCAGAATTAAAAGCGTCAAATTCGTCGTCGAAGGTATAAGAATAATAAAATTCTCTCCAGACGCGATAGATGGAAGGTTGAGATAAATCCTTATCCATATCGTAGTTCCATTGAATAAGAAGGGAATAAATGTCTAATATCACATCCGTTTGGTGCGAAGAGGGGATATTTTCGATTAAATCGATTAGAAATGGTATGAGGGCTCTTGCTGGAGTTGATTTTACATCAAGTTGGATCTCCTTCATTTTTTCCAATGTAATATCGTCCGTGGCGTTAATTAGTTCGTTTATTCGTCTTGATCGATACCCTGTTGAATAGTCATTTTGCAATAAATATCTCGAATACTCGGGCCCAGCAACGATCTGGTTTGCAGATACCAAATAACCTTGAGCTGGATTTTCTGTTTGAGGCAAATCTTCAAAATCTATAAAACCCATCCATTCACCCTCCCCTGCGGAACCGTTGTAAATAAAAGTGCCGTTTCCATCTCTTATGGGTATTTTTCCCGTAGGTCTCATTGCGATGTTTCCATTTATGTCGGCATAGACGATGTTTTGGGCAGGACAATCGAAATATTTGGAAGCCTGGTTAAAATCGTCCCTATTTTTAGCGTGATTAAATCCATAGATTGCTTGAATCAAGGTTGATACATCGTGCGCTATCCATTTAGTTGCTAAAATGATGTTTGCATTGTTTAAATTAGTTGGAATTTCCTGAATTCCGAGAAATTCGTTTAAAACAGGACCATGAACGGTTTCTTTTACTTCGAAAGCCACTGGTTCTTCATTCTTAACTGCTATGGAGTACGGACGGATTTTAAATTGCTCAATTGAATTGTTATAAACATATTGATCTTCGTCTATTTTTTCATAGTAATACCAATCCATTACATCGTAAGCAGTGTTAGTAAAACCCCACGCAATTCGTTCGTTGTGTCCAACTATGACCATTGGAGCACCAGGCAAGGTGAATCCATAAAGATTGAGGCTTTTACTAGTAATTACTACATGTCCCTCGTACCAAATACCGGGGAGCGTCCACGCCAAATGCATATCGTTACAGAGAATTGGTCTTCCACTTCTCGTTTTGGAACCATCCACTACCCAGTTATTCGATCCTATAACTTCTTGATTTTTAACGGAAGCTATTAGATTCTGGGATTCGACTTTTTTAACATCCGATAAAAAATAAGTTATCGTGTCGATTATCGATTTGGTTGCGATTTGCGCACCCTGTTCAAAAGGGAGGTGAAAAGATAAATTGAAGGACCCATAATTTGGACAGACTGGAATTTGTCCATATGTTGACCTAAACAATTCCAGAAAGTTGGATGACCCAAGATTATAGCACGCAATCGTCTCATAAAGATCTGTATAACTCCAAGTAAGCATCTCAGCCATGTATTTAACCAAGCAAGCAATATCAAGCAAGGTCCAACGAGTTGGTTTGAAACCCAATATAGCATATTCTATTGGTAATTCATCTAGGTGAGTTTTAATGAAATAATTTACTCCATCGCAATAACGAATTAACGATTCTAAATAATTTATTTCTCCGTTATCTGCCTTTTCTATCATATTTTCAACCGTTTTTTGCGCCCAAAAAAGTTTACCCGTAGCCAAGTTAAATTTATCGAGTTCTAAAGCGTCTTCTCCAATAATTTCAGAAAGCGTTCCACGAACCAATCTCCTCATGAGATCCATCTGAAACATCCTATCTTGGGCATGGAGGTATCCAAAAGCGAAGGATGCGTCTTTCTCAGTACTTGCATACACGTGCGGAATACCCCACTCATCTCTATATATTGTTATCGTATTGTTCAGAGTTGCTTCGCAGATAAACTCCTTTTCTTGTATTTCTCCTGGGACTCTCCACAAACCATTACCAGGTAATAAGATTTCCCCCAATGGAGCAATCGCATTCGTAAGCGGAATAGTCAATATTGACATGATAACGATGGATAGAAATACTGGAGCTAAGAAATTTCGAATCGTTGTTCTTTTTAAATTTTTCAAGTTTATATCCTTTATTTCCTTTTTTCAAAATAATCTGAAATAGTATTTACACTCACCTATTTAAAAGCAGAGAAATTAAGAACTAATACTAAAACAAAAAAAATTAATAAAATAAAGGATTGGCAATTTATTGCCTTAATTCTTGAAAGGCGTCAAAAATTACATCTAATCTATCTTTCACCCTTTCAAATAAACCGCCCTCTTCTTCTGAAACAACTGAATTAATGGCAGTTTTTACACCGTGATGTCCCTCAGAGACCAGCATTCTAATTGGTAATGTGAGTATTTCGCTAATAAGCATTAACATTTCCTGAATTATTTTAATTATTTTTGGAAATTTATCTTTTGAGTTTTCTACCTCGAATTTTTCCGATGGCATCAAGCCACTACTTTCATCCTTTTTCAATTCTTCCCAGATATTTTCTCTTAATTCAGAAAAATTAACTCCTAGGTTTTCTAGGGCCGTTTGAGCGCCTTCAAAGAGGAAATTAATATCGTCCTTCCCAGCGTATTTTCTTACATTGTCCACCATCTCGGGAGGGGCCATTCCATCGAGGAAATCAATTAGCAACTGGTGATAATCGTTAGCAACATCTAAAGGTATGAACAGGAAAGTCATTTCTTTAAAGTGATTAAATAAGTAACCTACGACCTTTGCGAAAGTATCATTTTTTAGAATTTTTTCGACAATTCCACCAAACTCATTTAAAACATGGACGATTAGGAATCCAATAATTCTTAGCATGTCATCCTCGTAGTTCCTGAAGTAATCGAAAAAATTCTCGGGGTCCATGTTCAACTTGTCTCTTATGATTTCCGAAATCTTTTCTTTTATTCTTTCTAAAGGTTCATTGAGAATTTCCTCAATTTTATCTAAAGATAAAGAGTCTTGGAGCTTATCAACGAAATCCAGTTTTGTTTGCTGTACAAATTCAGGTTCATCCTTAGGTTCTTCGAGTTTTACTTTAGACGATATTTGATCGCTAATCGTTGATGCGTTTAATTTTTGCCATTCTGCGTAGTCATATATGAAGCAATTGAGCTTTAAGGCTCCTTGACCTTTTGCGATGCATTCTTTTTCAGTAATCGAAATCCTATATTCAACATTTTTCGTTTTCAAAATGAAATTTGCCACGCTTTCAAGCATCCCTGACAAACCTGCAGAACATCCTTCAGATTCGGAGCCTAATTTCTTGAAATTAAAGGTATCTTCGGGATCGTTCCCGTATCCAGCACAAATCGGGTTACTATTTACAGTTAAGACATAATCGTTATATTTACCTTTCTTTGGGATGGTTTCGTAGGAAAATTCGCCAATTTCCATCCCAAATACGATTGACCACAGGATTGAAAAGTAATCCAATACCTTTTTAGGATCTCCTGGCATGAATTTAAAAATGCTTGAATGTCGCTCACAAGATTCATAAGCAGATCGTTTTCCAAATTCCCGGAAAATAACAACGCTATCTTCTTCGTTTTTCGTTATTTCTTGAACTTCCTTTAATATTTCCCTATATAAAAGCGTATAAAATAGGGAATTTGTAGTACGAGAAAAAACTTTCGTGACTTTTTTCATGATCCATTGAAACGCAGATACCATTTTATTTTCCTCCCTCCTTGTAGTTAAAAAGTTGCACGCAAGCGTCATCGCCATACGACAACGATTCACTCACTTCGATGGGAATTAAAGTCAATTTGGATCGATTTTTTGAATTTTCGTTAATTAACTTGATAAATTCAGACGACATGCCTAACAATACTTCGCATCCAGCAATATTGCCTATATCTTCGTAATGATATTTACATAAAGCGCATTTTGAATCTTTTATTTTAATAGTTTTTTTAACTTCATCAATATCAATGACGATCGAGCTACCCAAGACTTTTTTATATATCGTCGTCAAAACATCCTTGAGGTTAAAAGTATTTACATCATCGATTGGTTTCCAATAATTGTAAAATGTTCTGGCGATATTTTTACCCATTCCTCGCAGCCTTTCCCTTACATCTACCGTCTTATTTTTTTTCATGAAGCGAATTAAATGATAAATCATGTTACGGCTTTGATTCATTGCAGCTTCGAAATTTACCAATTCTTCACGAGTCATGTTACTTGATTTATTCATCATTATCATCTACACGTGATATTATTTCACGAACAACTAATTTAAATAACTCTTTGATATAATTGAAAAACAACGATTTGTATTAAAATTTGCAATTTTTTAATTAATTCGAAATTCTTTTGAATAAAATTCTAAAAAACCCCATTAAGTCACACATAAAGGAGATTCCACAAGAGGAATAGTGTGACATTTAAAAAATCAGCATGTAATGTAATCGATAAATCCATCACTAATAGAGAAGAGTAAAAAAAGAAACGGAAGGGTCGTTTGGATAAGAAAGAAATTGTTATTTATTTTACCGAAATTACTACATCTGATCGACAATGGCTCTGAGAATGCTCTCTCCTGCGGCCCCTACCATCATTCCTCTCTTGACTAAAACTTGGCCATTAACTTCTATGGTTTTTTCTAATAATTGACCGTCCTTGAAAAATAGAAGCGTGGGTATTGCCGTGATTCCGAAGATCTCACCCAAGGGTCGATTCTGATCGAGATCCACCTGAACGAGTTTAAAAAGCCCTTCGCCTTGGAGTTTATGAAGAATTGGTGCAACGGCCTTACACGGTCCGCACCACGTGGTATAAACATCGATAATAAGTTTCCCTTCCGTAGGCCCATCAATTCCAACTTTTTTTAAATCTTCAACATGCAACGATTTTTTTCATCTCAAGTAGGTTATATTTTTCTTTATGGGTTTGATCTATTTTTATAAAACATGGAAAAAATAAATGTTTTGTTATTTTATCCGAACATGACAATTTATTTATTTTCTCGTGTTTTGGACCATAAATTTTAACAATGATTCTTGTCAAAATTTTAGAATAAAACTTATCAAAACCTTAATAGTTAAAAATTCTTAAATTATACTAAGGATATTAATTACTTAAGAAGCATTTAATGGTGACGAAAAAATGGCTACGATAGATTTCAAGTTCAGAAATCAAATTCTTGGAAACGACATTGGCAACACGCTAGCTTATTGTTATCAATGTGCGACATGCTCCGGTGCGTGCCCCGTGGCTCAGGTTACGGGAGGAAAGTACAATCCTCGGAGATTGATCTTGGATTCTCTTTTAGGTCTTAAGGAGAAAATTTTTGGTGCAGAAAATACATTTAACATTTGGGGTTGTACGGTGTGCGACACATGCGACGAGGTGTGCCCTCAGAAAGTAGAGCTCACGGAAATATTCACCATTCTCAAGAACATGAGCGTTGAGAGAGGGGAAGCTCCCGATTATTACACGACGCAAGCCGCTACGATTTTAGAAAACGGCAAGGCAATACCCATGCAACCCGCTATTGAAAAAAGAAGGCAGCAATTAGGCTTGCCGAGCATCTTGGCTCCCGATTTAGAGGAAATAAAGAAGATATTGGAAGCCACAAAATTACCTGAAAAATTACCCAAGAAGGACTAATCCTTTAAATTGCGTATTTTCCTCATTTCTTTAAATTATCGTAGATTCATTATAAGATTTCATCGGTCACCAATAATTGAGTCAGAGGAGTTGTAAAAAAAGTTGAGAAAGCCAATAATTGGAGGAAATTGGAAGATGAACAGGGGATTACCCATAGAAGCGGAGGAGATGCTTGTCAAGCTTATCCCTCTCGTAAACGATTACAATAACATTGACATCGTGGTTGCGCCCCCGTATACGAGCGTCCATAAAGCGTGCGAAGTAACAAAAGGCACCTCTATAAAAATTGGTGCCCAGAACATGTATTACGAGGATAAAGGCGCCTTCACGGGCGAAGTAGCACCTGGATTCCTGAAAGCTTTGGGTTGCGAATACGTGATTCTCGGTCATAGCGAAAGAAGAGATATTTTCAAGGAAAACGACGATTTAGTTAATAAAAAATTGAAAAAAGCGCTTTCAACGGGTTTAAACCCCATAGCATGCATTGGTGAACATCTAGAAGAACGGGAAGAGGGTAAAACCAAGGAAATCGTTGAAAAGCAAATTATGGGTTCTTTTCAAGGCCTATCCCCCGAAGAAATGGTCAAAACCGTCATTGCTTACGAGCCCATATGGGCTATTGGGACGGGTAAGACGGCAACACCAGAACAGGCAGAAGAGATTCACGCTTTTATAAGAGATACTATAGCCGGGATTTATAACAACGAAGTTGCTGACACCGTGAGAATTCAATACGGTGGTTCGGTAAATCCATCGAACGCTTTGGAATTATTTAAACAAGCGAACATTGACGGAGCCTTGGTAGGAGGCGCATCACTTCAAGCAGATTCCTTCCACGAAATCATAAAAGCAGCAACCAATATTTAAACTGATTATATTCCCTCCAAGACATCGTTCAATTGTCTTGTTATTTTATTTACAACATCATCATCTATAACCTTAGAATTGCATATATAACAATAATAAAAGGGTTCAAACAATTTATCTGTTAAAATTTCGATGGTAATTTCGATACCCGAATGCATGAAAATCAAGTAGGAATCTTCTTCTTGGAAATTAAAGCTAATAACCTTTGAATGGCGTGGAATTACCTCGGGTAATTCCTTAAGGTCTCTTAAAATGGTGGTAATGGCTTCCAAGGAATATTTTGAACCATAAATTCCTAAAATGGAATAATCAAAGGAAAAAACGCAAATTCCTTCGAGACGAGTGTTCCTGTATTCCATTATAATTTCGTTAGCAACCTTGGAAAAAATCTTTTCCTTATTTTTAAAATGAGTTCTCGCGTCATTGTCAGTTAATATATTCCAGATCAAGTCCTGTTCCGGCGTTAGTAATTCGTCAGCCGTTATAAGAGGGATTTTAGGTTCGATAACAGCATGATATAATAGTGTTATTTTTTTTTTTATGGCATTCTTGTTGAGGAACGATTCAGACATGCACGTGATGAGCGTATCGGATGCGTTCTCAGGAGGAGGGATGTTGATATTTTTTGATACACTTCGAGATTGAAATTCCAATGCGTGAATTTTTTTATCAATAGCTCGAGAAAATTCAAACAAGGCAGATATTAACCCTGCCGTGAGTTCAGCACGAGATTCAGGATCGATTAGCTCATCTTCGTCAAGTTCATGAGAAAAATCAAAGAACCTAAGACTAACTATCACTCCTTCTGGAATGTCGTTAAGTTTTACATTGTAATACGGATGTCCCGTCGTGCTTATAATGCTTAATTCGAAAATAGTCATTTGTTGTTGGTTTACCTCTATCGTCTTAGACTAAAGGTAAAGCTTCGATCATTAAAATTTTTGCATTTGATCTGATGAGAAAATGACAGAATTCAATAAGAAAGCGTCACGAATTCGCTTCCACGAATTTTAAAATTTCGGTCGAAATAGATTAAAATTGAGTGCCCAGAATGCACGTAAACAAAAGGTATGGTAGTTTTTTTCGAGTTTTCAATTATTGATTTTTTTACGATAACTACGATTGTTTTTTGGCAAAGCGAGCAGTTCACGCGAGCGAATTTAACCAAATCAAGTTTTTTGAAGTTTTCAAGAGCATTCTTGATGATAGAATCAAATGCGTTAAAAATATGGCAAGTATCTCCATAACAAGAATATAGAAGGGAACTATCATACATGTCAAAGAATTGCTCGATTAAATGTTCGATGAGGGCTTCTAACGTCTGCGATTGCACGATGGGTCGCGCCCCAATGGTAAAAACTGCGTCGGTATCCCCGTGAACATAATATACCAGTTTTACATCGTCCCTATTCACGCAATAAAATTCATTTTTTGCTGGGGCGTTTCTGGTGAGCTTTAACTCGAAATAGCTCGATTTAGGATATTTCATTGACTCCCAATTGAAAAAGGTATCGTTGGCTTGGTACCTTCCTATGCCAAAAAAGAACACATGTTCCTTTAAGTTAAAATCTTCTACCATTGATATCATAGATAACCTTTATATTATAATAATATTCCTCTCTTGTAAAAACATCTTCTTATTTTAATCGTTCTTTTTAATGTTAAAACAAATTATAGGTTCAAAAGATATTTTGATGATAACTCGTAAATCAGAAAAATTTGTATTTTAAAAAAATTGTAAAAAAAAAAGTTAAAAATTTAGTATTTGATATTTAGACGCCTTTCCTTTTCTTATAGACGTAAGCGACGACGATGACAGCTCCAGCTCCAATACCTACCCCAACAACGATGAACACGATAGTCTCCGTTGGAATTCCAGGAGCAGGCGTGCTCACCGTTCTATCTGCGGTCGTAAAGATCGGCGTGTCGTATTGGCTTAACCCGATCTTAAATTCTACCAAGTCGTTCAACGGCACAGTGGGAGTGTAGAAAAAGACTAAATAGAAGTGATCTAAAAACACTCCAAACTCGTCCGCAAAAGTAGTAACACCAGCACCATTATATATGGAGTTATAATCACCTGCGGGTCCTGCTCCGCTCTGCCAATCAAGATCCTGCCAGATCTGAACTTGAGAGAATGTAGCGTTTTCCACGGTTGCAAATAATTGCGTCCAAGCGTATTCCGTCCCTCCAGTGCATTCTATCACCAAGCTATTAGCATATAATGTTGCGTTAAACGGAGCGGGATTAATATTAAAAGGATATGTCGTATAGTTGTAAGGATGCGTGCTATCCGTGATACCAGTTGTCATATTAAAATCGTGTATGATGGGCACTGGAATTGAGGTAGTATAACTAGACTGGCGCGTCGCTCCAATTGTATTATATAAGCCTAATCGTAGCGTTACACTTCCCATTCTTGGACAATCTTCCGGAATCAGCAATAACTTGTAGGTTCCTGCGTTTAAAAACGAAGAAGCCAATACTTGTGATAGTCCCGTATCGAGTTCGTAACCTGGAGTCGGACTGATCAACCAATCGTCAAAATCATATATCGCAATAGGTGTGTCAAGTAGGTAATCGCCATACACATACTCACTATCTTGTAACAACACATAATTGAGAGCGGGTTCTATTGTGACATTAGAAAGCCTGATATAGTCGAATACAGGAGACGATGTCCCACAATTAATTCGAATCCAGTAAAAATCGTTCTCTTCCAAGCTCGGAAGGTCGAAGGTGCCCTGACCCCTGATCCAATCGAGATAATCTCCATCTGCATAGCTTAAGACCATCGATCCGTTATCCTGGAAATTATTAGTAGTATCGGTGCGCGTGATACCGGACCAAGCACCGTCCCATACATACATGGATTCGGCAGTACCCGATCCAGCCACGGTCAGGTTAAATTCCATGTCGTGCCACTTGTCAGTATAGGCAATGTAAAGGCGATCGTTTGTATTTTGAAAGGTTTCGAAAGTAGACCCGTCCAAGGCGAGCGCTTGTGCCGTGACATCGACATATTCATCGCTCGTGTAGTTGTAAGCGATGACATGCGACGGAGCAACAGAAGTTGGTATGGAATTATCGCTATTCGTGATGTTCGCCACGAAAAAATATTGTCCATCTTCGGTAATTTCTACTGTTGTCCACAATCCCTGCCTGATATAATATTCGTACGGATCTTCTTCAAATGTGATACCTGCCATAGATATATCGGTCCAACCCATACCATAACTCATATCAGTAATGGGAATCACGGTCGAGTCTTCTTCAACGATCGTCGAACTGATCTCGAAGATACCATTATAACTAGTATCACTACTCACCACGAAGAATTCGTATTCCCCTGGAAGCAAGTAATAATAATCGTAGGTTTCTCCGTACATACCAGTCTTTGTATCAATGGGATCAACCGTGGGCTCAACGTTTAGTTCGCTCGAATCAATGTAGATGAAACTGCTCGGTGGAGTGGGTAATCCTGAACCGGAGGTCGAGTAGTTGAACCTCACGAACGAACTTTCTCTTATCCTGAAGCTAACCGCTTTGTATTCGCCCCTCGTGGTTTCGATGCTAAGGTCTTCTCCGATCGTGTAATCGGTAATTGGAACGGTTTTTGCGAGCATCGATAATCGATACATTATTCCATTCATACCGGGATCCACGGTGACATATACATTGGTCGATTCAAGGAAACAAATCGGAATTTTATCAGTTACTCCCGAGATATCAGTGGGCACATAGACACCGTTTGGCATCTGCTGCCAGAGTAGTATCGTTGGTGCTGCAACAAAATAATCCCAACCGTATTGAAGAGTGATTTTATCACCCTTGCTTCCACTTATCGAATACCAATCCATCCTCCAAGTATCGTCAAACATTTCTTGAACATTTGGATTATTGTCAGAATTTCCAACGGTCGTAAGCGTGTTGCGAGAAATGGATGCCTTTCCAACGCTAACAAATTCCAATTTCAAAAATCCCGTGAGAGTGGATGTGGAATGAAGTAATAAACGATAGGTTCCAGTTTCGTGAGCAACGAAAGGAATGTAGTAAAATTGTGTTACTCCCCCAAACATAGCGTTATAAGTCACGGGAACAAGAGAGGAGCCCAGCAGGTCTCCCGATGGCGATACTAGTCTCGAACTTGAAAAGCTTCCAACCGCATCGTCGTCAAGAAAATCAACCTTGAGCGCTTTAGGCCCCGTGCTAGTAATTGCTATGTCGACTTCGATGGGCAGGTATTGCTCAACTTCAACCGCTAACGAGGAACCTTCTGTCATGGTAAATCGATTGTAAACTGCGTTCGCTTCAAATGGACTGATGGTAGAATTTTCTGAAGTTCCAGCGTTAACCTCTAGCCACCTCACATCGTTCCAAGGATCGATGTAGGGAAGGTTCGTGGTACTATCAAGCAATAAATCGTCCTCAATTCGAGGATAATATTCAGAAATGTCTAATCCAGGATAACTCATAGATTCTGTATAAACAGAACCTTCAAGCCAATTAAACAATCTAAATCCCGCCTGATTGGTTCCTTGATATACTGCGTAAGCGTAATGGTTTGTTGTTGGAACAAAAGCGGCATACCCCCAGGGATCGGTGGCTGTGACGTTAATTTCTGCCCCCGTTCCTTCTTGTTCAGCTGCGACAACCGAAAAGCTAAGCTGGAATATCCCTAAAAGCGATAACGAACAAAAAGCTATTAGGGCTAATGTTCGCTTTTTTAAACATGTTTTTGTCATTTTTATCATTTTGCATTTTTTTTTTTTTAATGGTTGAATTAAAAGTTTAAAAACCATTAGATTTGTGTGATGGTTATTAATGATCGTAAGTATTTAAAACTTGATTCGAAAAATGGGCATGATTTCCTTCTTTTAAATTACTTCACATCATATTCGACAAATAAGTATAAAGAAATTAAATTTTTGGAGATTACTCAATAATTATCACGGGTTTTCCTGGAAGCGCTTGAACGGCCTTATCGATGCCCTTGGCGTTCTCTTCGATAAGCATTTCGGCTTTACAATCGTATTTCTTCCCAATGATTGGTTTTATTTCGTCGTAAAAGTTCTTCTCGTTTTCCTGCGTCATGGAGTATTTAGGATATTTCCCAATACCTTTAAGGATTTTTCCAACAATTTGACTGATTATTTTTCCTTGAGGCTTTAATTTAGAATCGTTCATCAATGTTTTGATAATTTCTCCTTGGTTTTTCGTCTTATCAATCAATTGCATCATCTTTGGATACATCTCGAATTTCCATTTAGCCGCTATTATGATTGTAATTTTTTCTATTTTTTCCCGTTTCAGCATTAACATGATGTGGTTGATATCTTCAAAAAGCGAGTTCATGAAGATCCATTTGTGCTCGTTTTCTTCCGTGAGTACTTTTTCGTCTGGGAGAGGCCACGATTGCAAGCTTAGATAATCCTCGTTTCCCATACTTTCCCAGATTTCTTCGGTTAAATGAGGGGCAATTGGGTGAAGGATTTTTACGAGCTGATTCGCAGATCGCTCAAAAATTTCCGTTACAACCCCTTCTTTTTTGTATTTTTCAAGTTCAGAAGAAAATTGTACGATGGTGTTGACTGAGTTTCGAATGGTGATTGTTTCCAAATCGCGCGAAACTTCCTTGATGGTCTTATTAAGATGATAATCAATCAATACATCTCTCGTCGTTATCTTCTCTTTAACACGTGTGGGGGCTTCCGTTAGTAATTTGAAGATTTTTTTAACGAATTTCGAAGCGAAGGTTACTCCCTCGTCCGACCATTCCAAGCCCGATTCGGGACTTGCTCCAAATAAAATGAAAAAACGAGCGGCATCAGCACCGTACTGGTTCATAATGGTAGTGGGATCAACCGTATTTCCGTAACTCTTGCTCATTTTAACGCTTTTTAGAGCGTAATCGGAATTACATAGCTTGCATTTTTTATCGTTCATTTCGGCTTTCATTGCGAACCGGTCGCATTTTTCGCAATACGGATGAGATTTATTTATCATGCCTTGAGTGAGCAATCGTTGGAACGGTTCGTCGTGCGAATGGAGTCCGAGATCCCTTCCAACTTTCGTCCAAAATCGAGCGTAAATCAAGTGCAATACCGCGTGCTCGATTCCACCAATGTATTGATCAACATTGCCCCAATAATCTACTTGATCCTTTCTAAAAGGTACATCCTTGGATCGAGGATCACAAAATGCGAAGAAATACCACGAAGAGTCGACGAAGGTGTCCATCGTGTCCGTTTCTCTACGCGCCTTGTTTCCACATCGTGGACATTTTACATTCAAGTAAGCTTTGCTAGTTTCGAGAGGATTCCCAGAACCCGTAAAAGACACATCTTTTGGCAATTGAACAGGCAGATCTTCATAAGGCACGGGCACGGTACCGCACTTATCGCAATAGATTATTGGAATGGGACACCCCCAATATCTTTGCCGAGATATTCCCCAATCTCTTAGCTTATAGTTGATCGTCGCTTGACCGGTGCCTTTTTGGGCAAGCTTATTGGTAATTGCCCCCATGGCGTTTTGATTGTCAATTCCGTCAAAATCCCCAGAGTTGACCAAGACACCATCAGCTACATAGGCCCTGGACATTTTTTCAGGGTTTATTTCGTAATCGGGAGGTTGTATGACAACTTTTATTGGAATGTCGTATTCCCTTGCGAATTCAAAGTCCCGTTGATCGTGACCCGGGACAGCCATGACAGCACCAGCGCCATACTCATATATGACGAAATTTCCAATGTATATTGGGACTTTTTCATCAGTCATTGGATTGATGGCGTATTTTCCAACAAACATGCCTTTTTTTTCAATATCTGCATCAGTACGTTCGAACTTGTTTTGTCGCATTACTTCTTCGTAAAACCTTTCAAATTTTTCCTGATATTCCGTTCCTTTAACCCATTTGCGAATCCAAGGGTGTTCGGGCGCAAATACCATGAAAGTTACCCCGAAAATCGTGTCTGGTCGCGTCGTGAATATGTCAATGGTCCTTTTTTCGCCAACTATGGGAAACTTGATGATGGATCCTTCTGAACGACCGATCCAATTCTTTTGCATGATTTTAACTTTATCAGGCCAATCCACAGAATCGAGTCCCTTTAGAAGTTCCTCGGCGTAATCTCGAATTTTCAAGAACCATTGCGTGAGAAACTTCTGATCAACGATTGAATTGCAGCGCCAACATTTTCCTCCTTGGGCTTGCTCGTTTGCGAGAACCGTGGCGCACTTGGGACACCAGTTAACATAACTTTCTTGCTTGTAAGCCAAGCCTTTTTCGTGCATCTTCAAGAAAAACCATTGGTCGTACTTATAATAGTGTGGATCGTGGCTATAGACCATTCGGGACCAATCGTACGAAAGACCTATTCTTTTCTGTTGACCTTGCATGGTTTCGATGTTTTTATCTGTCCATTCTTCGGGATTAGTCCCGTGATCTATTGCGGCATTTTCTGCGGGCATTCCAAACGAATCGTAGCCCATTGGATAGAGGACATTGAATCCGTTCATTCGCTTGTACCTTGCAACGCAGTCTCCGATGGTGTAATTTCTAAGGTGTCCCATGTGCAATTTTCCAGAGGGATAAGGGTACATCTCCAAGACATAATATTTTTTTTTGTTCTTATTCTTTCTTACCTTAAAGATCTTATCCTTTTCCCATTTAGATTGCCATTTTTCTTCTATCTTCCGAGGGTCGTATTCTACCATATCGCGAAACCTTTTCAAATGATTATTGTTTCCGAATTTTTCATCGTTTCGTATCTTGATTCATTAAAATGATCTTTTTCAATTAAGTTCTTCTAAGCTTTTCTTTCTCAAGAGCTTGAAAAGAAAAAGGATCATTATCACGCTTTATATTAAATATAACAAATAAATCAAGTAGAAACCTAAATACACGTTATTTTTAACAAGCACGATATTATTTAAAAAGGAAAGAGCGAGTTTTAAAGTTTTCCTTGGATGTGTATGTCAGTTTTCATATTAAATTACACTCGTGCTCGGAGTTTATCGTGAATTTTTTTTATTCTAATGGCTTTTTTATATAGATCTTCAACTTTTTGTCCTATTTTCTTGAAATCGTGGATTTCAAGCGCAATTTCACGGGCCTTATTGGCGATTTTGACTCTTAATTGTTCGTTACTCGTAATTTTCTCGATGGCTTCGATAAATTCATTCGTTTCATTTGCTTTTAAACAACTCACGTCATTTTCGACCCAATCGTATGCCGGTAAGTCTTTAGCCACGATGGGGAGCTTACATATGGCAGCTTCAATCAAGGGAATGCCCTGGTTTTCCACCCTAGAAGTGTTTAAAAACACATCCGCACCATAATAAGGTTCCCGAATGTCGTCGTAAAATCCCGTAAATATAACGTTTTTAAGTTTTAAGGCCTCTTCAATATCGGGATTCTTGTTAATGGGTCCAACCCATACAAAATAGTAATCGGGAAAAGCACGTGCAATCTCTGAAAAGGTATCCACTCCTTTTTTCTTCCAACTAAGCCCAACATTGAGTATTATGGTTGATTCTGGAGGTACTTTGAACTTTTCGTTGAGAAAACGCCTGAAATTTTGACGCAGTGCATTTTCTTCCTTAAAATTCTCGATTCTTATTCCGTTACTCACGACATGGATGGGATAAGTTAACGATTTCTGCATGCCGAGCAGACATTGACGGGAATAATTACTCGGAGTTATTAACAAGTGTGCAGGACCATATTGTATTCTCAACCAGAGTTCAAGGATTTTATTAAAGATGGGCTTATCAGGAAGGAGGTTTCCAACCATGTCCTCAACCGTAGTATGAGCGTGCCTCACAAGAGCTGCCCGATGTTTAAACCTTTTTTTATATTTACCCACTTGGAGATACGTTAGTGGATCGAAAGTGGACGCGGCAACAACATCTACTTCTCCTTTTTTTACCCATTCTGGCTCTTGAGGATTTCTCTCTGGCACCCAAACGCGATGACCTCTTTGAAGGAGTTCACTAATGACATCGTTGGTATTGGTTTCAATTCCTCCAATATTTTTTATCTTCGTAATTTTTTTGTAAATATTGAAGTTGACAACAAATATCACATTCATACCTTGTAATCATGTTGTTTAAGAAAAAAACTTATCTTAATTCAAAGATAGAAGATATTGATGACCTCTGGGAAAATTAGGGTGTCGGTTGGAAGCGCCTCCGTTTTAGGTCTCGAAAATCATAAAAATTTCAAGGAATTGCCCACTACATGTTATTTAATGACCTTTATCATCGGTCGTTGTAGTGCAAATTGTGGTTTTTGTCCACAATCAAGGAATTCAGACAGCTCGACAGAGAAATTATCGAGAATATCGTGGCCTGCGTATTCAATGGATGAAGTAGTTGAAAAATTCAAAGAATTACCTTCTGAAAGAAATTTTAAAAGAGCATGCGTTCAAACGCTCAATTACCCCCAAAATTTTAACGATGTAATTGAAATTATAAGGAAACTCAAGAAAGGTTTTTCAGGACCCATATCAGTTGCAATCCCACCTATAGATAAGGAAAAAATGCAGCAACTTAAAGATGGTGGTGTTGATAGAATTGGAATCGCTTTAGACGGTTCCACTCCCGCCATATTTGAAGAAATTAAAGGTAGAAAAAACAATGGTCCGTATGCTTGGGACACTCATTTGAATGCTTTGGACAATGCATTGGAAATCTTTCCTAAAGGACATGTAAGCACCCACTTGATCGTTGGTTTGGGAGAATCTGAAGAAGAGATTTTGAGATTAATAAAGGTTTTGCACGATAAATCAATTCTCGTATCCTTATTCGCTTTCACGCCTATTAAGGGTACCAAATTAGAAAATAGATCTCAACCAGATATATTAAGTTTTAGAAAAATTCAGTTGGGAAGGTATTTAATAGTGAACGATATTAAATCAATCCGAGATTTTATTTTTGACGAATATGGAACACTTAAAAGCATAAAAATTAAGGAAGTGGAACTAAAATTGATAATCGAGGAGAGCGTGGCTTTCATGACTTCCGGGTGTCCTGGATGTAATCGTCCGTACTATACTTCTAAACCTTCAGGACCCTTTTTTAATTATCCCAGAAAACTTACAAACCAAGAAAAGGACCAGATATATAAATTATTACATCCATTCACAATTAATTGAGTACTTTAATAAGTAAAAATGGAAATTTGGCGTTTTATTCCTTTAGAATCCCGAAATGGTTATTGGAACATGGCTTTAGACGAAGCAGTTCTAAATAGCGTAATATCTGGACAATCACCCAACACATTACGCTTTTTCAAGTGGTTTCCATCGACGATTACCATTGGAAGAAATCAAAGTCTTTCGGACGAAGTTTTCATTGATATAGCCAATGAGAATGGTTTTAATGTGGTAAGGCGAATCACTGGTGGGGGCGCCGTATTTCACGACAAGGATAGGGAAATAACATATTCTATTGCCTGTCCATTAGTTTTTCTGAAAGAATTAAAGGCCAATAAAACCCTTGAACAATTTGAAATTATCACTCAAGGAATTATTTCGGGCTTGCATCTATACGGTTTAAGCGCTGAAAAAGGCGTCATCCATTGTCCCGCGTTGTTCTTAGACGGAAAGAAGATTTCGGGAAATGCACAAGTGAGAAAAAAAGGATACTTGCTTCAGCACGGAACAATATTATTGGATCTCGATCCCGAACTCATGTATTCCGTTTTAAAGGCACCTCAGGGAGTTAGTAAGACGAGAATGGTAAGGTCTGTATACGCAAAATGCGTTGGTATAAAAGACTACATTACCGAATACGATGAAGAGAGGATGGTTTCTGCCCTGAAGAAAGGTTTTGAGATTGCGTTAGGGATTCGGCTCGAAGAAGGAAGTTTTACCGACCAAGAATTAGAAATGGCCAATCATTTAGTTAAAAAACGATATTCAAACAAAGAATGGCTTTCGAAATATGAATAAAACATCAAACTTATTAGAAAAGATACAATTACAAAAAGCCTCATGGAAGGATTACGAAGAATTTCTTCATCTCAACTCTGAAGAGCTAAATCAATTTTTAGAACTTGCGCGCGAAAGAACGATCCAAATTTTTGGAAATAAGCTTAAAATTTACATTCCAAGCAAGAGATTTCCTTCGATAAGTCTTACTGGAGCTGAATGCGCCTTAGAATGCCTGCATTGCGATAAAAAATATCTTAATGGAATGACACCTATCGTTCAAAACGAGGTCCTGGAAGAATTTTTATTAAGAGTTGCCACAGAAGGAGGGACGGGTGCTTTAATTTCGGGGGGATGTGATTCTGAAGGTGCAGTTCCATTGTTAGAATATTTAGATACTATCAAAAAAATAAAAAAAAATACAAACCTGATCATAAATGCCCATACAGGTCTTCTTACCGAGACCACCGCAAATGCTCTTGTTAACGCGGGAGTTGACATCATCTCGTTTGATATTACAATGGATCAAAATATTATTAGTGATATCTATCGGCTAAAAACTAAAACTCCAGAAGATTACAAAAAATCGATCACCTTAATGAAAAAAAAAGGATTAAATGTCGTACCTCATATTTGCGTTGGACTCTATTACGGAAAATTGCATAAAGAACTTGAAGCGATCAAATTCATTAAAGAATCCAAATTGAAACCGTCGTTAATAGTTTTAATAGCACTAATTCCACCAAAACACGGGAAAGAAACCTTTAAAATCCCCGATCCGGTTGATCTAGCCAAGATTATTGCAATTATCAGGTTTGCTTTTCCTGATACAGAGATCTCGCTCGGGTGTATGAGACCAAGAGGAGCCCTTAAGGGTGATATCGAGAAATTAGCCATAAGGGCAGGGATCAATCGACTTGAAATACCGTCGAGAGACAGCTTAGAATGGTTAAAAAAGTTAGATCCACGCGTGGAGTTCGAATTCTATTCTGCTTGTTGCGCCATTCCTACGGTCTACGAGAAATTTGCAGGAAGTCGAGATTCAGACATTAAGGGTTATCTTAAAATGTTAAAAAAATTTAAAAAAAAATAGGGTCATTATTCATGAACGAAAAAATTGAAATCTTGAGTTTAAAGGGTTTTCCTCTTGTTAATCCTGGAGACAACATTTCAAGTCAAATTTTAACATGCGTTCAAAAGAATAAAATTTGTTTAGAAGACGGTGATATCGTGATAATCGCCCAAACTATTGTTTCTAAAAGCAATGGAAGGATTCGCAACCTCAAGGAAATCGTACCAACCACAGAAGCGCGCAATATTTATCGTTTAATGAAACAAAAAACTCAAGCAAAAAACCTGCCTTTAAAAACTCCGGAGCACATTCAAGCCATATTGGATGAATCAAAAGAACTCCTCAAAATCGAGCATGTGCTCATTACCGAAACAAGACACGGTTTCGTATGTGCCAACGCAGGAATCGATAAATCTAATGTGGAGGGCGAGGGTAATATAGCCCTTCTTCCCGAAAATCCTGACGAAGATGCCAAGACAATTGCCCAATCGCTGAAAAAAGCAACCAACAAGGAGGTGGCTGTGATCATTACGGACTCATTCGGTCGTCCTTTTAGGGTTGGAGCCGTGGGAGTTGCACTAGGGATATTTGGTATTCGCCCTGAAAAGGATCAAAGGGGATACTGCGATTTATTTGGTCATATATTAGAAAGCACCATAGTTGGACAAGCGGATAATTTAGCATCTGCGGCGCAACTCGTGATGGGGGAAGCGAACGAGGGACAACCAGTCGTTATCATAAGGGGATATAATTTTTCGTTTGAAAAAAACGCCTCAATCAAGACGATCTTACGAGATAAAAAAGCAGACTTGTTTCGAATCGATAAATCACCATACGATTTTGAAATGGTACTGAAAAATCGGAGAAGCTATAAATTAAAATTCAACGACGAGGAATTAGACGCTCAAATCATCAAGGAATGCGTGAAACTGGCGACCTTGGCACCTAGCGCCCATAACGGACAGTTTTGGAGGTATTTCTTACTTGAAAAAGGCGATCTTAGAAATAATTTAATTGAAAAAATGAACCAAGAGCTTAAAAATGATTTATTACGTGATGGAAGAACTATTGAATTCATCACGAAAAAGAAAAATAAAACCCGAAGGAAATTCATAGATGCTCCCTATTTAATGCTCGCATGCCTGGATACTACCGATTTAGAGAAGTATGGCGACGATAAGAGAAGAGAAAGCGAATATATTTTAGGAGTGCAAAGTGTTAGTGCTTCCATCATGTGCCTGCTTCTTGCCTTGGAATCTAAAAAATTGGCTGCTTGTTGGTATTGTGCGCCACTTTTTGCAAAAGAAGTTGTAAAAAAAGCGTTAAATCTGCCCAATTCTTTCGAACCCCTTGCTTTCCTCACTATAGGGCGGGGAACCAAGGAACCAATAATTCCAAACCGAAAAGGATTATCAGAAATAATGTTTAGTCCAAAGGATTTTTATTGAGGGGAAATATCATCAATCGTACAAAATATTTATTGTTAGCAGGAGGAGTCGGGGCAGCAAAGTTTGTCAAGGGCATTGCCAGCGTGGTGGACCAAGAGGATATTGCTATAGTAGTAAATACAGGGGACGATATAGATTTATTCGGCTTAAAAATATGTCCCGACTTGGATATCATAACCTACACGCTTGCGGGAGTAGTGGATGATCAAAAAGGATGGGGATTTCAAGACGAATCGTTTAATTGCTTGAATATTCTGAGTAAGTACTATGGAATTGGATGGTTTAACGCAGGGGATAAGGATCTAGCCACCCACATTTTCCGCACTGATTTAATCGCTAAAGGTTTTAACAAGTACGAAGCAACACAAGCTATTACCCAAAAACTAGGCATTAAAGCACGAATTGTTCCCATGTGTAACGAGGAGTTCCAAACTTACATTCAAACGCCTTCTGGTACCATGCATTTTGAGGAATATTTCATAAAAGAGCGATGTGAACCAAGAGTCATAAAGATCGAATTTAGGGGTAATAAGAACGCAAGACCCATAAAAGCAATATTCGATTATATTAAGAGCGCCGAAAGAATTATCATATGTCCTTCAAACCCGATTGTTTCTATCGGGACTATCTTAAGCGTCTTGGGTATTAAAGAAGCGTTAAAAAATGCACATAAAAAGGTTATTGCAATAAGCCCAATAATTAAAGGTGCTACCTTAAAAGGCCCTGCAGATAAGTTAATGGAAGCTTTAGGCCACGAAGCGTCTTGTGTTGGAGTTGCCAAATATTACCAAGATATAATTTCACATTTCGTTATTGATAGCGAGGATTACGATCGAAAAATAGAGATCGATAATTTAGGAATCCAAGCGCATTGTTTTGATACTATCATGAAGGACCAGAAAAAAAAGGAAGATCTAGCGAGATTCGTGCTAGATTTAGAATTATAATAACAATCACGAGGGTTCAGGAGATGATTCTGGAGTGAGCGAGGGCTCTGCGCTTTCTTTCTCTGCTTCTTCAGGTTTTTCTTCCTCTTCAATTTTCACATAATCCCCGACTGTCGTGAGTATTTGTTTTATCTTTCCTTCTTGCCTTAGCCTAATCATGAGGTTTCTATGTTTCGAATAGGAGATTGCCAATGAAATTACAGGAATTACAACAATAATCGGAAGTAATAAAATGATAATCCCCTCGGGGGAACCTTGTAACACCACGCTTTTACTGATGGCAGGGGGTAACTGGAAGATATTCGAAAGGAACCATTCCGGGTGAATTATAATAAAGCTAATGATGATAAGAAGCATGAGACGAATGGAAAAATTTATAACAGTCGATTTTGCAAGATGCATGGCCCTAGGGGCGGCCGATTTCGCAGTAATTGTGTCCTCAGCTTCTGAGTCTTCTTGAAAAAGACGCTCAATAAACCGTCCCAATCTTCTGGTCTTAGAGGCAGCGGTGACGAGCTTCTTTTCTTCAGCCTCGAGTTTTTTCTTTTCTATCATTTCCTTAACATAAGAAAAGCTAGAGCTAATCGTGCTCGAAAACAATTTCCCCACCGATTCTTTTTTTAGTTCTAATTCTTCCTTTCTTTTTTTTGCTTCTTCCTTTATTTTATCAACATTTGCGATCACATGGGTAGACTCTTTTTTTAACAATCTCAATTGAGCTTGTAAACGATCGCTTCTTTCGAGGGAAGGTTTAGTAACCAAATCCGTATAATTAATTTGAAAGGCGAGCTCTAAATATATATAAGCGAATATGGCAAGTCCAGAGATCGAACTGCTAATAAACAAGAAAAAATCGTCAATAGGAAGTTCATTAACGCTAGAACTTACAGGATTGGGTAAATCTGCGAGTTGAGGGACAAGGAGTTCTATTGGGAAACCAAATAGCGCCATCATGTCTTTAAATCCAAATACCATTATTGGGATGATAATCATTAACATCAAACCACCAATCGACCTGAGGTTGTACTTCGGATTGCTCTTGTAAATTGCCCTGATCGCATAAATAATGGCAATGATGAAGCAGACTTGAAAGATGATCAAGTAGGCATCTGAAAGAAAGATCTGTAATTCTTCCAAGACCTCATCAAGTATATTTTCCAACTCAGGAGCTTCTCCCGTTGGTGTGGAAAAACTAAACCAGGAACTAAAAAGGGTCCTAAAAAACGATTGAACCGCCCTTATCGACTCAGCTTGTCCAAAAGTAACGACAAAAGAAACCATATATCCGATACCGTAGATCACGATAAAAATAAAATAAGTTAAAACGTTTTTAATAGAAAATATAAATGCAACTATGGCTAATTCTCCGGTATCCGTGTAAAGAATCGCCAGGTAATTAAAAACGCTTAAAAATATTGATAAAACGATTATAAATATGATTCCATTAACGAGTCTCAATCCTAACAAATAATTTCGTGCCATGGTTTAATACGCCTTTCCCTTTTTCTTTGCCTCCATATAATTTGCTAATACTTGATTTAGCATGTCGTCGGGTCCACAAGTTACGAGATTAACGCCTAATCTGCTGATTTCTTGCTTGATAGCTAAGATGTGTTCCATCATCTCCTCACTAATTGCTTCTGCCAAGGCTTTATCCGTGGAAGATAAATCCATTTCGTGAATTTCAAACCACGGCGAGAACGGATTGATCAAGATAACAGAATGATTGAAAGGAAGCAATTTCTTTATACCTTCGGTTATATCCTTCGTGTTTGATTCTAAATCGGATATGATAAAGATCAGACTGCGTTTTTGAAATCTCTTCGTGAACGTGTCCATTGCTTCGGCAAACCGGCATTTTGCCGCAGGTTTTACTCTCGCAACGAAATCCAATACGGTATAAAACTGATCATCCCCCCGATTTGGTTTCAAGAACTTGAAGTTTTTTTTATCGGAAAAAGTATAAACTCCAACGCTATCTCTTCTCGTGAGTGATACTTTAGTTAATAACATGCAAGCACGAATGGCATATTCGAATTTAGTGTTTTCTATTGCGCCACCAGCCATACTACTAGAAGAATCTACTAAAATCATAACGGTGACATCCCTTTCGGTTTCGTGTTCTCTCACGATAAGCCTCTGCTGCCGAACGCTAGCTTTCCAATCAATCAACCTGAATTGATCTCCAAACGCGTACCTCCTCATTCCGTAGAATTCGGTACCCGTACCTTTCTGCTTGGACCTTTGAGAACCGTAATTTAATTGTAAGGACCTTTTTGATCCCAAGATTTCGATCCTCTTGATGTCTTCGTAAGGCGGATAAACTAGAATATCCGTTACACTGTTAGGAACAATTCGCTCGGTGGAATTGAATCCCAACCTATCTTTTACGGTTAAGGACAACGGTCCTAATGGATATTCTCCTCTTACTTTGGGCTCGAGGATATATGAAAACTTAATAGTTTTTTTTGCGCCTATTCTCGTTGAGATGAAATTTTCTCCGAGGATTAATCTAAAAAGTTGGGGATTGTAATAATCTCGAATTTCTAAAAAGTCAAAATTGTGCCTTCCAGTGTTTTCAATTACTACTTTAACATGCAAAAAATCGTCCCGAAAAACTTTTTCCTTGTCAAGTTCTCGGTGTACAATTAATTCCTCCACATTCATGTGCAGCGCAAAAAACGGTAAACTAATCACCGTACTAAATAACAGGAGGATCCCGAAGTAAATTAGAAAGTAATTTACGAATGCAAATCCTGCACATAGGAAAAACGCCGCAAATAATATTAATGTCCTACCTTTTCCACCAAAAATGTTTATCCACCACCAACTTTTTTTCTTGATCTAGTTCCAATTTAATGCGCAATTAAATTGGTATGGGTATTTCCTCGAGTATGCTTTTAACCACGGATTTAACATCCAAACCTTCAAGTTCAGCTTCAGGCTTGAGAAGGATCCTGTGGTTTAAAGCGGGCATTGATAGGGCTCGTACATCATCGGGTGTAACGTAAATCCTGCCAAGAATGGCCGCTCGCGCTTTTGAACATTTCATGAGCACCAAGGAAGCTCGCGGACCGCACCCTAAGGCGATTTGAGGGTGATTTCGAGTCTTTAAAATGATGTCCCGAATGTATTTCAAGATGCGATCGTCAATGTACACCATATTCATCAATTTTTGTGCCGCTAATAGTTCCTCGCCATTCGTGATGGTTTCTACGGACGGAGAATCGCCAGTGAGTTGTCTTCGAAGGATTTCAACTTCTTCTTGATGCTCGGGATAATCCAACCATAATTTAAAAAGGAATCTATCAACTTGAGCTTCAGGTAAGGGGTATGTCCCCTCCATTTCCACCGGATTTTCCGTAGCTACCACCATGAACGGTTTTTCAAGCATAAGCGTTTGTCCTTCGATCGTGACCTGTCTTTCGGCCATCGCTTCGAGGAGAGCTGCTTGCGTCTTTGGGGCACTTCTATTGATTTCATCTGCAAGCACGAGGTTTGCAAATATAGGTCCTTTTTGAAGAACGAAAGCGCCCTCTTGTTGGTCGAAAATTTTCGTTCCTGTTATATCTGCTGGCAAGAGGTCTGGCGTGAATTGCACTCTTTTAAACGATATCCCCAAGGTCTCTGCAAAAGTCTTTGCCATGACTGTCTTGCCCAAACCAGGAACTCCTTCCAAGAGCACGTGACCGTTTACGAGCAGCGCTACAAACAAGTGTTGTAAGATTTCTCCGTTTCCGACAATCACTCGAGATACCTCTGATAAAACATCTTGAGCAATTTCTCGTATTGGTGTTACATCAAGCGAATCCTTAGAATCTCGAGATTTAGCTTTTTCTGCCATATTTCTTCACTCCTATTTTGTATTATTTTTTATATTTTTTATTTATATTATTCAATAATTACATAAAATTGATCATATATTTTTCATCGCCCAGGACATTTCCAAGAACAATTCTTCGAAATCCTGAGGATTTCTTACTTTACTTTTTCCAGCTTTAATGGCCAATAATCTATCCATAATTTTCGTTAATCTTTTTAACTTCATCTTGTTTACTTTTCCCCCCGCTTCCTTCGCCACTACGAGATCGATGACATTGTTCGTAGTAATTTGTTTTCCTCCTAATTGAGCGTTAAGCTTTCTCTCAATTCTCCTGAATAGCAACGTGATGGCCTTTCCATAACGACCTTTCTCCTTATACCAATCAATTTTTTGCGTGAAAAAGGTTGATGTTCGGAACATTTCTTTTTCTTCCTTTTTTTCTTCTTCTTCAATCCTTTTCTTTTCTGCTTTTTCATCTTTTTTAGGTATGTACTTTCGCAAGGTAAAAACAGCTAAAAGCGGGTAAATCCACGCAGTAATGGGATTTGTTGATAATTGAACAACATATTCCAAGATGAGCCCAAATATACCCGCAGAAGTAAGATCGCGAGAATATTCGGGACGAATGTGAGCCTCGTCAAAGGCAATGACCCAGTTGTTTGGATCGTCAACACCTTGATAGGTAAGCCAATTGATAATGTTCATTCCAAATTGATAATTATCGTAGTCGAATAAAAGGTCGTTGGAAAAACAACTGGCATCCGAGCTCACGAACACGCGAGTGTTTGCCAATTCCTTCGCCAAGAAGACCGTTGGAGCGACAATAGAACTCCCGAGGGGAAATCTCTCGAGCATACTAAGATCGACGTCAGTAACTTCTTCTAATGGTTCTATAATAAAAGATAAATCAATATAATCGTCTGCTGGAGTAGAATCATTATTTAATCTATACATGTGATCTCCATTTTTATCTACCCAACTATTATCGCTTGAAGTTTGTCCTATCACATCCCATCCAAACATTTCAATTAATAATTTTCCACCAGCTGCGGCAGTAGCTTCCGATAAGATCACCTGCGACACTCCCACCGTTGTTGGATGAGGTTCCAAATTCGTAATTATGGGAAATGTGGGATCTCCTTGTCCTAGTTCGTTTGTAAGGCACGAAGCATTGTCGTGTAATATGCCATCGGCCATAATGGTCATTGGAAACATTGAGGCGTTTCCCCCGGCCGAGATCATTGATGCAAGATTCGCTAAAAATACCTCCCATAAAAGCCAATAACTCGATCCGTGGTCGTGTGCTATGAAAAGGGAATTCTTTTTCGTTTGACTACTACTGTTGAGGAATCCAATAAAAAAAGGAATATCAAACATTGGATTATAAACTTGATTAGGACCTAACAGGACTAAACAAACGGATTTATCCAAGCGTTCGGTTGCGCTCAAGCTGGATTGAATGCTCATCGTTTCGAATCCAGCAGCCTCGATGGCGGCGAGATAGGAAGAGCATCCATTCCATTCACTATTGTATACGGAAAAATAGTGATTGTTCTTTCCTTGATCGACAACGGGAGAAAACAATGGGATAAAAGCAAAAACGAATATGATTGCGAACAGCGCTCTTTTATATAAGGAACCTTTTTTTGACTTTCGGGACCTACTTTCTCGAGATTTTTGTACCATTGAATTTCTAAAAAACCAGATAAAAGCTAAAATTAGAAAAACAGCTCCAATAAAACAAACGTAAGGAATATAACTAAAGAACGAGGGTAATAATCCAGGGTTCTGAATCTGAAACGCTGCGGTAAAATCCATTATGATGAATCCAAAAATGATTAAATACACGCAAAAAAACGCGTATAATAAACCCTTGGAAATTTGCACGCTTTTAAGTGACGATGCTCCCGTTCCTGTTGTTGCCATAATATATCCTTTTGAATAAATTTACTATTTGATTTTTACAAACTAAAAGAAAACGATTTGGTCGTGATTTCCTTGTGCAACGCTGAAAATAATGAAATAGTCGATTCGAATTCCTTGGACGTGGGCTCCACACCGCCGTATATTATATCTTCTATTTGTTTAATGAAGACATAAGTATTTTGTGGATTTAAACCCAGTTCATTAACGCACGTTATGGCGTACTCGCGAATGGTTTGATACGGTTCTCGAGGTTTCTTATGTTTCTTAAAGATAAGATCCGTGTATACTAAATAGATGTAGGCAATTGCCTCCTTCGGCCGTTTTGTTTGGACGAGAATTTTCACGTTTTCAAATCGTTCTTTTGCATTATATTCAGGCTCTTGTTTCTTCTTTTTTTTTCTCAAGTTCGGTTTTTTAGCCATGATATCCAACCTTTTTTTTATTAATTAATTTTTTTCACACTTATAATATTTTCTTTTTGTAATTTTACCTTATTTTGTTAAAATTTTAACACGAAATTATATCCAGTGAGATCGAAATAGACACGGCTAAATAATTCTATAGCGCTGTAAAAATCGCTTTCGGTCATTTCAAACGGCCTGGAATAGATAATCTCCTCCACTTTTGTCATGAATGGATACACGACCGTTGGTTTCATCTTGAATTCCTTTACCGAAACGATCGCAAAATCTCGAATCGTTTCAAACTCTTTCTTCTTCCGACCGTATTTCCCGTCAATGAGAGTCATAAAAATCGCATTGAACAAGTACGACAAGGCTTCTTCCAACCTGCCCGTTTCCTTTAATATTTTAAGGTTCGAAATCTTTTTCTCGAGAGGGATGGTAGTGGATAAAGACGCTTTCCTTTGTTTTTTCAGGAAGTAATAGCCATATCCGGCTAATGCAGCACCTATGACGACCACAATTGGTATGAACACCATAAAAAAATCTGCGAAGGGTATTTGACCTGTAGGCCCCCCAGAAGGTGTCACGGGAGCGGCATTGATGAGTATGTCAGGCACAGTACCTGCGAGAACTAGTCCACTTGATGAGTTTAAATATACTTGATAACTCGCGGTACCATTTACATTGGGAAGCGTGAGCATGCAAGTAAACCTTCCTTGCGAATCAGTTTGGGCAAGACCATATGTGGAAGAGGAATCGTTATAGACTACCGTCACGGCTCTATTAAAAATATAAAAGTTACCAAAAACAGAAGCTAATCTCCCCGAAATGGTATATTCCTGCCCTGCAACTCCTACTGAGGTCGATGGATTCGTTAATGTTATATTTTGAAAGACAAATATATTTGAACAATCTATTTCGGAATATGTCACGATAGGAGGGTTTGAATAAGATAACCTGAGCGTGAGATTCCCCGACGCATCAGGGGTTTGCACGGATGTGGTAAATGTACCGTCCAAACCAGTATTATCGATCGGCGATCCAAAAATATACACGGGATTATTCAAATTATCGTACCAACCTGCGTAAATTGGCTCATTAGAGACTCCAGTATCATCACCAAGGAGCAAACTACCTGAAACATCTATTGATTCGCCAGAATAATATGGTTGAGCGTTATCTACGATCACATTGTCAAAATAGGAAGCCGTGCTTCCGTATATAGTAAATGAATTAGTATAATTAACATCATCAAAAGGATTTAAAACAGAAACATTGATAGTATGGGGTACATACACATTGGTATCTACTGGTAGCGAAAAATTCAAGATATAAAAGTAACCTTGATCTACCGTAATATTATAATAGGACGGATAAAGGACACCATCTAGCATGACTTGCACTGTATAACCAATATAATTCTGAGATGGAAGTTTAGGGTGATAAAGCCGACCGTACAGAGGTACGATTTCATTCCCCAGTATATAGCGATTACCGTCTATTTCTGTGTTTAAAAGATCTAGATTAGCCCAAATTGCTGAGGGCTTCACTTCTTTTTCGAAATCAATAGATGATTCATTCAAGTTAGCGAAATTGATAATATAAATTGTAGAAATTAAGAATACTATCGTTATTAATAGAAATAATGCTTTAACACGATTTTTTATTTTCTCAGAGTGCTTTCTTGACATGATAGAATTATCTTCTTTTCTTTCTTGTAAATTCATTATTCATTTAATTATTTGTTAGTTGTATGTTTCCTCATCAGGTGCTATTACATAAGTAAAACCATCATCGATTGGATTATAATTTACAGAAATAATTGTTTGGCTAATCATCTCGACATCATCAAATCTAGAATCCACATCTATTGAACCGTTGAAATAACCGTTAGGATCGGTCGTGAATGTGTCATCATAAGCAAATACTATATTGTTCACTCTATATTCGACGGTGATGTTAAGAGTCGCTCCTGAGACACCAGTACCATTGTCCCAAACCAAGCGCCCCCACACATGAAGGACATCAAAAAGGTACCAATCAGATGGATTTAATGGTTGAAAATCCGTATTAAAACCAGATAATAACGATTCAAAATACATGCCCGCATTAACAGTTAAAGAAATGCTATTACTATTTGAACCGGTCATTGCACCCGATATTCCAATGGAAATGGGAAAATCTGATCGAATTATATTCCCGTAAAATTCCACCCTTATAGTGTAACTTCCCTGGGGACACGAGATGTTTAAATGATTAATTTCAAACCGATAATATCCAGAGTTATCAGTGATGGCCGTAAGGGAATACCCTGATTCAAGAATTAAATATTGCGAACGATCGACCATTGCTCCATCGTATAACCTTAGTTGCACCTGTAATCCTCTTAACCCAAATCCCCCGTCCTGAAGGTAACCCGAAATAATAAAACTGTCAACATTTCGAATAACATTAGACTCAGTAGAGGTCATCGAAAAACTGCTAATCGTCTCGTCAACGATTATATATGTGGAGTTGTATGTTGGAAATTCGCTGCCCATATAAACATAAGTAACCCTAAAGAGATGGAGTCCTGAGTGTAAAGAATAAGAGGAGGTATTGAGTTCAATGTAGTAATTTCCCGAACCATCCGTTGGAGTAGCAGCTATGGGTGTTGATGGATTTGCGTAATAATCATATATTCTTATTGTTCCAACAGGAGTTGAATGGTATACGGTTCCGCTAAATGTGATGTTATTCCCGAGGTTTACAATCGCAGGAAGACTTCCTGAGGGATACACATAAGGAACGGGATTTCCATTTACCAATAAAGTGATCATGAGATTGTAATAATCCCTTACTTCTAACTGGTTAAGGCCAAAATCTGAAACTGTAAAATTACTAAAAGAGCTGAGATCTAATACGTTTGGAAAGGAAGGAATTCCAAAATAGTTATAGAATGCACCGTAAAAATCAAGCCTGAGGGTGTAATTTTGATGTGGAGTTCCAGTCGTGATGTTATAATATGCGTTAATTAGCCCTGTTTGATTGCATATGAAAAAATTATCCACTTGCTGACTTCCACCATTGCTAGTCAGGTAAGAATCTAATCCACCAACGAGAATAGTCTCAACAATTCCTCCTGTTATGGGAAGGCCGTTTGTAGCATCGATTAAAGAACCTTGAATCCGGAACGTCCTATTGGTGTAATAGTTATCGTACACCCAGGTTGGGTCGGGCCCCGCATCAAACGACACGGTTATCGGTGCGTTTAACACGAAATAAGAATAATTATATAGCGACGCACCGTACCTTGCGCGAATCAGGTGAGGGCCAGCCAATGTATTTGATGTCGTATTATATGTTAACCAAGCAAAACCGTCGCTACCCGTATCTATAAACCCTATATCCGTATCGTTAGTCAAGTCATACAAGTACACTCTTCCGCTTATAGGAACTAGCCCTTGCGAAAGATAGACGGAAAGATTCACGCTTTTAGATCTGGTAATGACCGGATTCTGATAATCGTCAGCAGGAATGTCGTTTATCCAAAAATCTAGCCTAATAGGGCTAAACTCCGTTATTTGTAATTCTGACAAAAATATGTGATAACCAGAAATTAAAGTAAGGTTAAAATTATAAGGATATGGATGGGGGGAATTTATCACATAGGATCCGTTAAAATCCAAACGCAGAGAATAATTTCCAACTTCCATTCCAGTGGCGTAAGACGCTATTGAGAAAGAACCATCAGCATTTACAGATGTTGTTAATTCGTAATTCGTAATTCCTTTAAACATTCTTAGCGTAACTCTCGAATATTCAACTGGTGCATTGCTTTTTTCGTCATATAGATATCCTGATACTATAAAATAATCTCCTTGAGTCTTATTTACCACGAGACTTGGAAAAGGTCCTGTTAATGATATGGACGAGAAAGAAACATTATCGTCCAAGATATAATAAGAATAATTATACTGATATCCAACTCTTGCATATAGCAAGTTCGGTCCTACCGTGGCATTATATTTTCCAACCAAGTAATTTACAATCGTTGTTGTATTGCCCGTTGGACCGGTTGTTGCCGATCCTATTAAAGTACCATTGGTATATTCGTAATATTCAACCACAACACCATCAACTGGCGTTCCGATCGGGTCAAGCACTTGCGCTTTCAATGAAAGTGTTGATCCCCGAGAAACAATGGGGCTAGAAGCGTCATCGGATGGGATATCATTTATATAAAAGTTCAAGATTAGGGGAATTTCTTTATCAATAAAAAGAGCTTGAGGAGCGCTCATTCCGGTCACTGACGAGGGAAAATATGGCGATGGAATCGTGTATATCGTGGTATCTGGAGGAAAGGTATAATTCCAAGTACCCATTGCGCTTGCAAACACTTGATAATCTCCTTTATCCACGAAATTACCGTCCACGAACAAGTCTGCACTAAATGCACCATTATTGTCTGCCGTGGTAGTGTCTGGATTGAACGCGTAGAACCGATTTGTAGTGCCATTTTCGTAAAGGGCGAATTCAATATTCGTGTACCGAACTCTATTCGAGTTCGAATCTTCCACATAACCACTAACGGATATGGTTGAATTGCTTACATCTGACACGTTGATTGCCGTGGGACTCGATGGATTTATTATATTAAAGGTAATTGAAAGCGTGTCGTTCACGATAAAATATCCAAACCCTAAAACATTTGGCGAGTATTCTCCGATGACGAAGTTAGGCCCGGCCACGCGCGAACTACCAACGGGAACGGTTATTTCGGCAATACCCGAAGAGTTTGTCGTTGCGGTTCCAAGCGCGGTACTCGAACCGTAGTTCTTGAATGTGATCAGCTCGTCTGGAACAGGAACGGAATTTAAGGTTAAATTTGCAGATAAGGTAATCGAATCGGTTCTATCAACCAAGGCATAGAATGGGTCATAAATGGAATGTCCATTACACATTACATCGAGCGTGTAATTGCTTTCCAAGAATGGAGGTACGAGAGGGATTCCTTCGTAATTTTCGTAATAAACATCGAATTGTTGCCAAGCGCCGTTTCCTTGAGCGTCTGTTGGCACGAAGATTTCCGCCCAACTGTAGATATTCCTGTATAACACGGAAAAACCAGAACCTTCGATAGGATCAATTTTTTGTTCTACAGCACGGTTGTTAAAGCCGTCAACGAAGCGAGCAGGAACATCAAATGCCCTTGCAAGGATGCAAAAAACCGAGGCAAAATCAGAATATAAACCTTCTCCAGAAGCGCAAAACCAGTTGAGTCGATCGGTTTCTGTCTCAGGCATGGGACTATAATTCAGGGTGTAATTAGATTGAAGATAATTACGGATCTTATTGGCAATAATGAAAGCGTTATCTTCCGGCTGAATTATGTTAGCGGCAAGATCATCGTAAACGACCTTAAAATCGGTCATCCAAGAACGATCAATGTATGTAAAAAGATCTTCACCGTTAACTTGCTGGTAAGTATCGATTAATTGGGTGTATCCACTCGATGGATTGCTTACATAGACGCAACTACCATTCAAATCCTCTTCCGTGGGTAAACTCACACCCCTCAAGAGATAAGACAGATCAGTATTCACATCACTATCAAAAGACGCCCTCAAGGCCGCGCCGTTTAAACCATCTGTTTGTGCTCGTACTAATACAGAATCTGTGTCTAATTGTTGTGCTTCAACGCTTCCTTGCATTATAAGCGGGCTAGAAAATAAGGTAGGAGCGGTAAATTGATTGGTTCCCGCGCTTACGCTAAGATTTGAGAACTTAATCTTATAAATTTCTGTATAACCAAGTTGAGGTTCGGTATAATCCGTGAAAAAGTCGACCGTGTCGAGATCGGAATCCATAGCACTCCATACTCCGTCTCGGTACTGATCGTAGCACTCATACTTCCACAGGTAATCTTCCATATCGTCTATAGGTGTGAGTTCGTGATCGTAGACGCTAAACACTTCTACATTAGAGAACATTAACGCAGCCATTAATGCCGCCAAGTCTTCAAGCGGAATGTCGTCAAAATCACCGTCAAACATGTCTAAGAGGTCCTCAATCATTTCTGGAGTTATTTCGAGACCAAGGTCTTGGAATAATTGAAGAAGCGCTAAGGGATCAAAAGGAAAAGGGATGTCCACTTCCTCTAAATATTCATAATCTGCGTTGCTTTGCTTTTCGCTGGGGATATTTCGTAATGATCCGAACGCAATATTTAATAATGCCACGGAAAACGCAAAGGCTACAACTAAAATCACGGAGAGGAAGACAACTTTCAGGATTTGAGATCGTACATTGCTGGGACCTAAAATTTTTTCTCTAATTTCAGACATGGCAAGACAGTGCGATTATTATATACGATTATTATTTAGCAAGTTTTAGAATAGTAATCAAAATTATCATTTATATATATTTAGATTCGTTTAGAAGCTAATATTGGACTTAATTGAACCTCTTATAACTAAAAAAATTTATATCGTCGTGTATTAAAGCGCTCACAAGCCATAATTAGAAGCAATCACGAGAAAAAAATAAAAAAAGAAATAGAAATTAAAATCAAACAGCAATCAATTGCTTTACACATTTTTGATTTAGAAAATTCTGATGACGAATGTAAAATTCACTAATTTTAAAATGTGTATCCGCATTTAGAACACTGAAATTGCTTCGCATAAATCGTTTTGGGAATGTAACTTATTATTCTCGACCTGTCTTCAACTTCCCGGATGGCATTACCCGTTGCCCCACAGTTCACGCATACTCTTCTAGCACCCATTCCTCCGGAAGAAGAGTCTGGAGTAGCTGCGGGTGCGGGTGAGGCGGATATTTCAGGGGAGGGTGAGGCGGGAGAAGGTGTTGCATACGACGAGCTACCATAAGATCCCGGAAACGAAGTACCACTTAATCCTTGAGAGCCTGAACTTTGAGATAATGAACTGGTCATAACAGGAACCGGTTCTTTCAATTCAGCGATTCTCTTGTCTTTATACCTGAGTTCATCAGTTAATTTAGCGATTTGTGCCTGAAGCGGCCCTATTTGTCCCGATAACATTGAATTTTGTTGTTGTAATTGCGATATTTGACTTTGGAGCCCGGGAATCTGGGCTTGAAGTTGACCTCGTTCGTTGTTCAACTGGGCAATCTGATTCTGATAACCTTGAATGGAAGATTGTACGGAATTGAGTTGAGAATTTAATTGGTTGATCTGAGCGTCCTTGGAACTCACTTGTGCTTGTAATTGACCGACTTGGGTTTGGAGCTGGTTAACCGTGTTTTGATATTGCTGCGTGGAGGGGGCTGCGGGGGCTGCCGAGTAAGATTGCGAAGGAGGGGGAGAGGCTGAAAAAGTGGGCGCTGGAGGAACGGATGGCGGAGGCGGAGCAGTTCCAGGTGCTCGTGGGGGAGGTGTTAAAGGAGGTTCTACGGGCGGTTTGCCCATACCATATTCGTCTTCTTCATCATCGTTATAGTTATAGTTTGACATGTTTCACCTTTCCTATTTTTAATTGGTGTTTCCTTGAAATTAAAATAATGATACAGATAATTTAATTATAACCCTTTAGTATTTAAAGCTATTATATGAACTCATAGAAAATATTAGTGACATTTCAAACACTTTAGAAGAAAAAAAACGTTTGAGGTGTAACACTCAATTATCGGTTGCAATTGCGTGCGAGACGAGAGCCAATTCAGAAACAATCCCAATAGGAAGAGAGGTTTTCCTTTAATTTCGCAATTACTTTATTCCTCATGTAATCCAAGAGATTCTCTTCTGATTTTCTCTCCGTTTCTAACACGAGATTATCGTCACTATTGAGAACCTTCAGACAATTATAAATGGCTATTGCTTGCTTGCCGGCTTCGTATCCTCCTTCAAGCGTGATCAAGATCCTACCGCTAGCATACTTATCCGCAACGGTTTTAATAAGTTTTAAATAATTTGCCGGAGCTTGATATGTCCAACCCATATTCGTGAGCCTGTCCGTCCAATGAGTGTCAAAACCGGCAGATATAAGCAAAAATTCGGGTTTAAATTCTTCTAGAATTGGGGAAATAATTTCCTCAAAATACAACATGATGACATCGTCGGCCGCTTGAGGAGGCATCGGATAATTGATTATTTTTCCTGCACCTTTTCCCGAACCGATCTCATTATGGAACCCACTTCCTGGGTAGAGCGTCCGACCGTCTTGATGAGAATTGAACATGACGAATTCCCCTTTTTCAGATGGACTTCCCCCGTAAAATATGTCTGAAGTGCCATTACCGTGATGGCAATCCCAATCGATCAGGGCGACCCGTTTCATATTTTTTTCCCGAAACAAGTATTCTATCGCTATTGCTACATTGTTGAAAATACAAAACCCTGAACACTTATGGGCGTTTGAATGGTGCCCCGGAGGTCTCACTGCAGCAAAAGCACTTGAAATATTGCCACTCAAGATTTCATCGATGCCCGTAAGGTTTCCTCCAACCGAATATAAAGAAGCTTCGTATGTTTTAGGCGAAATAAGCGTGTCTCCGTAATCTATGACTTGGGTTCTTCCCGTTGATTCGGCTAATTTACTCAAGGATTGGACCTGTTCGATAAGGTTTTCGTCATGTACATATCTAATTTGGTCTAAAGACGCTGCTTGAGGGGTGATGAGCTTGTAATCAGGAGAATCGAAGAGTTTTTTTTCCTTGAGGTAATCCATCAAAATGATAAGTCTTTCGTGGCTTTCCACATGAGTTCCAATCCTATGCTCGAGATATATAGGATGATAAACGAATCCAACGGTCATTTTAAAAATCGTTCTCTACTTGTAATTATTAAGATTTAGAAATTTAGTAATATATCATTTTTTGTAGCATTTGTTTATAAACATTATCAATGGAAAAAAATTCAAAACAGAACAATCCTTCAATTTGCTTTCTTTCAATTTCGAAGTTATGATTGGATTTTTTGGATTCTAAAATCGAATTTTTATAGAAAGACAATAAGATCAAACAAAACAGATATTTACAAATGTTTGTTTTTTATTTTTTTAAAGTTGTCGTTTTGATATTGATTTAAATTTCATAAAGGATATAATGCATTAATAATGAGTGATTCGGTTAATTTTGTATTAAAGATCATTGTCATCGGGGAACCCGCAACGGGCAAAACCAGCCTGGTAAAAAAGTACATTTCAGGTCATTTTTCGCAAGACTATCGTGCGAGCATTGGTACGAACATGTACATCAAGAAAGTAAGGTTAGATTCGGGGGAAGAAGCGAAGATCCAATTGTGGGACATTGCAGGACAAGAAAAATGGATCAAAATGCGTCATATATATTATAGGGGCGCTCAAGGAGCGCTCGTTTTAGGAGACCTAACCCGCGAAAAATCATTTGACCAAATTGAATTGTTTTGGCGAGAAGACTTGCTTAAATTTTGTCCCGATGTGCCAGTCATTCTAATTGCGAACAAGAACGACTTGAAAGTCGAAACTCCCAAAGAAAAAGTTGAAGCTGTTGGAAAAAAACTCGAAGCAATTTCTGTTATATATACTTCAGCAAAAACGGGTGATAATGTAGAACAAGCCTTCAAGACGATTTCTGAAATAGTTTACGAAAGACGAATTAAATTTAACCCAGAATCTCAACCGTCCCAATCTTAAACATCCTTACCCGTCATCTTGAGCTTATCTCGAGATGGTTGGTAAAGGGTACCTTCTTCTACAAGAGCCTCGATGGATTTATTAATAAAAGTCTTGTCAAAACCTTCAATTTCAAGCCTTTGAATTACGCCGTTCTTGTCTAAGGCTTTCCATTCGTTTTCTTCAAATAATTGTTTAAGCAGGTCTAGTAATTTCTCCAGTTTATTGAGTTTCGTTCTCGATTGGCCGGAGATTATCATATCAATGTCGAACTTACCCGTTTCCTTGTCATACCCAGTATCCTTGAGGTAACGCTTGAACAGTCGAATGATTGCTTGAACATCATCCTTGTTTGCCTCGTCCCTTAATGCCATTTTAGCGTATGACTCGCTCAAACGAACCAGTGCGTCCAGGTTTCTAGCAAGTATCGAAACAACGGCGTCTTCTGAGTCGTATTGTCCCCTTAGATCCAAGTAAAACGCCTTAATAGTGTCCTTCGCTTCTCTCGACAAGGTAGGGTGGCATGTTCTTCGAGCGTATTTTATGTATTTTTTGAGTGTTTCCTCGTCTATGGGGGCTTCAAGTTCCGCCCTCGTTTCAGAATCATCAGAATCGCCCTCGATAGAGGCCGTGGCATTGCTCAATATAAATTCGGCCATTTGAGCGTCCTTGGCGGGATCTGGCTTGTCAACGACTTTAAATATCAGATCAAATCTACTTAAAAGGGATGGAGGCATGCGTACATTCTCAGCAAAGCTTTTGTATTCGTTATACCTTCCAGAATGTGGATTAGCGGCAGCTATAATGGCAGTCTGCGACTTTAGTGTAGCCACGATGCCCGCCTTGGCTATACTCACGGTTTGTTGTTCCATCGCCTCATGTAAGGCGGAGCGGTCGGCCGTATCCATCTTATCGAACTCGTCTATGGCCGCAACGCCGCCGTTGGCAAGGACGACGGCCCCCGCTTCAAGATTCATTTGACCAGTATCGTTGTCCCTTAGCACTGCTGCTGTTAAACCAACGGCCGTAGAGCCCTTTCCGGAAGTATAGAGGCCTCGAGGAGACTTTTCAACGGCAGACTTTAGCACCTCGCTCTTTCCTGTCCCAGGATCTCCCATAAATAGCACATGGATGTCTCCTCGCTTGTATCCGCCGCCAGGTTTTTTTCTCCTCGTCCCAGAAAACAAGGCCAAAGCGCACGCCATCTTAAGATCGTCCCTACCATATATGGTCGGTGCGAGGGATCGAGCAATTTTTTTTTGAATCATTGGCTCTTTTGAAAGCATTTCAATTTGTTCCTTGTCTTCTTTGGTAATATCGATGTCTTCATCGACCTTATCCTCAGGATCTATGTAATTTACTTCTATAAACGATTTAAAAAGGGTGGAATTAATGCTTTTAATGGACTGTGCTATGACTGACTTGTAAACACCCATTATCCTCACCCGATCTCCTGGTTTAACGGCATCAACCAAGTCTTCGTGCATCAATACTGCCTGAACTGATCGAGGAATCCGTCCCGAAGGAAGTTCTTCTGGAACCTCTTGGATCATTATGCTCTGCCAATCGATAAACTCCGATTTTTTTGAGATTAATCGAAAATCAGCTTGACTCTTTGACTTGCATCGACCATTCACGCAAGATCTCGGCCAAGATAGTTGGGAAGTGAGTTGAGGGATCTCAAAGCTCGCACCACACATACTGCATTCGAATTTAGCCTTGGTTAATTTTGGTCTCACCGTCGAACTCCGAATCGTGATTCCTTTGAACCATACTAACTTGTCAATGTGTCTTGCCCTCAAGCCCCTGATAGGCACGGAAAGCGGACTGTTATCGTCCTTAGTGGAAAAACGCACAAAATAATCCTTGTGAGCTAAAATGCTCGAATTGAATTTAAGCGTGTTTTTGAACGCTTCAATGGCGTTGTTAATAACCTCCTCCGAGTCCTCTCGCAACATATCCGCAATCTCCGAGTCGTACGAGAGCAAATCCTCGTAAAGAACCACGAGAGTGTTATCACCTCTTGCAAATATATCGTTTATAGCGTCGAGATATTTTGGAATCCCTGGCTTCTCTTGAAAAAAACGATAAAAATCTTCTATTCTTTGGGTAATGTTTATGGGTGCTGAAGCACCCGATATGGGAGTTGTCATCTTACACGCTTTCTTGTTTTAATATTCTTAGTTATTTTTGATGATTTTAAAACATAAAATATCAACTGATAAATTATTATGATTTTAATAAAATACGAGAATAGATTCGAATATGAAAAAAAGAGGGGTTTGAAGGTTTACTAATTGTGTTTAGGTGCCCAAGCCTTCGCCAATGTCGTGCAAGACCTTACAAATGACGGGATCTTGTGACATTTCGCACCTGATCTTCAAGAGCGCAACGACTCTCTTTTTCGTCTTATTGTCCTTGTATTTAGCGGTTCGTCCTAATACGAGCGCAATAGAGCGTTGGGTGTTTAAAGAAGCCTGATCAGACAGGTTTTGGAGGAGTTTAGAGAGTATTTTATCTAGTCCGATTTTGTTTATAATTTCCACGACTGCGTTAATGGCTCCAGATCTCACGCCTTCTGCATCGTCTCCGAGAAGTGCTACGATGACCTCAAAAACTTTTTCAATATTATCACTATAAAGTGGAAGTAAATCAGTAGAGGCTTCTCTCACATTAGATTCTTCGTGAGTGAAATTCAAAGAGAGTTTATCAAATGGTAAAAAGGAGGCGTCTAAATCGGGGATTTCCGAAAGGATTTTCATGGCGGATCTTCTAACCCATCCTTGCTCGTCTTCGAGCAAGTTCACGAGAGTTTTAATAATTTCTCCTTTATCTTGAATTCTTTCCATTATATGACCCAGTCCAGCAACAGCAGCTTCTCTAACATTCCATTCCACATCGTTAAGGGATTTTTTAATTAAATAATCCAGAATCTCTGATGATTTTTCGCTTCCGAGGTAACCAAGAACGATAGTAGCGGATTCTCTCACGAAAGAATCCTCATCGGACAAGAATTGTGCTACTGAAGGTACGGGTACAATATTAGGGGAATTTTTCGCTATTTCAATTATCGATTTGAGCAAGGCTAATTTGATGGAAGTTTCATGTTTTAGCATGAAATCAAAAATGTCGTCAAGAACGGGTTCTAAGGACGAGGGATTTTCCTTCGCTACTTTCTGAAATATTTTATTAGCTTCTTTGATCACTTTATCGCTCTTTGACTTTTCCATAACATTCATCACGGGTTTTAACTTGATTAAATTCACATGCTCATCTACTAACCCGCCTAAAGCAGAAACGGCGTTGAAAACCACATTTTGGTCGTCAGAAGCGGAATATTTCAACAGCTTCGATATGACTTTTTTAGGTTTTGTTCTTGCCATTTTAATGATGGTATTTGCAACGATTCCTTTAGTTATGAACTTGGATTCGTCAGGTACAACAATCAGGTTCTTGAGAATAAGTTTTGGGTCTTCTTTATATTTTTCAACAAGAATGTTTGAAACAAGGTTTTTTAGCTCTTTGTTATCAGATTTAATGAAAGAAAGGAGATGATTTAATATTTTCCTAGGATCTCTTTTCCAGAGCTTTCCCATCAATGATAAAACACTATTGGCAATGTTTAAATCTTCATGATTTAATTTTTGCACGACATCGTCGATCTTAAACGATTTGGAATCTTCGTTAAAGATTTTTTCAAGCACTAAAACGGAATTATTTCGAACTCTTTCGTCAGCATCCGTCAAACCATCTAAAAAGGGGGCGACGGGTATTTGTAAATCTTCAAGGTTTTCAACCTTCGTTAATAGTGCAAAAACTGCCGCCCTTACTGAACTATTAGGATCTGTTATTAGCGTTTTAATTTTTGATATTATTAATGGATCGTCGTCATGGATTTCAATATTCTTCAAGTTGTTCACGGCAGCAGCGCGTATTTCTTCCTTAGAACTCGCTATCTTTTCGAAAACGATCTCGAGCGAGAGTTTTTGTTTAGTTTTAGATATCATATTTAAAGTTTCTGCTTGAACGATACCATCGGGATCATTTAAAAAATTCTTAAGATTTAATTTAGCAAGCAATTCTTCTCGATTTTCAATTAATTTTGAAGCAATCTTCAAACCAATTTGCTTTAACCGCCACTCAGAATCGTTGATCATTTTAATTATTGTGCCGTCAGGAATTTTTTCTAAAAACAAGTCTGGCGAGTCAATTAGGGTACGAGCAACTCCAATAGATAGGTCGTAGTTAGGAGATTTTAACGACTTGAGAACCCAAGGAAGAACGACCTCGGGGGCGTCTTTTTCCAATTGTGAGAGCACCTTAGTACAAATTCTCCTTGAAGTTGCGTTGAAATCTGATATTCCGTCAATTAGGAAGTTTTTAAACTTATCATCGTTGAGATCAACTCCAGTTTTCAAGGGAATCCGCTCAAACATCATTAAAATGGTGCTTTCAGCGTGTTGTTGTATTTTTTGATTCCGATTCTTAATCAAGGTAAATAGAGGTATTGGATCGAATTTTCGCCCGCATTCTGTTATTTTTGAGTATTTTATGTTTACATTGAATTTTGCACTTGTTTTTAAGAAAAAATATGATGTGAAGATAATAAGAACAACTTCTTCAATTGCCGCTGCAAAAGAATACATCGGTGCGTTTTGAATTGCTTGACCCGTTATTGCCCAAGAATTAAGTACCGTCAGCTTGTCAGCGTTTACGATTAAAAAATTAACGAATACATTTATACCAATAGCAGCCATTAAATAAGCAGCAAAATAAATATCAATCCCTCGATACTTGATCTTCCTTCCCCAAAAACGCGTGAAATATCCAATGATTCCAAATAATAGCGTGACAAATACAAACACAGAGGACATCGTGGAAAATCCCATTTTTTGCGTAAAAAAGAATGCAATTGTTTGGATCATAGATATCCAAGCCCAAACAAATACGAATAACATCAGACCCATTAGTATAAACGGTCCAGGATTCGATATGAATTGTTTTAGAGAACGTTTAGAGCATTCAAATCCTAAAAATGATTGTCGCTTAATGTCTGGTATGTGATAATAAGCATTAGAGAGGCCAGCTATATATCCTTTCGAACCATAAAAAGTCAATATAAGCATAGGATAGACTAACATAAACGAAATCCAAATCATCAAGAAGGGTAAGCCAGCAAGCGCTAAAAGCAAGGGTGGAAGAACAAATAATCCAAAATACAGCAATAAAGAAAGGAGGACAGAAATCAGCTTGCTTTTAGATACATTAATAAATTTTTCACTAATGATTTTCTGGAAGGGCGTAAGTCCCTCGTCGGTTTCCTTGCTTAGTGCGATGTATAAAAAATCTATTAGGGGATATATCGATATATACGCCAAGCAAAACACAAAAGGGACCAATAGAGCAAGGGGATGAATTTCTGGAGGGGGAGTAGGGCTATTTTTCCAAAAATCTTGCGATTTAACAGCAAAAATAAATGCCATACTCATTACCACCATTACGGCAGTTCCAAAGATGACCCCATATATAATACATTGAATGGTGTCCTTGATGTTAAATTCTCCTTTTTTAACCAGTGCAACTTGCTTATAGATTATAAAAAAACCCACTAAAAAAAATACAAAAAAAATCACGAGGAGTAAAATTTCGATTAGCATAAATTCTCACCAAAAAACAATGAATATTATATCGTTAATATTAAACTTTTTTCTCTTATTATTCTTTGTTAAGATAATAATTTTAATTTTGTTTTATATTTCTGGTGATTTCATAAATTGAACCAAATTGAATGGAATTTTATGGATGTTCTCCAAAGAGAAAATTTCGCATTTCAGAATGGAGAAGTCAAAACCGAGTGCGTAAAAGACCACGGAGGATACACGATTTTAGGAAAAAAAATAGGCCCGTTTGAAAAGGGCAAGGAATACAAGTTGAGGTTTTTTATTGCCGTCCCTTTCATTAAGAATAACATACTCAAGGTTGCAGCTGGCGATAAATGCGATAATCTAGATGTTCAAAGATACGCAATCTCTGAACGAGACGATCAAAAACTCGTTAGGCGAGAAAGACCATTCTTTCTGAATACAATAAAGGAGTTCAAGAGTTTCACGAAAAAGGAGATAGAAGCGGGTATCAGACCTAGCTTGGACATGGATCGTTACAATTCTTATCTCATTAACATCCTGGATAGTAGGTTGCTAAAACTACTGAAATTGACAAAAACGCCTATATCACCAGATAACGAACGAAGGTTGACGAATTCTGAGAAGATTTTGTTTGGAAAAGTGTTTTCTCTTATAAATGCCTGGAGATCCTTTTTTCTTTCTTGATAAATGAAAAAACGAGTTTTTAGAAAAAGAGATCATTCCTTTAATGTTAGGTAATCTTTGCGAGAGTTGGCGTATTCCTCTGCGCTAATCTTTCCTTCCAAGAATAATTGTTCTTTTTCCCTCATAATTTTTCGCTTTTGTGCTGCAGTTTTCTTTCTTTCTGCACTTTCAAAATTTTTTGATATATTTTCGGCGAGCTTGACGATCTCTTTGTTGTTATTTTTTAAAAGGTTCCCTAAATATTTTTTGATTGGTTCAGCCATTTCAACATTTTTTTTTGAAATTTCTTCGATACGTGTTAAAGCAGAGATTATTTCATCCTTATCATCACCATTCAAAACACTAATCATACGAGGAATAGCTACATCTTCCATTATTTCGTCGAGATACTCTTCGACTTGTTTTTTCAACTCGCCGTAATTGTCAAGTAGCTTGGTTCGAACATATTCGATAAAAATCAGGGGTAATTCAATTGGCCATTCTAGCATTTTCTCTTTTCCTATGAGTTGAACATATCCTCCGTCTTTTTTTTGAAAGATTTTCATATCCAATCTCCAGTCGATAATTTTTCGGGTAAGTATTTTTCCGTCAAGAATGTAAATCCATGGGAGGCAAAGGCTTGTATTTCTGCTTTTACCTTCAATTTATATGCTAATTTGAGGTCTTCTTCCCATTTCTTATTTTTTTTTACGAAATCTTCGTTTAGTAAATCTTTCGTTCTTTTTTCGTCTTGTTTACTCATTTTAATTCTAACTCTCTCGGGAACCTTATATTCATCCAAATCTTTCGTTAAAACGCCTAAAAGTTTTATGTTTGGAGTTGCGAGAAACGGAGATTCATAGCTCAATCGCTTTGATCCTCTCAAATATACAGAATGAATATAATGTCCATAGGGATCGCTATCGACCAAGCTGAAAACAGGGAGATTCAATTCTTTACTTAATCTTTTGAGAAACATTCTCACCGCTACATTTCCCACTCCTTGGGCTGTTAATAAAATACATGGATAGGTCCTCCAGAATCTCGCTTCTGCGAGACGCAACATTGCGGCGTCTTTTTCTATTACCATTATGAATTCTGCATCGGATTCTAGGATTTCAATATTATCTAGCATTGGCGATATTGTCCAGCCTCCAGTTCCTAATCCCTCAAGATCTATAATATCGTTTCGATCTCTAATTCTTAACCTTCCAACACAATACCCTTTTGGGGCTGCAATGATATGCGTGGAATTTCTAGTTGTATAAAGCATTGTGGCAACATCCTCAATCCCCTTGTCACTATTCTTTTGTTCTTTAAATAGATTAACATCAGTATAAAACACTTCTCTCTTAGTAGCGTGTATGTCTTCCGTAAGTAGTTCACTGACTACATCAAGTATCCTCATTAATCTCGTGATATCAGCAACGCTAGTGAGGGAGTGAAAATGTTTTTCAACAATTTGCTTTCCAAGGAGAAGCAGGTCGTTTTCTTCATCCCAAATTATGTTATTACTTGTTCTGGATGGAAGTTCGATTGACGGTCTTCCTCCTTGATAAATTTTTTCTATCACGGCATCCGTGACTTCAAATATACGATTAAGAGTATCTTTTCTGTTAAGATCATCGATCTTAATCGTATCTTCTGGAAGCATGATTTTTTTCTTTTCATAAGCTTTATCTATGTAATCTTTAAGTAATTCCTTAGCTGCCTTTAAATCGGCTATTGCTTGTTCTTTTTTTTTTGCCATGATTCAACTCCTAATTAATTTGAGGTAATTTCCAATGTTTTTTACCCATTTGAACATCAACAAGAACCATTTTTTTTCGTTCTAATTCTTTTAATTTCACTTGCAAGTATCTTGCGTCTAACATGTCCCTAATTTCCAACTTAAAGATTAAATTTTTAATGTTTTGCCATTCTTTTTTCGTTAATGCTTCTATAATCCGATCAGTCGTAATTTTAGGTTGTAATTGAGTCTGGACAGTCTTTGAAGGAGGAAGTTTCACACTTTTTGGTTTTATTTCTTTTTCTTTTATTGGGACAGGTTTTTCTTCTTTTTTGACCTCTGGAGGTTTTATTTTTTCCTTCTTGACTTCAATTGCCTTAGGAGGTGTTTTTTCTGCAGATTTTACTTTAACGGATGCATCTGCAGGTCTATCAATTTTTTTTACGACTTCTGGCTTGCGTTCGGCTTTTATTTCTTCCTTTATGATTTTCTCCTTTAAAATTGCCTTTTCTTGCACTTCAGGGGCAGGTTCAAGTTGCTTGCTTGGTGGCGTGGACTTTTTAATCAATGCTGCTTTCATTAAGTTTTCCAGTTCGGCTTGCTTTACCTTTTCCTTATATTTCCCTCCTCTTGATGCAATATTGTAAATACTTTTGGAAAAAGTGGGGATATATCCTTCGATTAAATTTGCTCGTTTGAGACTTTGATGGAAAGATGCTTTTCTATTAAGATATATTCGTATTTTTCTTCCAATCGCTTCGAGACAATATTTAATTTCTTTTTCTAGATTATCATCGTCAGCAAGTGCATTTTTGGACTGAGATTTAAACATTAAATGAACGAATGGCCCAGATACATTTACTAAAAGCTTTATTGGACCCTTGGGTAAATTATTATCGTATATGTCTAGCTTGTAATTTTTCCACGATACTGTTTGTACAGCCTTAGTTATCTGACAATCGGCACTATCTCGGAGTTTTGGAGTTCTATTAACGAACCTGGAAAGTACATCTCTTGAACGCTTGGGAACTTCTATATTTTTCGAATATGCCAAGACAGCCTCCACAACATAAGCCAAACCTTTTCCACTTGTGGGACTTCTGGTTTCAGCAGCAATAAAGTCATCATCCTTAGAAAAATTATTTAGAAAAAATTCAAGAACATCTTCGTAGGATTCTCCTTGATCTTTCGTGGCGTGTGAGATAAAATCTTCGAAAAATTTTTTAGAATCTTGACTTTCTATACTAATATCTATATCAGACAGAATATTCGTGTTTAATTCATTTATTTCTTCGGGATATGGCAGGATATGTTCAATTAAATCCTTATCTAAATGAGGATCATCATTTATTATGAAATCTCTTTTCTTTTTTTGTAGGTATGTTGATATTTGAGTTATATTTTCTACGGGATTGTCAAAATCCTCCGGATTTTCCGATAGTTTCAAGTTTAACTCTTTTGATAACGAATTTTCTAAAACAGATGCACCCACTGGAATGGCCGTATCAGTTGGAGGTGACATGTATTTTATCGATTTGAAAGCCATAAAAAGACTATTGAATTGATCATTTGTTAAATTGGTAGGTTTAACCTTAGTGATTTCTACATTATTGACAAGTTCTTCGAAATCATTACGGTTTTTAATACTCTTTGCCTCTTTCAAGTCTTTTTCGCTTTTTTTTATTAAGGCATATAATTCATCCTTAAGGTTCTCCTTTTCCTTGGTTATTTTTTCGATTTCATCGAGAAATTCCTTGTTTTTAGTCTCTATTTTTTTGATCTCTTTTTTTGTTTCGGTTTTTTCGATAAGATCGTTGTTTTTTTTTATTTTCTTATTGAGCTTGGTTTGATCCTTCTTGTATTGATCGTATTTATTGATAATTTCCCAATATGCATTCTTTAATTGGTCGTCAGTTATCTCATAAATAATTAATTTTTCTCGTGGTTTAGTCGATTTTCCATACACTCGATCCTCATTTCGAAAATAGTAGATTGAATCCGCTTTTTTATTCAGTTTCGTAATGTAGCCCTCCTTGAGAATAAACAAATCCATCCTATCTTGCAATTCTATTGAGGCAAAGTCGAGGATTTCTTTAGCCGTTTTGGAACTTATTCTTACAAAATTATCTTGTAAAAAAGCAGAAAGTGTTAGATTATTAGATTTAGTCAATAAATCTTGAAGATCTCCTATATTAGTAGAAGAAGGATGTGGTTTCGTATATTTTGGCTCTTTAGGAAATACTGAAACCAATCGAGGATGAATGAATTCTTCCCCCGTTGGATCAATATATACTATCGTGATGTGGGGATTTAAAAAAGCGGTTTCCTTGATGTAATACTCGACATAGCCCCTCGTGTATTTTACATTGAGATAATTAAGCTTAACATAGGTACCATGTATAAAAGGACTATCAACTTCAGAAGGATGAACCAAGTATTTTTTTTCGTTTTTGCTAGTCGTAAAAAATTCCGAAACGGTGGCGTAGATGCTACTTGCTGACTTTGAAACTGCAACTATTGGTCTACCGGTTGTATTTTGAGCATCGCTAAAAGCGCTGGGAGAACCAAATCCTTGACTTCCTCGAGTTTGCTTTAGTTCCATTGATTTTGACGAGGCGAGGTATTTTCCAAATTTTTTTAAATCGCTTTTGGACATGCCCGTACCGTTATCGAATATCTCAAACGTATAATTCATAATATTTTTTTTACTTATTTCCGATGTGAGATAAGTAGAGGCCTCAGATTCCCTTAGTCTGAGGATTACAATGGGCTCTATATCAATTATAGATTCTGCTGGTTTTATAAGGTCGTTCATATCATCAATAATCCTTTGCACTTCCGCCTCTACTTCGATTTGTTCCTCATTTATTATTTCGCCAGATTCTTCATCGGAGGGTTTTACTTCCTCGGTCGTTTGACGCGGTTTGAACGATAATTTTTGAAGCTCGAGATCTTTATCTAGCGTAAATAATATGTTCGAATCGTTTTTTTCTATTTCTTTCCATTGAAAGGATTCGATTGCGTCTAAAGCATTATCTAGGAACTCAGAACAATATTGGACATGCTTCCAATATCCCATTTCGAATCCTACTAATTGAGTACGCTTCCTCATAAAACCTGCGATCGTACCTTGCTTTATGTTTCCTTCTTCTTCGGCGGTAATTTTAGACGCACTCCTATATTTTTGTTATACTTTCTATAATGTTACTTTTTAGAATAATAATGTTAATATTTAATACAAATTAAAAGGAATAATATTAAGTATTTGATTAAGAGGCTTTGCTCTTAGCTTTTCATTATTTTATCAAACTTTTCTTTTTCCTTCACTTCTTAAAGAAATTGACCAATTATTTAAATTTTTTCTTTCCATGAAAAACTTTAAAAGAAATCACGGAAAATACGCTCCAAAAAGCGATTTGAAAGCAATTCCTATTGGTTATTCTTTGTAAACGATGAGAATGAAGAAAAATTAAAGATATTGTATATTTTGATAGGATGCATAAAAACATAAAATATAACTAACTGTCGCTATTTTAAGATCATAACTAAAAATAACTATCTATTAAAGTGTCATTCGTGTCCGAAAAGCATCCAAGTAAGGACATCATGGAAAGCAAGGGTACGATCCTTAGAGGAAAAACTATTTGTTTATGCCTTACTGGTTCAGTTGCCGTTATTTCTTCACCTATTATTGCCCGAGAACTCATGAGGTTAGGAGCAGAAGTAATTTGCGTGATGTCAAAATCTGCTACAGAGCTAATCACACCCACTTTAATGCATTGGGCAACTGGAAATCCCGCTATTACTCATCTAACTGGGGCCGTAGAGCACATCTATCTCGCTGGAGATCGCCCAAGGAATTCCGGTAAATCCGATCTAGTCTTGGTTTGTCCCGCTACGGCAAATACCATTTCAAAAATAGCCATGGGTGTCGACGATACGCCAGTTACAACCGTTGTAACTACTGCGTTTGGGTCTTCCACACCAATTATTATTGTGCCCGCAATGCACGAGAGCATGTTCAGGCACCCTATACTCGAAGAGAACATCAAGAAATTAAGAAAGTGTGGAGTGGAAATCTTAGGGCCCCGTATCTCGGAAGGAAAGGCAAAAATTGCTCATGTTGACGACATTATCGATAGAGTTATTGACATGTTAGTTGCAAAACGCGACATGGAAGGAAAAAAGGTTCTTATTACTGCTGGACCAACCAGAGAACCTATAGACGAGGTAAGATTCGTATCTAACAATTCATCTGGAAGGATGGGGATCGAAATAGCAAAAGAAGCAGCTGCAAGGGGCGCTGATGTTCTTTTAGTGAAAGGAAAGTGCTTGGTTGAAGCCCCGGACTATTTAAATGTGATTAATGTCGTTACTACTAGCGATTTTATTCGGACCGTGAATAGTGAGTTAAAAGAAAAGGATTATGACATATTTATCTGTGCTGCCGCTATTAGCGATTACACGCCAAAGGATTGCATTCAAGGCAAGATATCTTCTGATGAGGTCAAAGAATTACACATTACTATGGGTTTAACACCAAAGATCATTGATCAAGCAAGAGAGGTAAACGATAAAGTATTTATTGTTGCTTTCAAAGCGGAAACAAATGTTTCAAAAACGCAGTTAATTGACAGAGCCTATGACCGTCTTAAAAGGTCAAAAGCTGATCTCGTCGTCGCGAACGATGTTGGTGGAGAAATGGGGTTTGAGAGCAGGGATAACGAAGTGTGGATCGTTAATAAAGAAAAACACGTAACACATATTCCACGACATTCGAAAAGATTCGTTGCGAGTAGAATTATTGATTTAGTTCTAGAAAATTATCGCATTAGGGATCTATAATTCAATTCATTTATTATTTTCAAGATTTTTTTAAATTTTTTTATATCTTATATGACTAAAAAAATATTTTACCTAAAAAATCCTTTAAAGTATTATCTATAATGAGGTCATACTAATGCGAGTTGGAATACTTTTAAACAGGATAACATGGGAAGTAAAACAAATAATAACCGAACTCGAAAAGAAAAAAATCAAACACGAGGAATTAGACAATCGAAAAATTTTCTACATTCTTTCCAAGAAAAAAGATCTCAATCTTTCTAGCGATTGCAAAGTAATATTAGAAAGATCTCTAAGTTACTTGCGAGGATTGTATTCTGGAGCAATTTTAGAACTAAAAGGATATAAAATCGTCAATAATTACGAATGTCTGCACCTAAGTGGTAATAAGTTGTTAACAACATTAAAATTAATCGAAAATGATATCCCAACTCCTTTAACAAGCGTTTCATTTCAAGATAATTCCTCAATTGAAGCAATAGAAAGTACAATAGGTTATCCCACCGTAATTAAACCTATTATTGGGTCATGGGGAAGGATGATCGCAAAATTGGACGATTACAATAGCGCCATCTCTAATCTCGAGTGTCGTGAAACCATGGGAAATATCTTGCAGAAAATTTATTACTTGCAGGAGTTCATTTCTACTAGCGAAAGCAATCCTCACGCTCCTACAGATATCAGAGTTTTTGTAATTGGGGATCGTTGCGTTGCCGCAATGGGGAGATTTCATCCAGAAAAGAACTTTAGGAGCAATATTGCAATAGGAGGAACAGCAGAACCAATAGAAATAACTCCCGAAATCGAGAAATTAAGTCTCAGTGCAGCAAGAGCCGTCCAGGGAGAAGTTGTCGGCATCGACCTTATGGGTGTAGAGGGAGAATATAAAGTGATAGAAATCAATGGCACGCCTCAATTTCAAGGTATAGTTGGAGCTACAAAAATTAATATTGCACGAGAAATTGTTGAATATTTGGAAAATAATTATAAATAATACGAAATACAAATAATTAAGAATAAAATGAGAGTTGTCATCAAAGTAGGGGGGGCTTTAATAGCAAAGAATTTCGAAAATGTCGTGGAAGACATTTCAAATATTTATTTAAAGTTGTCTGATAAATATGAGCTAGTAGTTGTACATGGTGGGGGCCCCCAAATAAACGAAATATTAAGGAGCATGAATAAGGAACCAAAATATTTCAAGACACCATCAGGATATACAACCCGCTATACCGATCAAGAAGCCATTAGTGCCGCAATCATGTCTCTCGGTGGATTGAATAACAAGCGACTAGTTGAGGCGCTTCAAAAAAGGGGAGTAAATGCTTTTGGTTTCACGGGAATTGATGGAGGTACTATAGATGCTGTTAGAAAGGATAAAATAGTTGTATTAGTTAATAATAAAAAGCTTATAAAACGGGGGGAATATTCAGGAAAGGTTAATTCCATCAACCCCCAAATTATAAAATTCCTGCTGAAAAATAAATATATTCCAGTTATTGGTGCTTTAGCAAGGAGTGAAGAAGGCGATATAGTGAATGTAGATGGTGATAGAGCGGCAAGTCAAGTTGCGGGTTCTCTTGATGCAGATGTTTTAATTAGTCTCACAGATGTGGAAGGTATTTACAGGAATTTCGAAGATAAAAATTCTATGATAAAATCCATATCTAGAATTCAATTAGAAGAGCTAATCGAACGATTAGAAGGGGGAATGAAGAAGAAGGCTTATGCCGCATTAGAATCCTTTAAAAACGGAGTTAAAAAAGTAATTATTTGTTCTGGATTAATCGATTCGCCCATATTAAATGCGTTAGAAGAAAATGGAGGAACCTCGGTACACGATGCTTGAAAATCCTACGGAGTTTCTAAAAGAATGCATTAAATTATATAGCCCATCTGAAAATGAAACACCTTACGCACGATTTTTAGCAAATTTTATGAAAAATCACGGATTTAAAGTGAAGTTTGACAATATTGGAAATGTTATCGCAATAAAGGGAAGGGGAAAGCCTTTTTTATTATTAATATCTCACATGGATACAATACCGGGGGAATTGCCCGTCTTTGAAAAAGAAGGAAAAATATTTGGTAGGGGCGCTGTTGATTGTAAACCTTCTTTAGCAGCAATGGTTTACGCTATTTCAAAATACGATTTTAATACAATAACTTCAGGAACAATCGCGATTGTGGGTATCGTTAGAGAGGAAAGTTCTTTGGAAGGAATTCAGGAGTTCCTAAAATCTGATTTAAGTCCAGACTTTGCCATTTTTGGAGAACCTACTACAACAAGCCAAATATGCATCGGTTATAAAGGCAGACTTTGCCTTTCTTACGAGATTACCTCGATGCCGGGCCACATGGCAAGTTCTTGGATGCATGTGAACGCGATTGAAGTGGCATTAGATCTATGGAACGAAATTAAAATTATTTCACAGAAATTATCATCTCAAGGAGATAAAAACACTCAAAGCGATAGTTATTTCCACAAGGTAATTTCAAATATTGGAACCTTGAAGGGAGGAGACTTAGCAAATGTAATTCCTTCAAAATGCACTATGAAAATAGATATAAGATTTCCGCCCCTAATTAAATCTAATCTATTGCTTGAAAAAATAAGAGGCATGAAATTAGAAATAGCTAAGAAATATCAAAATAATTGCCCTGAATTTCAAATAAAAGAAGAAATTTTAAGTCAAATAGAGGGATACGAAGTAAAAGGAGATGATGTGATGACGGGCGCTTTGCGTTGGGCTATTTTTAAAATACGCAAAGAAAAAGCAATCATGGTAAAAAAAACAGGTACTACTTTCACAAATGTAATTGGAACCCATTTTGGTATTCCCACCATCACATATGGTCCAGGAGATCCAAAATTGGAGCACACGGACGGAGAGTTCGTCGAGATTGACGAATATAAAGAAGCGCTGGAAATATACCAGAAATTCATAGAAAAGTTCTTCTATAATTACCAAAAAATCATTTCAGCAAAATAATTACCTAAAACACGATAGATGCTAATTTTTAGAACTAGTGATTAATACGAGCTATATTAACTCCTGTTTTTTTTATATTCACACTCATTCCTTTTTCCCAAATAAATACAATAATATTTATTTAATAAGTTTGAATGTATTTGAAAATCATAAATTCACTGACCTCCCTCCTTTAATTAAAAAAAATCAACTATTTCTTTTAATTAGATCAAAATCATGTATAAAGGTGAAAGTCTTTATATCAAATAATAAATCAAAATTGTATAATATTTTAGCTTTGGCGAGACCCAGAACCTGGATTTTTGCTTTAATGTCCTTCTTCTTAGGATATTCTCTTACAAATTCTATTGATATCTTTAGGATGGTAATAGGTCTAATAATATTTGCGATGATAACATCTGGAGCTAATTTAGTGAATTCTTATTACGATAGGTTTGAAGACGAAATTAATCAGCCGATAAGAACAGAGATGCTTAATGCAGTAGGTTTGAAAAATATGGGATTCCTTCTTTTTGGATTATATACAATAATCATGCAGCTCGCAACTTTAATGGGATTGGGATGTTATATAATAATTATTATAGCAGTTTTAGATTCAATATTTTACTCTGCACCACCAATTAGATTTAAGAAAAACATGCTTTTGGGAATGATAAGCTTTACTGGAGCTGTAGCACTTCCTTTTTTGGGTGGTTGGTTAATTAATCGATCAATATTAGATCTACCACCAATTTTTTACATCATTACTTATTTTTTCTTCACTTATTTTACCGTGAAAAACATTCCCGATTATCTAGGTGACCAAAGGGCAAAAATTAAAACATTAATGACAAAAGTGAGCGTTTACGAAAAAGGAGTATACTTGAGTTTTACTATTCTATTAACACCCTATCTTTTCCTCCTATTCTTCATTTCTACAAACTTATTAGAAGAAAAGTTTTTTCTGCTCTTTGCGTTTACTCCACTATTATTGGTGCTTTTACAAAGAAACATTTATCATAAAAATAATCCATCAAAATTAGAAAGATTACATACTTTTGGATTTTTATATGCTATATCATTTTTAAATGTAATTCTTGTCTTAAGCGCGCCATTAACACAATCAATAATTTGGATTGCATTTAGTTATTGTTTTCTGCTATTTGTCATGAAAATTAAATTTATGGACTCAAGACTTGAGGAATCTCAAGGACAAGGGAAGGTATAGTAAAGATTTAATCTATCAAATTTAGTTTTAATCCTAATTTTTTTGCATATTCTTTTATTTTTTGGAACTTGTTTGGTCTCACTAATTTATTTTGTCCCAATTTTAGCATTTTTGCAAATTTTATTCCATAATATGTTTTTAATACTTCTGAAAGGTCGAAAAATTCATCCTGATGTTTAATTTTCGCTCGTTCGAATTCATTTTTCCTTACTTGTAATATTTTTTTTAAATAATAAGAGAAAGATGTATATTGCATTTTATTCAAGTCATAAGCTTCAGTGCATCCTACTTTAGCTTCTTCAAGATCTTGTTTTACAAGATCGTGAACTTTATTTATCAAATTTGACTTGAATTCTTTAAAAGGTAGATTTTGTTCAAAAAGCTCTTCCGCTATTCGCCCATAAGGCAAATTCATACCTTCAAATTCCTTATCTAATCCAAGTAAGAACAATAGATGACTCGTTTTTTTTTCAGGCGTTTTTTTAAGCGTTTCAAAAACATAATTCTTTTCTTTTCGAATAAAGTCGAATAAAAAAGTTTCAGCTATTTGAACGAATTTATTGTAATTAGGGATGAATAATTTGTTTGGATTTTGTCGTAAAAGGGCGTGAGCTTCAAAAGGTTCAATCTTTTTATCAATAACATCTTTAATTAATGAAAGGGGATAATAACCTTCTATAAAATCCATACCAGCAGCAATACTATTTATAGCATCCTTAAAAGAACATTTCGAAATCACATTGGTCTTTTTTATTATTTCTGATTCTATTTCCTCTGGTATTTTCTTACAATAACACAAATCAAAAGGTTTTAAATCATGAAATAATGGATTTTTTTGGTCGGGAACAAGAATTTGAGAGCTATAAGCAACGATCAAGCTACCATTCACGGGTTTGTTAACAAGGTCCCATTCGACGATTATGGTTTCATTTCTATCAAACATCAAATAAACCCCGTCTTGATCGTAATCCAATGGTTTGGGCAAGAGAGAATATCCGATATTGGAATCGATTTCAATAGATTTAATATCGCCCCAAAACTGGTTTTTATAATAAAGTACATCTGGGAATTTGCCTATATCGTCTAGAAATAAATCCTTTAGCATAAATATATTAGGGCCCATTTCCGATGATTTGATAAATTGATTCTTATATCCATAAAAACCCATCCTAGCAAGGATATAATGATATGCGGGATTATTAATGTTTTCTTTATCGTGATCGACAATATAAAAATTTCTTTTTTTTTTAAATCCCCCAGTCGACTTGTTCACTTTAAACTTTTTTCTAAATAATTTGAGGAACGCAAATTTCTTGATATATAATTTTCTTTCAATTTCTTGCAATTCTTTTTTATATTTTTTGTAGGTGTCGTTATAAGTTTCTTTTGAAATTTTAAATGTCTTGAAATGTTTTTTTAACAAATTAAGTTCTTCAATTAAACCAAAATTCTCAATCTGGTTTTGAAAATGCACCAAAATTTGATTCTTCAATTCTTGTATTAAATTATTGCTGATTAAATCGTCGAAGGATTGAATTTCTTCTTGAGAAATTTCTTTATGTTTTAAAAGGAAATAGAAAGCAAAATATTTCTCTTTTAAATTTGTGGATTTAGTCTTGGATATTAACGCAATAAGAAATCGACTCAAAAAAGAAAAATCAATTGAATTTAGAATCTGATCTATTGATTCAATTATTTTTAACACATTATAAAATGAATATCTTGGAATAGATGCTAGAAAAGACTTAAAACCTTCTTCAATTAACTTTTCTTGATCTATAAAAAATGAAGCGTTCATTCCATTCATTTTATCATTTGTTAAAAATTCAAAAAACTCAACGAATAAATTATTCTCAATTGCAGTTTTCAAATATGTTCCAACAATATTTGAACAATCGTCTCGATTTACTAACGCTTTATTTAAATAATTCAAACCTTCAACGGAATTATCAGAAGTAAAACAACTTTTTGCAAGAATCATATAATTCTCGCTCTTATGTCTCGATCCAAAATCTTCTGCCGATAGAACATAATTGTCGATATCGTTCAATAATTTAAAAGATAGAGATTCATTTATCGATAGGATTAATTTTATTATGTGAGCACATATCTTTTTATTATCATCTTTATGAATCAAAAAACGGGGGCAATCGTGAAAAATTTCTTTTTCTTCTTGATTAATAACGATATGAAATTCTCGATCGTTATCTAAAACCATACAATTAATTTTAATTGGTTTTGGTTGTAAGAAAATAATGGAGATCTTATTGTTGGGAAATTTTAACCCTTCCTCAAATACATCCCCACCATATTTCTTGATGATGAGCTCGTAAAGTTCCTTATTCTTCATATCGTTAAAACTTCGATTTTATAATATCTGCAATTAGTTTGGGAAAGTCTTCCCATTCTTTTATTGTCAGTAACCGTCCTCCTGCGATCCTCGCCATTTTTTCGGCTTCTTTGAGGTTAAATTGTGATTCAGGACATACCACAATCGAATTTACACCAATTGAGCGCAGGATCTTTAATTGTTCAATAGCTTGTTCCAGATCAAAGACTTCGGCATCCGTAAATATAATATTAAGCTTTTCTCTAGAACTTGAATTTTTATTAAATTCCTCTCTAGCCCATTCGAGAGCCTTTTGTATTCTGGTACCCCCTTCTGCCTTGATGTCTAAGAGCTCATCGGCTAATTTCTCAAGATCAATATCTTCATCTAATTTTTTTAAGACATGAGTATCGGATTCAAAAAAGCACAAGGCGATTTCGTCTTTTTGTAGGCCGTAGACGAGCATTGTGGCACATATTGCCATTTGCGCCATTTTATCACCATCCATGCTTCCAGATACATCTAATTCGATAACAGCGTTTCTCAATCCCTTGGCAGTTTCGTAAACGAAAAAGTCGTCGTAGTTTATGTGTTCCAATTTTTTTCCTTTTTCTAAAATGTGAAAGATTGTTTCTTCCAAGTCGACATTCTCGAAGTCGTCGCCTACTGTATAAGGTCTTACAGAATTTATGGGAATTGGTCCCATAACGGAGCTTCCCAAGCGAGCTCTTGAATAATAAACGCCTAATTCGATAAGGAGAGCCTTTGCTTGTTCCTTTACCTTATCTTTTGAAGTATGAGGCAAGCGATCACGATGTATAAACCATTGTTTAAGCAAATTTTCTCCATTGCCCGCCGTCAAGCTAGAAATGAGCAAGTTTTCTCCATCTTTGCCACTAATTTGCTTGGCGCTTTCTAGGGCTTCGCCAAGATCAAAATGCCCTAAAGCTCCTAGAGCGTCCCGATTTTCGGAATCTAAGGCAATTGTCGTCAATTCCTTTATTTTTTGAATGTCCAATTGATCACTTAATTGTTGCATTAAATTAGAGAGTTGTTGGAAGTTAGCTTTTTTATTTTCAGTTAACTTTTTTAATAATTGATAGTTGGGTTCAATTAATTCTGCGATATCTTCCTCAGACATTCCAAGTTTTTGACCGATTTTTCTTATATCTAAAGATTCTGGATTTAATCCAATGTTTCTCAAGAATTCTACCGAGTTTTTTAATTGATCTGACGAATTACTAGATTCTAATGCCTTTTTTACGAGTTCGGGCAGGCTTTGGGCAATTTTTTGGCTACTATGCATATTACGAGCGGTTTTTTGTAATTGTTGAACTTGATGAGCTAGAGATTTTAAAGCCTCGTTTACTTTCGGTTGATCATACGCGTCTTTAATTGCACTTTGAAGCGCCTGAGAAAATAAAGAATTCCAGGACTTGTTGGCCATTGCGTGTTCCGCTAATTGTTCGAGAGAAAGACGCATTTCAGGACCTTTAATCTGTTTTTCGTACATTTTCAACAATTCTGCCCTGAGATCGGTACCATAATATTGATCTAAAGAGTTTGCCAAGTTAAATTCGTGTTCAAATGAAGGTTGTTTCAAGGAATTCGATAAAAGCCTCTCTGGATTAAACTTTGGGAGTTCGCCTAAGTTCTTAGCAGCATTGAATAATTGGTCTAAATTCTTAATTTGATCTGATAAATTTTCTTTCAACTTCTGAATTTCTTCTCGTGGAAGCGCATGAGTATCTTTTAAAAATTTAATTGTTTGTATTAAGTCTTCCACACGATCAGGAGTATAAAGCTTTTCCAAATCTGACTGGATATTCTCCTTGCTAAGAGCCTTGCTGGTAATTTTTTCCCATTCCCTTAACGCTTTTTCTTGAATCAACTTGGACATTCCTAACTTATTACCAGCTTCAATGTCTTGAGGTTTAAGAGAGTTAATCTTTTGGATCAAGCGATTTTTCGCCTCTTCTAACAATTGTTCCAAGGATGTAATTTGTTGCCTATATAATTCAGATTCGTCGTTAAAAAAATTCATTGCTGAACGATATGGTTCTTCCTGTTCGTGCCGATTTATTTCGTCCAAAAACGAATCTATTTCTTTTATCGCGTTTGATTCCAATGATTTATTTTCAATTTCATCGATTAAATCTTGAAGTTGTTCCATTTCAGATTTAATTTGATCTTCAAGCACATTATCATCCTTTATATTAATTTCTTCAAATAAATCACTCGAAGTTTCTTTTATGTAATGTGGAAATAAAATATCGAAAGCAATTGACTTTGCCAAATCTTGATTATCAGGATACGAGGTAACCATGCTAATTTCGATAAAATCGTTGGGAGTGAGGGAACCCTTTCGATAAAAACGGGACAAGATCATCTTGGGAATGGATAAAACTTGGCGAGAGGAGGGAATAAGGGCAATATCTGGGTGATTTCTCATCCTACGAATGAATTCAAGAGCAAAATCGCACGGATCTTCGGGAAAAACGCCCATCATCCTTGCCTCGCTATGATCATGCTCCTAAGGTTTTATTGATTATTCGATCAATGATGTCTTGGGCCTTTACTCCTGGTTTGGGTTTAATACTCCCTAGTAAAACATGAGAGGCGATTTCAGATAGATATACATACACGGATTCCTTTTCTGAGACGCCCTTTTCCCGTTCTATCTGTCTTTTTCGTCCTAATAGTTTTGCAATGGCGATTCCCGCTCTGATGGATGCAGGAACATCGATGTCTACCTTGTTCTTTCTCGTTTCATCTATTATTGAGTAAATTAATTCAAGTTCCGATTCGTCTATAGCAAAATGTTCTGGTAAATTAACCCTTATGATGTCCAATTCCGTTGATTTTTCAGGATATGTTAATTTAATCCAAACCTTGATTCTATCCTTTAGCGCTTCAGATAACCTGTGAGTTCCCGACAATTCTTCTGGATTCATTGCACTTATGAAAAAAAAGTCTTTATCAGCCCTTATCCGACCTAAATGGGGGATGCTTACCGACGATTCTTCTAATGGTTCTAATAATGTATTCTGGGAGTATTCCGTCGCCCTATTAATCTCGTTTGCCAAGAAAGTGCCTCCTTCGAGCATAGCACTCAATAAGGGTCCAGGATTAAACGCGTCGAGCACGAATCCCTTGTTTAGTGTGATGGCTGGATCAAAACTCCCAAGAAAATGTGAGGGTTTAATGGATTCATCCATCGTAAGCCAGTAAAAATTCTTGTTTTTTTGTTGTTGTGCCCGAAGACTGGCAAAATACCTACATAATATCGTCTTTCCCACACCCGGAGGACCTACAAGCGTTGGAAATAGACCTGTGGCTTCAGCATCTTGTAATAATTCAAGAGCTCTTCCATATTGCCCTGATAATACGATAGCAATTTCCTCATCAAACGCATCTTTAACTAACGCTCGATTAAAAAGTTCCTTAAAATTGTATTTATCCATCATCTTTTAGGTCAATTTTTTTATTTGATTTAGCCTATCAGGAAAATATAGTATTAAAAATTTCTAATCTGCGTAATTTAATATTCCGACAAATAAAAGGTTAAGGGCTATTGTTACACAAATATGGCTTAATTTCTGATCATAAAGATCATTATTTGAACTTCCTCAATTCTTTTTTTGAATTGATTGCATAAAATATTTTTAGACTCCACGATTTAACAAAGTTATACGATCATTCATATTGATGGGCCTGTGGATTAGTAGCATATCGCTTCGTTCGCAACGAAGAGGCCGCGGGTTCAACTCCCGCCAGGTCCATAAGTTTATTTTATCAACTGAGCAAGATGTAAAGTTATTAATTTAATAGAAAAACTCAAGAATTAATTACTTTTCAACTCTTTATTTGAAACATGTTGAAAAAACAATAAATTTAGATGAAAAAATATAGAAAAAAAATGATTTAAATATTTTAATAGGTATAAATGTTTGTGACATCGATAAGGTAGAAGATGGAGCTCATTAAATTCAACAATCATGTGATGACCTGCTGTTTCGTTAAGTACATTAATTGTGCCAAGGATCTCAGTTATTTTCCAACCGTTTTGATTCCTATCAACTACATCTTCCCTAAAGCTATAGGTTCCAGGATAATCACCATACCCTGATGCCGCTTAAACATTAGAAATTAAGAAAGCAATACTAGGGATAATAAAGAAAAAGAACCAATAGCTGTAATTTTTTTAAATTTAAACATTAGATTCATGTTAAAAAATCGAAAAAGAGAACATGTAAAGGAATCTGGTGCAATATTGAGATATATTACGCTCAAAAAGGATTTGTCTTTAAATTTTAGGAAGATTTATATATCATTCATTTAAGATAGCAATAATTTTTAACTTTAGATGTTTTATATTATTTTTGAACAATCTATTTTTCCTTTTTTTTTCCTACTCAACTTTTGCGTTCAATAAGAATAATTTTAAAAATGAAAAACTTTAGTAGACGGAGATCAACATCCCGCAGTACGGATTAAAAGTAATAAAACCAATATATTTAATAAATTTATAAAATCATCCCACATTATGCAGTGTGCAGATAATTTTACCTGTCTATAAGTAAAATATTGTTGATCGAAAATGGCACAAGAAAGCACATACCCTAAGCGATATAAATTTACAGATGTCCAAAAGAAATGGATCGATTACTGGAAAAAAGAAAAGATCTACTCGTTTAATCCCAAGAAAAGAGGTAAGGTTTTCACGATGGACACCCCCCCGCCTTTTGTGAGCGGGACACTCCATTTAGGACACGTTCTCAACCATTCTTGGATAGATTTTGTTGCACGCTACAACAAGATGAAAGGAAAGAACGTGTATTTCCCCCAAGGATTTGACTGTCACGGTCTCCCAGTCGAACTAGCCGTCGAGAAAAACTATGGCGTTTCGAAATACGATCGCGACGAATTTCTAGCAAAATGTCACGAGTGGGTTGAGAAAAACATAAACAACATGACAAAACAATTCGACGATTTGGGATACTCTACCGACTGGAATCATACCTATAGAACCATGAATGATAATTACAAATACAAGGTTCAATGGTCCTTGCTTTACTTTTATAAACAAGGATGGCTTTACAGGGAGAAATTTCCAACGCATTTCTGCGTGAATTGCGAAACATCGGTTGCCAAGGCAGAAGTGAGTTATCAAGACGAACACGGAAAATTATGGTTCCTAAAACTACCCATTGTTGGAAGGAACAATGGAGAGCATATTACCATAGCAACTACCAGGCCAGAATACTTGGAGGCATGCGTTGGCGTGTTCATTCACCCAAACGACGAGAGATACTACCACCTTTCCGCTGCTGAAATCGAAATACCGTTTACGAACCGCACCGTAAGAGTTGAAACAGATAGTAATGTCGACATGAACTTCGGAACGGGTATCGTGTATTGCTGCACATACGGGGACGAAACGGACATTAAATGGAAGTTAGAATACAATCTCGACGAGATCCAGATTTTTACTGAGGACGGGCACATGAACGAGAATTCGAGGTATAAGGGCATGACCATTCTCGAAGCTCGAGAACAGATAGTGAAAGATCTCGAAGACGCTGGTTATTTAGAAGACATCAAGAATCACGACCATAGAATCGTTGTCCATTCCGAACGCTCTTCGTGCAGGAAACCCATCGAATTCTTACCTGTATACCAATGGTTTATTAATGTTAAGGATTTTACCGAAGAAATCATAGAATCGGGTGAAGCAATGAAGTGGTACCCCGAAAAGCACAAGCAAAGATTAATCGATTGGTGTAAGGGATTGGATTGGAATTGGGTTATTTCTCGACAGCGCGTCTTCGGAACACCCATTCCGTTTTGGTATTGTGTTAAGTGTGGCGAAATCATTCCACCAAACGAAAAGGACTTGCCACTTGATCCTTTAAAAACCCCCCCGCCAATAAACGAATGCCCCAAATGCAAGAGCAAGAACTTAAAGGGGGAAAAGGACATTTGCGATTGTTGGATAGACTCAAGCATCACGCCGCTAGCCATAGCAAAATGGTTAGAGGACGAGGATTTCTTTAAAAAGGCATACACTAACGCATTAGTTCATAGACCTCAGGGATACGAGATCATAAGAACATGGCTTTTTTACACTTTATTTCGATGCAAGAAGTTGACCGATAAAGCCCCTTTTGCCGAAACCATGATCAACGGCATGGTCGCGGGACCGGATGGGAGGAAGATGTCGAAAAGCTTCGGAAACATAGTATCTCCTGATGAAGTCATGCCCGAGTTCGGAGCAGACGCCATCAGGCAGTGGGCAGCCATGGGATCCTTAGGGGACGATTATCCCTTCGAATACACGTGGATAAACATTCAATCCAAGCAACCAGTCAAAGAAGAGGTCATCTTGAAGGAGATGAAAAATTTACCCCCAAAAAAGTTCTATAACAAATACAGGAGAAACTATGAGCAACTCACTGGTGCCTCGCGACTCTTGACAAAGGTATGGAACGCTTACAGGTTAATGAAAATGAACTTGGATAAGGTGAACCTGAAAGAGATCAATCTTGGCGAAATGAACATGAATTCTATTGATCATTACATCTATTCTGAGTTTAACAAAAAATTAGAGGCAATAACGAGATACTTTGACGAATATAACTGGCACGAGGGATTTGCACTCTTGCGACCTTTTTTCTGGAACGAGGTATGCGATAATTACATCGAAGCTATCAAGTACAGGTTGAACGCAGAAGAGGAGGAAACGCGCCAGACGTCCCTGAAAATCGCATTAAACCTGTTTTTCAATTTATTGAAGATATTTGCAATTTTCATGCCATTCATTACAGAAGAAATTCACTCGATAATGTTTCAGCAATTTACAGGACTCAAATCGATTCATCTCGACAAGTGGCCGAAAGCGTACGATAACCTCTCAGATGAACGAGCATTAGAAGGTAATGAAGCACTATCTGTCATAAAAGAGTTGCGATCCATAAAATCGTCGTTGAAAATTCCTTTAGGAGAGGATGTATCACGCGTCATAATATTTGTTAAGAAAGACCGGATAGTTGGTCTTGAAAACATGAAGATAGACATTAAAAAAACGATAAGGATCGATAAATTAGATGTGATGGACCCTTCAAAAGAAAAAACTATCAAACAAGAGCCCGATCTCAAGAAGGTCGTGGAAGAGTTAGAAATGACCTTGTATTTTTACAAGTAATTAATCTCCACCTTCTTTTGCGATATTCCCCATACCCAATTGTTCGATCATGACTTTTTTCATTTCGTTTTTATCTTTTGGAAGCCCAAACATCTCGGCATACTTGTCGGTCGTCATGAGCTCGTGAGAACGACCTTTTTTTGAAGCTTCAATAAAATCGTTATCTAATAAAAATTTAATATGCTCGTAGGCACCCGAACCTCTCAATTTTATGACAGTTGACTTTAGAATTGGTTGTTTCAGGGCAATGATGGTCAAGGTTCGCAGATATCGCTCGGCAATGGCCCCACCTTGTGCGAATTTCGATACTTTTTCCACATATTCGCTTTTTATTGCCATTTGAAAGCTTTCACCTATTTGATTAATGATTAATGCCGAATCTCGTTCCAAATATTCCAAAGCAAGCTCGATAATGAGCTCTGATACCTCTTTTTTGGGGATTTCAAGTTTTGTCGATAAGATCTCCACATCGAGAGGCTTTCCTGCGGCATATAGTGCTGCTTCGATGGAATTCTTGCTGAATTTTCTTATCTCCTGCTCGAGCTCTTCCTTGGTAAGTTCGCGATCCGGGACTTTTTGAACGACTGGAATGGATTCTCCTTCTAGATTGGAATCTTCAGTTGTTCCGCTTTCTTCTAAGACTAATTCGTCTTCAATAAAATCATCTTGGGTCTCTTCGTTTTCTTCGTTCCCATCCTCTTCAAAATTGGATTCCAGATCTCCAAGTTCTTCATCTTTTTCTTCTTCAATATTATCTTCCTCAGATAATTCTCCTTCCAGATGCTCTTCTTCAAAACTTCCTTCTTTGTCTTTCTTATTATCTTCTTCTTCTCGCAATTCTTCGTCGAACTCCGTCACGATAAAAATCTCGTAAAAAATTTATTGTTTTAATTTGATATGAATGTCTTGAAAATCGTCATCCTGACTTAACTCGATGTCAGTGGTAAGTTTTCCCGTACCACTTGAACCAGCTGTTGATAAAAACATTAACGCCAAGAACATTCTTACAAACGCGAATTTCCGTCCGATACCAGTTCCTTCTTCTGTTTTTATGATCCTTGCCATGTCGTAGAAACTCGTCTCGCTTTTTCCCTCTAATTTGGAGGAGGCTTTGATCCTATTGAGCCAGGATTCGTGTAATTCCTCAACTGTTTGTTCCTTGCCGCTAATATGCTTCAAAAGTTCTTTTGGAAGCTTGGCCTTGGATTTAAGTTGTAATTTCTGGTTTTTCAATTGTTCCTTTCGCTCCCTTCTTCTTCGCAACTTTTCCTTTTTCTGCATGGTTTCGATGATTGCCGACCTCATTGCGTCAAAAAGTTCGTCTTTCGTGGCAATTTGCATTTTTGGTTGGATTGGTTGAGGGAGGGATTTTGGGATGGTTCGAGAGTGTCTTTCCCGAAATTTTTCAAGCTCTTCTTTTTTTTGAATTTGCTCTTCCTCTCGTATGATCGAAGATATTTTATAGTGATGGAGGCTCGCAGAGGTCTTGAGAGCGATCCCCGAGACTTTATAATTGATGATATCTTCGTGTAGCATGTTATCGAAGAACTTATCTACTAAGGTTGACAAGTCGTAAAATGCTACTTTCGATTCCTTGGCAACTTCCGGGTCAAGAAGGCTCGAATAGGGGGGTTGTTGCCAAAACTTAAGCTCCAATTTTTCCTTGTTCTCGAGTGCTGGATCGAAATCTTCTTCTTCATCTTCAAACCCGGCTACGAGCTCCTCTTCTAACTGTTCTTCAACTTCCTCTTGAGAGCGATCGGTAAATTCAGGGTGCGAAACGATTGATTCCAAAAATGCAATGATATCGGCCTTTTTTTTCTTGTCAGAAGGGATTTTGATATGGTTTTTTGAGCTAAACTCCCTTAATTGCTTGACCGTCATTTTTGCGAAATCATATTCTTCTTTTTCAGCCATCCGTAGCACCTCGACGCCTAATTAGACCCTATTCTTTCTGATAAAAGTCGTTAACTAAAAACCGATTCGCTCTTGTATTTAACAACATTATTTTAAGAGTAATCTGATAGTTATAATAACCTCAATAATTTGGTCTTTCTTACCATTTACTTTATAATAGTAATGTATTCTGACCATTTAATCTTTACAATCTAAAAGTAAAACGCATCGTTATTAAATTTTCATCATAATTTGGTATCCTCCCATAGCTCCTTATAGTAATGGAAAAGTCATTTTGAGTTTTTGTATTTGATTAAAGATTAGTTTCACTAATTTTGATTTATTTAATCGTTTTCAAGGAACTTTTATTCCTGAGGAGTAATTCAAGTTAGGATTTAAAAGATCTAAACGACCTTTTAGCCAATTAAGAAGATAATTGAATAATTTGCAACTAATAGATATTATCAATTCTAATAATTAGTTATTTGAGAAAAAAGGCTATTTTATTGATTGAAAGCTTTTAAAACTAAGAAAGAGCAATAAGAGTAGTAATCTTGTAAAGATTTATGAATTGTCACGGAAAGATTTATGTTCACAATAGAATAATTAATATAAAAGAATTTTTAAATGAAAAATAGATATCAGGAGAAAGTACCATGGAAGATTTAAGCAAGATCGAATTAGAGGCAAAAATAAACCTAGAATTAGGTTTAAAAGAAAAGGAAATGGGAGAAAAATTAAATACTATTGGTATATCCGAGTTTAAACGGGCAAAAGTTAGGAAAGAACTAGCTCATAAAGATTTTAGCTTGAATCGAAAGAGAAAAGAATTTTCCAATGATTTGCAAGATCTTGTAGAACAAAAACTCGAATTATTTAAAAAAAACGATTTAGAATTTCCTAAAGAAGAAATAGAGATTGAAAGAAATATTTTTAAGTATTTTAATATTCTTTCGGAGGTTCAAATTCAAATAGCAGAAACTCAATTAGAAATAGCTGAAAAAGAATTTAAAATTTCCAAGGAAAGATTAAAAACTGCTTACGAAACGATTTATACTGCTAAAGAGAGAATTGAGTTAAGCAAAAAACAATCAAACTATATTAAATCAATAAAAGCAAAAAAGCCCAAGAAAAAAATTCAAAAGTTGAACGATAACATCACAATTATGTCTGAAACCATACTCCGAGACAGAGAGGACATATTAAAAGACCTTGCCTTAATCCAGCAACATGAAATAGAACTCTTAGAGTTGAAAAAAAAGTTATCAAGCAAGTTAGAGCAAAGAGAGAGAATGCGACCAGTCCTCTCTGATAAATAAATTGGAAATTCAAATGGCGTGATAGGAATGAAAAATTGGTTTTCTGAAAAAAAGCATAAGTGGAAACAATATTCTGACATGGCTGATTTACCAATTATTGCTAGAAGAAAATTTTTTAATAATTGTTTTGATGGTGCTTTAACTTCTGCTGGAATTATCAGTGGTTTTTTTATATTATTCCTTACAACCCCAAAACTAGCTTCGCTGACCAACATCCTCATAACGGGTTTTGCCACTGCTTTGGCAATAGGTATTAGTGGATTATGGGGGGCTTTTTTATCAGAAGAGGCAGAACGAAAAAAAAAGATCTTCGACTTGAAAAAAGCAATGGCAATGGATCCACAAGACGAAGAAAATGACCTTCTTCCTAAAAAGGAAAGAAAAAAAAATAAGACGATTATAGAAAAATCTGAAGATTTTGCTACTATAATTGCCTCTTTAGTTGACGGAGGCGCACCCGTCATAGGATCAGCACTACCTTTAATTCCTTTCTTCTTTGGAACGGCATTAAATATCACACATTTTGTAATATCATATAGTATTCTTTTGAGCCTTCTTATATACTTGGGTATTTTTCTGGGAAGCATCTCTGGTGGAGGAAAAGCGAGGTATGCCATACACCTCATTATTGCGGGCGTGGTTACGTTGCTGGTGTCAATTTTATTAGGGACCCTTTAGCAATGTGCTTCTATCGTAGAAAAGAATAAAAAAATAAAGGTTTTTATCTCTTTTTTTTTGGGATCCTTTTTTGGTTATTTTTACGCCCACACTTATTTAATCTCACTTCTCCTTAGGACCTCCCTGTTGATATCGTCTGTCGTTTTTTTGATTTATTATATTTTGGATTTATCGATCTTATTCTTAAAATAT
>JAFGGO010000157.1 GCA_016930515.1 Promethearchaeota archaeon | reverse complement strand
TGAGTATTTTTTTATTTTTTCAACAAAAGAATGTCTAAAAAAGAACCAATTCCTTCTATAATTGGAGGATTGATGTTAATTATTGGAAATCTTTTTGGATTTGAATTTACATCAGCAATTTGTCAATTACATAAGCGATGAATTAAGCACGCGTAATATGAGTTCGATAATGGAATCTCTCATTGTTGATTTCCCATTATTTTATATACACTTAGGAAATACTGTAATTTTAGGTTTTGCAGCAATTTGCGCGGGTTTCTTTTCTTTTAAGGATCGTCTTAAAGGAGGTTTGATTGGCATAATAATAGGTATTATTACAATTATAGGATTATTTATAATTATAGGATACATTGACATGAGTTTGTTCCCTGAGTTTTACGAGAAAATGAAATAAGATACTTTATCTGGGTTGTTTTGACTTGATCTCGTATTTTTGAGGCGTTTTTGATTTAGGGATGCTTCTTGCCATTTGTTGGAATTGTTTCTTTTCTTTCTCGAATACTTTTCTTTCCTTTTCAAGTTTTTCCCGTTCCTTTCGGATCTGGTTCTTTTCGTCTTCAATTTGGCGCTTTTCCTTTTCCAGATCTTTTACCTCGTTTCTGTTTCTCATTTCGATTTTTTTCAGCTCGTTCTCCAAGTTTTTATACTCGTCGTTTAATTGCTTGATGTCGTCTTGCATTGTGCGCTTCTTGCTTTCCAGATCGTATTTTTTATCTTCTAGTTGAGGGACCTTCTTTTGCAAGTCTTTAAGCTGAGCTTCCTGGCGCTGTTTTTCTTTTTCTAAGTCTCTCACATCCTTCTGCGCCTTATCCTTCATTCTATTTAGATTATCCATCTTTTTATCGATGACTCTCTCCTTTCGCGCCAAATCATCGTCTTTGTTTCGTAATTTGGCCTTCTCGTCTTCGATCTTTTTCTTATCGTTTACTAATCTTTCTTTTTCTTGGGCAATTTGTCGTTTCATGTTGTTAATGTCTTGATTTAGGGAGTCTCTCTGGTTTTTTAGATTCTTGTACTCCTTTTTCATGTCCGTAATGTTCGATTCTAAATCCCCTATATTCGATTTAAGTATGACCTCGGTCTTTTCCATTCGAGGAATTTTCGTCTTGATTTCATTTATGCGCGTCTGAGTTTTAGCCCTTTCTTGTGCCAAATACTTTTTTTCGTTTTCGACTTCCTCACGGAGGCGACCTAATTCTTGTCTGTAGCGATCGATTTCTGCGTTTTTTTGGTCTAATTCTTCGTTTTTGTGGCGAATGATGCTGTTATATCGCTTTTTTTCGTTAGAAATTTCACTTTTTTGCGCTTCGAGATTTTTCTGGACATTATCTAATTGTTCTAAGAGTTGTTTTCTTTGAGAGATTAAGTTCCGTATTTCCATCTCCCGTTCCTTTCTTTTTTTTTCGAGATCGTCGAGGTTTCCTTGATAGTGCTCCATTCTTCTAACTACTTTTTCCCATTCCTCTCTTTCCTTATTGAGTTTAATTCGCTCGTCCCTAATTTTCTTTAATAATTTCTTATCTGCAATTTCTACGATTTCCTGTTTTGGTACTTTTTCAATCACTTGTGTTTTGGGAGGTTGTTTTTCAGTCATATTCTAGTTTTGATCGAGTGTGCTATTAATAATATGATCTCGTTCCCTTTTAAAAAAATTAGTTGGTATGAAATTTAAGGATATTTTTTTAATAAGTCAATAATATACAATGTTTCACATGGGCTATTATTTATATACTAGCGATTCGTTCTATTATACATCATCTTAGTAATTTGAAGCAAGAATATTAACAATAGGTTGTAATTAAAAAATGAATCTGGACGAAGAACCCGAAGATTTTGAGGACGAGGATTTGGAATGGGAAGAAGAAGAGGAAGAAAACATACATTCAAAAGCACCACAATCCAACGCAAACCTCTCCGGTAAGAAAATAACGATATATTTCATGTCAACGATAGGTCCGGGGGAGAAAAAGGAAAAATTAAATATTAACGACGGTAACTTGGTAAAGGATGTCAAGCTAACCGTTGGAAACTTATTTGCCTTGAAACCAGAAGATTTTCACCTTTCAAGCGGTGGAATTACGCTTGATGAAAACAAATCCTTGGCAGAATATAATTTAGCTAATGGAGACGATGTGCTTCTGATTCCAGCAAGCATTGCGGGTTATTTTTGAGGAATCTTCGAAGGTATCAAGACAATCTCATCGTCGTCTTCTAAAGAATAATCGGAAATCAATAGATCTTCTTGTAATATCGCGCCACCTGAAGATAAAAGGAAGTCATCGAGATTATAATCAAATAACACGCCAATGTCTTCCTTTACATTTTCTATAGTGTCAACAGAATCAACAACGATTATTTTTTTCATTTCTCCTGGATCAACGAGAGATATCACATGAATCCGGAATCGATCTCCTAACTTAATCCTGCTTGAGGGAGGAATGTATAATATTTCCTTAGTAACGGATTTCTGCTGTTCTAACATGTTATCAAGCAATAGAGCACGCTCCTTTGTATCAAAATATAGCAAATCTCGGATAAATTCCAATTTTTCAATCTGAGTAAGATCTAATTTTTCGATTTTTTCCAATTCATCAGGTTCTAATTTTGAAAATATGACATTGCTCACGAGTAAAAATTCCTCGTGCATTTGTTCCGAGTCTACATATTCTTGAACATATGGCAATAGTTCCAAATAGTCATCTAATAATTCCGTTTCTGCTTTAATTTTAACAATAGGCTTAAACGCTTCTATTGGTTTTTTAACGACTTGAGGTGGTTCTGGAAGGCTTTTCCTTTTTAATGTTATTTCTTTCGATTTCGGTTGCGACTCGATGACATAATATAGGCTTCCTGCGGAAACTGCCGTCACGCTTCCAATAACGATAAAATTAATTATAGGGAAATAGGCCGATAGCAATAAAATAGATACTATCAGCGACCCGACATAACCTAAAGTTATCCCTAAAATTTTATACTTTTTTTCCATGATACGATTCAACTTTATCGTCACCTATCTCATATCTATTTGATAATAAAAATTCCATTGGAACGAATTTGAAGTTTTTAGTTATTCGAACTTTCAACAATGTTTTTTGCCTCCTCGTATTTATCTTGGTCAATTTTATATAAATTTCGCGTTTTTTCTTTCTGGATTATCAGCATATTCAAATTTTCTAACACGTTTAAGTATTTTTTTACTATATTATGATTTTTTTTCAGCCCTTCTGCGATATCCGTAACTTTGAGGGGCTCTTCACATTCTCTCATAAATTGTATTATTTCTTGAACAATTTCTATTTTAAAAAAAAAATACAATTTATCAAGTTTAGGATCTGAATCATAGGTAAAAAATATCCTTCGATTCCCAACCTTTCGAGAACGTATAAATTGGAACTTTTCTAACGCCGATAAATGCCATAGGGCTTGATTTGTACCCACATCTTGATTTTTAATGATTTCGTTGATATTGATCGCTGGATTTTTTTTGATGTGGTTAAGAATCTTTTTTCTCGTCATGTTTTCCGTTATGTTGCTTTTCATGAGCTTGGTTCCGGGGACGATCTGTTTTTTTTTTATCATCGATTTTAAAATGAGTTCGATCTTGTTCCTGTTGATAAGTTGGTTTGTTTTCAACCTGTTATTTACGAAAATAATTATGTCTTTAATAGAAAAGAACGCTTTCTTCGACAAGTATTCTTTTACTAATTCAAGAACTGCTGTTTCTTCGTTATTAAGAGCATTCACTGTCATGAAAGTTCGCATTAATCAAACATTTGGCAATTTGAATAAAAGTATCGCTTTACTAATATTATATCGTTTTTGATATGTATAATTATAGCCCATATAATATATAAAATATCCTTAAATCTTCGCACATTGTTCGAATTAAAAAAAACTTAAACTTCTTTCCAAACGATTTTTTAAAACCATTTTGATTTTATTTAATTAACAAAAAAAAAGTGAAATTATATGAGTTATGACGATTTTGATGAGGATTTAGAATTTGATGAAGAACCAAAAGAATCATCTCCTGCTTCAATAAGCTCAAAAACTCCAGCGTCCAAAACGCCCACTGCGGGTAAGAAGATCTCAATCTTTTTCATGTCGACCATTGGACCTGGAGAAAAGAAGCAAAAACTTACCGTTAACGACGGTAATAGCGTAGGAGACGTAAAGAAAACAGTAGGAAACATTTTTGGATTGAATCCAAACGATTTTCACTTGTCCTCTGGCGGGGTGACGATGGACGAAGGATCTGCGTTAAAGGATTATTCCGTTAACGACGGAGACGACGTGCTTTTGATTCCCGCAAGTACCGCAGGAAAAGTGTAATTAGGATAAACTAATTCCAAAATGTTTTTTACTCCTATTTTTTTATTTTACAACTGAATGCTAATATATTTTTAATTGAACTATAAAAAAGTGATAATTGTGGAAGAAAAATCAGACTTTTTTAACGAGGATCTGTCCGCAGAAGAAAGGGTGTTATATAACAGGCAATTTAGGTTAGAAGGATGGTCCCAATCCCTCATTAAAGACTCACGAGTATTAATAGCAGGTGTAGGAGGACTGGGATGCGAGATCGCAAAGAATTTGGCCATGTTAGGCGTTGGACAGCTTGATTTGGTGGATTTAGACATCATTGAACATTCTAATTTGAATAGACAAGTACTTTTTACAGACGCAAGAATTGGACAACCCAAAGCAATCGCTGCAGCAAGAATGCTCCAAAAAATTAATCCAAACATTATCGTTAAGGGATACGCAACTTCCTTGGAGCGCTTGGATCCAGCCATATATAATGCCGCAGACGTGATTGTTGGTGGTCTCGATTCCATGAACGCACGGCTTAACTTGAACTCCCAAGCGGTACGATTCAAAAAGCCTCTGATCGACGGAGGAGTCTCGGGTTATCACGGTCACTTATATACAGTATATCCTTACGAGAACGCGTGTTACGAGTGCAATCCGCTTCCACCAATTGAGGACGACGAGATGGCCGCTTGCACTGTCGTTGGCATCCCACGCAAGCGAGTTCATTGCGTGTTCAAGGGAAACATGGCGTTTCAAGAAAAATTCAAGAGAGATCCCGATCCATCGAAATTGAAAGACATTGAATTCATTCAAAAAATTGCTAACAATCTCTGCGAAAAGCACGATTTTCCACCTCCTTTTTCAAAAGCCGATGTCGTGAAAATTATAGACAGGCACGACCCAGGTATCATTACCATCAACGCCATCATATCGGCCATGCAATCGCACGAAACGATAAAAATCTTACATTGGTTACGAGGAAACAACGCATTAGGAGAACCCAATAAGGCTTATACCATCTTCAACGGAATGACCATGAAAATGTATTCGATAGAGAAAAAACGTAAACCAACATGCTCACAGTGTGGCGACCAAGTCGTTAGAGAAGAAGTAAGTGTTGGACGAAAGGATAACTCTCAGGCAATAGTTAACTTACTTCTCAAACGAGGTTATGATATCGATCCCGACATGGCACCTACCCTTACCACGATCGATTTTAACGATGTAAGAGAAATTGATCTCGAGCGAAGCGTGAAAAAGAATGGTTTAAGGGACCTCGAGCTGGTAACGGCCTCTGGATTTCAGAAAGGTCAGATCCTTATTACCTTAAGGATTGAGTAGCAAGACGAGCAGATACGAGCAATTTACGCCGGAAGAGCTGCCTTTGAAAGCTACGATCAATCGCGCGTAACGGCAATCCAGAGATTACCAGAGGAAGGGATGTAAGGAACTCCAGCACATCCATTCACTTCTTAATTTTAAAGCAAATACAATATTTTTTTTAATTGATCAAAAAATGATTCTTAATTTTTATGACACACTTTTCCACTCCTTTAATATATTCTGAAAAAAACTTCAAGATCATTCCAAACAGAATTATATTAAAATAATGTTATTATATTATCAAAACACTATTAAGTTAAGAAGAGGTAAAATAGATTATGAGTTCAAGATCCAGTAGAGTATCCCAAGAATATTCGAGACTTAAAAAGATGCTTAAAGACGGTCAAATCCATCAGCTCTTACCCTTTGATCCAAAAAATAAGAACATCGACCACCTGGCCATCCTATTAAAAGGTCCTAAAGGTACTGCTTTTCAAGGAGGATTATTTCGCCTCGAAGTCAAGTTTTCACCGGATTATCCGAATAAACCTCCTTTCGTTCGACTTCACACGCCAATTTGGCATCCTAATTTTTGGCCTAAACCTCAAGAATATCAAGGGCAGCGGAATATTTGTCTTGCCCTCGTGGATCCATCATTAGTTGGTAAAAAAGGAGGATGGAGCCCTTCAAAAACCATAACGACGGTCATTCAGGCGATTATTGCCATGTTTAACACTCGTGGGAAATTCATAAACCCAACAGACGTGTTCAATAAGAAAGCTGCGTTGGAAATGATGAACGACCCAAAGGCCTACGAGAAAAAGGTAAAACACCTTGTTAAGAAGTACGCTAATAAGAAATGGTGATACATGTAATGGACGATTACGACCGACACGACGAAGCAGAAGATATAAGACGGAGAATGGAGGAAATCAAGATAAAAAGGGAACTCTTAGAAGAGATTTACGAAAGCTTGAAAGAAGAGGAAAAAGATAAGAAAAATTACAATAAACCTGACGATCCCGAAAAAGAAGCTGAAAAACTCGTAGAGGAATTCATCACCCCTGATTACAATAAGTACCCAATCGAACCGAAAAAACCAAAGATGAAAGTTCTGCTCGCGGTCCAAGCGTATCTCAAGATTGCAAGTCACGCTCTCAAGTATGCTCACGAGAAGATACCAAGATCTCAATGGGTAGAGGTGATTGGGTTATTAGCGGGTAGATTAAATGAGGGCGATTCGCTCTTAGTTGTTGAAGACGCTTATCCAATGGGACACGGAAACGCGGTTTATGCCGAGATCAAGGATTATAAGAATTACGTGCGAGCCTGGAAAGAAATAAAAAAAAATAAGCAATTTATCTGCGGTTGGTATCATTCTCATCCGTCTTACGGTTGTTTTATGAGCAACGAGGATATTGGGACGCAAGCGCGTTATCAAAAACTCTGGGAGGACGCAATCGCACTCGTCATAGATCCTTATAGAATTGATGGCTCGTCCTTAGGTTTTGAGATTTATCGGGCTAATCTTAACACGCGGAAGTGGCGTTCCGTGCCTAACAAGATAAAAGGTTCGATTGATATGAGAATGGTTCCCGAAATTCTTAACTTCATGAATCCGATCATTGAAGGAAAGGCAATATATTTGGAATATGACGAGGAATAAGTTTTTTTTTTATTATTTTTATTACTCCTATATGAGTGATTTATCATGATTTGGAAGATCATTATATTTGTAGTTTCGTTCGTTGCAGGGATAGTGCACGGCGTTATTATTGATCCTTCCTTTAATATATTTTTTTCCTGGATATTAGTCGGAATTTGGCTAATTATCACGAGCTCAACCATTGAAAAATCAAGGCAACATTCTGAATACAATTCTCCGCATAATACCGCCTATTTCACCACTGTTCCGCTTTTTACAGGCATATTTTATTCAATATGGAGCAACTTCACGGGATTATTAGGATTTAATTTGGTAGATAACGACATTCTTATAATTAATTGGTGGAGCTTCGTTTTTAGTTTCCCATACATCATGTATGGAGTAATTTCCATTCATAAAATGTTCAAGAAATATTTATCAGTTTATTTTGGGACAAGGGCAGTGAAATCTCGAGGTTTTGGGTATTTTATAACGTTTTCTGTTATCGTGTTAATTGGTGGTTATTGGATTTTCTTCTACCAATACTTGGACAATTACGAGATCTTGTTAAATCCATTAAATTACCAAGTAAACGCTTTTTTAATCTTAGCGTTAATTCTTGTAGGAATCGTTCTATTTGCCAGCGGTTTTTTTGGAAAGAGGGTTTCTCTCCCCTCTGTTTCGCAAGATTATATTACTAATCGTACTCGCAGCATAAACGAAACAATCGCCCCTCAAACGAGAGTATCTTCCCCTCCCGTGAGAATTTCTTCCGTATCGACTAGTTCGGGCCGTTCTTCTCATCGAAACACTAGTACCCCAAGATCCTCTAGAAGCACACCTGAACCAAGACCAAAACAGCAAAAGGTCAAGAGAAGCCCGAAGCCTACACCTCAAAGAACTGCGAAACCCGTACCTGAAACACAATACTCTAAGTTAAAGCCTAAGGGAGTTAATTTAACCATCGACGATTTCAGATGTATTTTTTGTTTTGAAATCCCAAAACTTCCCGATAATCACCACGGCGGAATTGTCATATGCCCCGAGTGCCGTTATCCAGCCCATTTTGACGAGTTTAAAGATTGGACATCTAATTCACATCTTTGTTCTCGTTGCGACGCCCCACTTCCGCTTAGATACTTGCGAAATCCAAAAGTCATCCCAACTAGCGAGTATCTGAAAGTTATTAAAATGTTCTCAAAATAAATCCCTTTTTAAATTTTAAATGTAAGTTTTCTACATTCAAATTTGTCTATATTTCTTTTAAATATCACATTCCTTATTATTAATTACTTTGGAAATTTTGGTCCAGCCATTTGAGGCGTGATACTTGCTTCAAGGAATTCACCCATCAACGATCTTTACGATAGAGCTCTCAGAAAAAAGTGGTTGATTTATTTTGGCTTGTTTTTAATATTAAATAATCTATTGATTAATTGAGAATATTTTTAATTTGAGAGAATTGACCAAAAATTACAAATCTTAAATATTATTC
>JAFGGO010000156.1 GCA_016930515.1 Promethearchaeota archaeon | reverse complement strand
TCGGGTGTGGTTACGCAAATCGACGATGCGCAGTATGCCCAGCAGCAGGCGCAGGTGTACCTGGGCAAAAACAAAACCCAGTTGAAACGCACGGTGGCTCAAAAGGCCGATATCCTGAACGACAGCATCGAAGCCTTTGCGCTTGTGACCGGCAACGACAAGCTGGCCAGCCAGATGGCCACCACCTACAGCGACCTGAACCGCATGCGCAATGCCGATTTTATTCCGGTCGTGAAGGCTATTGTTGCCGCTGCCGAAGAAAACCTGGGCGTATTGACAACCGAATACGGTGTAACCACAGGGCAGGTGGACGACCTGAAGGCCGACCTCGACGGGTTTCTGGCCCTGAATGGCCAGCCCCGGGCTTACCGCGTGGCTTCGGTGCAGGCCACCAAAGACCTGGAACTGCTGTTTGCCGAAGCCCGGGAGGCACTGGATAAGCTCGACAAGGTGATGAGTATTTTTAAGCGAAGAGACGTCAACTTTTACAACGGTTACCTGGCCGCCCGCGTGATCGTGGATAACTAAAACGACGCGGTTCCCGCCCTGATTTTACTGACACCCGCTCCCGCGCGAATCCTTTATCGCGCGGGAGCGCGGGGTTTGATGACCTGGATCTATAACATATAAAAGTTACGCATATCGCTCCCCAGATGGAAATATGAGATAACTTTGGGGTACATACAACAGAGTTATAGGGCATTTAGCAAAGGGACTAAATCAAATTTGTGAAATTAGTTTTCAAATATTAACTTGAATAAGTTTAACAAATTACAATCTTCAAAAATCTAAAAGGGTACAATTATGAAATGTCCAAAATGTAAAAGTAAAAGTAAAAAATTAGAGGATATGAAGAGCGGTGGCATTGAAAATTACATATGTACTAATCCAAACTGTAATATCTTTTTCTGGAAAAATGAAGATGGTACAATTGAAACTATGGAAGATCAAAAAGTGGAAAAAGACAAAACAATAACATATCATAAAGATTCTGGAAAAACAAATAGTACGAAAAGTAATACAAATCCTTGGGATATTGTAACACCAATAAATCCACCTCAGATTCCTGGTGTTTCAAAAGATCCTACGGATTTTGGTTTATAAAAACAACTTTTTATACTACTAATCAATACATTATTAAACATTGATATGGACATTCGTGATTTTTTGAGAAAAGAAAAATACGACATAAATAATTTTTATTTATCACATACTAAGCAAGTTTCAGATTTGTGTCGTAAGGTAGTTTTTGGACTCTTTGCACTTGGTTGGGCTATATCATTTCACAACGGAAAGATAGCTTTTGATATATCAGTATTAATAACATTTATATTTTTGCTGGTCTATATAACATTGGATGTTCTACAGTATCTTGCTGTTTCACGAAAATTAAAAAAATCAATGATTAAAGTTGATTTTTTAATTAAAAGAAATTTAATTGATAAGTATCGACTTGATGAAAAAGAAAACGATAATTGTATTAATGATGTTGACAATATCAATAAGGCTATAAATTTATCTTCCTATAGATTGTTCACTTTAAAATTGATCATTTTATTGATTTCATTTTTATCCTCAGTAATAATGATAATATTAAGAATAATGAAAGACTGTGCAAACTAATAAAAACGCCCTATAACACGTGCTCATAAATAATTGCCGTTTAGTAGGTTATTGAAGGTTTGTAGCCCGCACTAAGTTTGATGTATTTATACAGTGAAGTAACCCGCAATCGGCTACTATTCATAGCACCACCGTTAGCCGCAACATTGAAAAAAACAAAGACAATTAAAACTTATAAAATATGAGCGAAGAAAATAACAACAACCAAGAATTTGATGATAAATATAGTCCTGAAGAAGAAACGATTGAAATTCCTAGAGAAGTAAGAAAAATTAATACTCAAGCCTACGATAAAAGTGTGGCAGACGTAGTTAGAATGATGGATGAAGGTGATATAAATTTAAATCCAGAATATCAAAGAAACTATATTTGGGATAACAAAAAGGCATCCCTATTAATAGAATCTATTATCCTGAATGTCCCCATTCCAGTAATCTATGTTTCACAAGAAGCCGATGATTCATGGACTGTCATTGATGGTTTGCAGAGACTAAATTCATTAAAGAGATTTTTTGAAAGAGACTTCAAGTTATCAGGGCTCGAAATTCTAACTGAATTGAATAAAAGTGACATTAAGGGAATGAATCCCAAAGCCTTACGCGTACTTAAAAATGGACTTCTACGAATTATTGTAATTTCTCATGATTCTCACGAAGAAATTAAGTATGACGTATTTATGAGACTAAATCGTGGTTCCATAAAATTAAATGAACAAGAACTTCGTAACTGTTTATTTAGAGGTAGCCTAAACGAAACATTGAAACGATTAAGTGAGAATCCATTTATGTTGCAACTCCTTAACATTAATGAACCGCATAAAAGAATGATTGACTGTGAATTAATTTTAAGATTTCTAGCAATCCAAAGAAATTGGAATCCGAACCAAGAAGAAGTTACAAATTACAGAGGACGAATGAAAAACTTCTTAAATGATTTTATGCTTAGAAATCAAAATCCATCCGAAAATAGATTAAAAAAGTATGAAGAATGCTTTAATAAAACCATAAACGATGTTTTCCAGGTATTTGGAGAAAAAGCATTCCGTAGAATTAATGAAGAAGGTGAATACGAATCAAGCTTAAACAGAGCAATTATGGACTCTTTAATGGTTTCGTTTAGTTTCTTCGAGTCAAATATTATACTGCAAAACTCTTTAGAAATTAAGAATCACTTTAATAATCTGGTAATTAACGATAAGGAATTTCGAGATAGCATAACAATTGGTACTTCCGACAAAAAAGTACTTACCTACAGACTATCAAGATGGTATGATGAATTAAATTCCTTATTGAATGGATAAATTAGACTCAACAGAGGATTTTTATGAAGCAATCAAGGAAATTCAATTATTAATTAATTACTCAAAACGTAATCAAAAGGATTTTCTAAAATATGCAGCATTTAACAAAGCTGCGTTAGTCCTTTTATGTGCAAAATTTGAATCATTCCTTGAAAACTTTTTAGAAGAATATGCATTCGAACAAATGAATGTTTCCAGTAACAAAACTCTTTCTAAAGATTTGTTGGAACATCTTATTGATAATATTTTAGAAGACTTAGAAACAACAAAAAATAACCCTATAAAGAGACGCGAGCATGTAAACAGTCTGGTTAATTTATGCGGCAACGATGAAGTAACTCCAGTTAGTGGCTTTAAGGTAAATTCAAAATTTAAAGGTGGAAAGCACGGACAAACTGAAGTAGAAAAACTTCTCAAAAAATTTGGGTTTACCGCTGTTCTGAAAGAGAAAGCAACTAAGACATTTTTTTCAAAATTTAATTCGTTAAATAATATTCGAAACAATATTGTTCATGAGGACGCAACTCCTTCTTTGACACATGGAGACGTTCAAGATTATTTGGATATAATTACATCATTTGTGGATAGATTGCAAGACGAAGTAAATAAAATTCTTGCATGAAAAAATGCAGCGGCTAATAAATAGGACTTTGAGCGGTCTGCAAGAACCAACTCTCCCTCGTCTTAGCGGAGCGGTGATGAGGGTGAAGCTGCTTGTCGTTTTTAACGACAAAAAGAGGATGGCGATTTGTACGAAAATCCGGTCTGGTGACGATGGTTTCCTCATCGGATTGTTTTTTTATATCGTTCCGGGCGAATCGATGCAGGTATGAAGGATGGGTGAATGTTCACACGGAAGAATCATATTTCCGCCCGGGTTGAGGCGGTTTCCGTCGGGGTAGTTGA
>JAFGGO010000155.1 GCA_016930515.1 Promethearchaeota archaeon | reverse complement strand
ATATTCGTACTTTTTATATCTCTTTTCTAATAATATCTTACATTTCTTACTTGTTAATAAAACTCACGGGGTTGTAAAATTGAAACTAGAAAAAGTAATTGGACACGAGTTCAGGGACGATATCTATATTACTACAGTTCCGGCGCTCTTTGCCGATATTAAAGATATCGATGTCTTAAAAGTAAACGAGGCATTGCAAAAAGAGATAAGTGAGAGAGAATGTGAAGTTCTTTATAAAAGCTCAAGGAATAATCTAAACATTGCTTCCATGTAATCATATTTAACTTTTTTAAAACCTTTTTAAATATGATTTTTATTTGGGTTATATTTCTAATCAATAGAAATATTTGTTTGTTTTTCTGTTATTTTTTTGAGCTTTACTTCGAGCAGTCCATTTTGATAACGTGCTTTTGCATAATCAGAATTTATAGGACATGGTAACTCTATTTCCTTATAATATTTACGGCTGTTTTTACTTTCCTTAGTTGAGATCGTTAAGGAATGACTTGTTGCTTTCAATTCAATATCTTCCTTGACCACGCCAGGCATTTCTGCAATGACTATTAATTGTTTTTCTTCTTCATTGATATCAACCAATGGTTCCCTAGTATTTGCGGGATCGAGCTTTACTTCGCCTCCAACACCTCTAGTAGGTTTTAGATTTCCAAATTGTTCAATAATGGGTGTACCATCTGGTTTGAAGTTTATATTAAATCCAGCAACAAAAGGATTCCCTTTAAATAGCTTGGATTGATTTTTTGTGAACCATTTTTGGATTTCTTCTGGATCGAGGTTCTGAAATTGAGGAAGAAATTCGGATATTTTCTTGTAAACTTCCTTGAATATCTTCTGGAATTCTTTTGACTTGAACATTTCGTTATTAAATATATTGGAAAAATCAAAAGGATTCTCAAAATCTTTTTCTTCCTCGTCGTCGTCGTCGTCTTGTTCGTCATCTCTAGGCATAATATTATCCACTTTTTTTTAAATTTTAAATTATGTATAAAACAAGCACAATAAAATTACATGTAAAAAATGCTATCCTCAAATGAAGCATAAGTACGATGTTATTAAAATTTTATTCAGTAATTTGGGATTAGATAAAAAAAATTATTCAAAATATATATTACACTTGTTAAAATGAGATATTATAATTTTTAATAAAACGGACAAAAGCGTTCCCTCCTCAATAAACTTAAAGTGATTCGTTATTTTAGGTACATTTAATAACATAAAGCGATTAATTATTTAATAAGCGTGGTTTAAAAAAACAAAAAACACGAAAAAATACATGTATGAAAATAAAAAAAAAAAGCTAATGGTGAAGGAAAACCCATGCAAGATTTAAATGAAGATGAGAAGTTAATGTATCTTGATGTGCTTCGAGAGGCTCCTATCATGCCCTTTAGCAACTTCGTGGCGAGAGGGGATATTAGGGATCGTATAGATGTATCGCGCCCTCGAGGAGTGATAGACAAGGAGATCTATCGTTTAGTTAAACAAACCGGGAGAGACCAATCTTCAAGGCTCATTCCCATAATTGGTTCTGCTGGAACCGGAAAAACGCACGCTTTCTGGAGTTTTAAAGATAGAGAAATTGAAAACCGTAAAAAATTAGAGCAAACGGAAGAAATTGAGGTTGGACAAGTCGAACCCGTGAATTGGACTATCATATATGTCCCCAGTCCTCCTGCCAGTATTCGCGTGCTTCTTCACGTGTACACATGTATCATAGAGGAAGTTGGTCCCGAAATTTTGGACATGGTGTCCGGAAAGTTGGTTGAAAAATGGGGCGGTGTAAAAAAAGGAATATTTCAGAAGCCTAAGATCGAGGAAATCATTCAGACTGGCATTCGAGAATTTCCAGGTGTTTTTGCAGATTGCGTGAAAGCACTCGTCTCTTATCAATTAGATAAATCCAAAAGAGCTCTGGCTGAACGATGGCTTTTAGGGGAAGATTTAGAACCAGAGGAATTAAACGAGCTTGGAATCAATTCTGTCATTGAAGAAGATGATATTTGTCTCGCAATGATAAAAATTATAACGGAAAACATTGATCGCGTTCTCATCCTTTATTTTGACGAGCTTGAATCGCCCTTCCGAATGCATGGCGAAGTAGCCGAAAGAAAGTTGTTGGAAATACTAAAAAGACTTTATAACGAAGTGAAGGGATTAGTCATCGTTATAGCAATTCTAAAAGAAATTTGGCCAAGGATATTAGAAATTTCTGATGACCCGTTGAGAAGCAGGATGGAACCCGAGCAAGAATTAAAACCATTTAGTCTTAATGATTTGAAAATATTCTTTTCCAAATCTATGGAAGTCTTTTGGGACGACAATAATCTAAGTCCTCCCCTGTATCCATTGTTCCCTCTCAACGAAAAGCTCATAGAAATGATTTTCGATAAAACCAAGGGAAATCAGAGAAATTCCATAAAATTATGCAAGCGTTTTATTGATATGATCGTGATGGAAGAAATGAGTGTGGACGAACTGATGAAAGCAGGCGTTGATATTGTTGCTACGGCGAAACCCCCTGTTGAAGCCGAAGAAATCGTGGATTTCTCGAAACCAAGAGAAGCCAAAGCGACGATCGAAGACATTTTAAATGAAGAAGTATATAATATCAATGTTAATCCTCAGAGTGTCGCTGGAGCGGCTTTAAAATGCATCATTAAGATTGGTGAAGAAAAAGGAAAAAAATTCAAACACGAGATGGAATTTAAGTTTAAGATTGGAAAAAAATCCCAAACACTTGCCGCTTTGGTGGTATATGACAATGTAAAATGGGGCATGGTAATCCCTTCGTGTAAATCGTTCGATAGAAGTGCTGGAGTTGCCGGTTATTACGCAGCGAAGCGACTGAAAGATGCAATGAACGAAAAAGCAATCGATCAGGGTATTTTAATCACGCCTAAAGGAAGTAGTGGCGCTAAATTCGAACTCATCTTGAACAATACTCCTGAAATTCACAAGGTTGAACTAGATAACGATCAAGGTGAAGAACTCATTATGAGTGCAATGAAAAATCCTTCGAGGGAAGGATGGGAAATAGCAAAAATTATATTTTCTGATATCGGTGATTATGTTCCTCCCATAGTTGAAGGGGAAGGTGCAGACCAAGAAAATCAATAATAAATTTTTATTTATTTATTTATTTTTATTACTTTTCATAATTTTTTAATTTAAATTTCATAAAGAGAAATTAAAAATAACTACACTCTAAAAAAAGCAAATAAATAATCGCATTCTAACACTAGAAAAAATCTATATAAATAAATTTTTAAAATTTTAACAAGAGTCTTTTTATCGTTTTATCGAGTAAATATAATTTCTTTGCAAGTTCTGATGCTTCTCTTGCGTTCTTTCGTAATTCGTTAAAAATTTCGACCGCTTTCTCGTCTTCCAAGTTATTGGAAATACTAACAATTTTCTCGACGGAAGGCATTATTTTTTCGTAAGTATTTTTAAATAATTCAGCTCCACTTAAATCAATAAAAACTTTCTTCATTTCTCTCGTTATGGTTTCTCTCTCCTTGAGCAAATCTGGATAGGTTCCTACTTGTTCGCCCTTATTTTTTAAAAAAGATACGATCTCGTCTTCTTGTATTTGCGCTGCTAAATCTGCTGCTTTTTCGAAACTTTTCTTGGCTTTTTTAAACTCTTTTGCTTTAAAAAGTTCTTCTGCTAGTTTCATTTCTGCTGCTAATTTTTCGGGAACTTTCTCTCCTAGATCAATTAATTCTCGGGCTTCTTGTATCTTACCATCGTCAAGCATTTTTTTCGTTTTTTCGTTAATAGTTTCAACAATCAGTTTTGGTTCTTTCAGTCTTTCCATTAAACCCAAGATAGAAGTGAGATTTTGTTTGAGAACTTGAGTTAGTTTGTTTTTATCAGTGGAGTAATTTTCAATCACATTTGATTCCATTTTTTCAACCAAGCTCTTCAATGATATTAACTCTTCTTCGTCTTTCATTATGAATCCAAGATAAAGGTTATCTTTCTTTATAGATTCTCCTTCTATCTTGCTAGAATAGCCTTTTATATCGTCCTTCACGACGGTGGCATCTGTTAATTCTTTTTCAACGTGTTTTTTAGCTAATTCAATTAAAAAATCTTTTGAAATCTTCGTTTTAGTCAAGTTGAACTCTGCAATGAGGTTCGGACCAAATGACTTATCAATTTCGTACAAAAAAACTGCGTTAGGAGACATGATGTTGTTACTTACCGATTGTAATTACCATATGTGTTAATATTATTATTGATCTAAATAAATGATTTGTTTTATATTATACTTATTATAAATTCATTTTCTAAGCTAATTGATGGGGATTTATTTGCAATTAGTTGGAATAGATATGTTTCAAGCTTATAAGTAAATAATAAATATTTATTATTCTTCTAAATTAGTTAAAACTCAATAATAAAAGATGTTGATAATTTGGGCGCATTTATCGAAGATACTTATTGCGAGGCATTTGAAGGATTAGTAGTTCAATTGCAAGTAACCGCTAGTGACGAACAATTCTTAAATCGAGCCGTTCAGTCCTTTACATCACTTCCTTCTACCGTCTTTGGAGATGCAGAAGGAGGTGTGGTGCGTTGGCTTCCGAAAACTGAGACTATCGACGGAAGAATTGGAGCTATCGTGCAATTATGGGTAACTGGAACGGGTAAGAAAGCAATTAGCAAGTTCTACGAACAATTTGGAAGAAGGATGAGACAGGGAATTCTAGTCGTTCCCACTACAGCGGTTTTTGATTATTTTCCAAGATTAACTGAAGCTAAATTTGATGTAATGGAAAATGTAGGTCATTGCGGGGATGGATACGAATGGATAGTACACGAATACGGACGCACCCTAATTAATGTTCCCATAATGATGGGCGCTGATTTTTTGATCGAGCAAGCAATATCTTATGACAAAGGCGTAATGGGTGGAAATTTATGGTTATTTTGCGATTCAGTTAGCTCTGGAATTAAAATAGGAAGGGAAGGAGTAAAAATTATGGCGGAAATAAACGATGTATGCACCACCTTTGATGTGTGTTCTGCGGGATCGAAACCCGTGCCCCTAAACGCGAAATATCCTGAAATTGGCCCTTCTACAAACCACTCATTTTGTCCCACTTTGAGAAATAGGTTATCTTCTAAAGAATTTAAGGTTCCAGAGGGGGTATTTTCGATCCCCGAACTCGTTTTTAACGCCTTAGACCTTGATACAATTAAAAATACCATGAAAACCGTTATTCAGGGACTAATAGACATAAATGGATTAGTTAAAATATCTGCGGGAAATTACGGTGGAAAATTAGGAAAGTTTAATATATATTTAAAGCAATTAGGACTAGACGAACAATATTTTAGATGAATTTCTTTAAAACAAGTGTTTTAAGTTCTTTGTATTGAATTCTTCCCTTCTTTGTTTTGCATATTCTCCGATGCTTGTGCCTGGTTTGAAAAGTGATGGAGCCACTTTTTCGATTGCCTTTAATAGATTTATTAAATGAAGTGCTGCGGAAGACTCGCTCATATCGTTGTGAGAAAGAAGGAAAGATACGGGTTCCCTGCATTCTTGTCTAACATTTATTGCAAATGAGTTAAGAGTTCCAACGGATAGTTCCTTACCCAGAATGAAATCAAGGCTCACAAATGAGGCCCCACATGGGCTTTCTACCGATAACGTAGCCTCTTTAACGATCGGCTTATTATTATTCGTAAAATCTACTTTTACATTGTAAATAGGCATTCCAAATTTGTTAAAATAGTTGTCGATTTCTTGAATTCCCGTGTTTGGAAGAGCATTGCACATGCTTATTGGCATTACTATGCGTGGATTAGTATTTCTCTCTTGATTTAGAAAACCCTCTCCAAAATCAATGGGGAGAATGGTGGGTTTTTGTCTGGAACAAATTTCGCTTACGACATCTGGGTGTCGCACGTAGGCAATAATGAGATCTGCTCCTTCAATTGCTATTTCTACTTCTGGTTCGAGTTCAACATAATCCAAGATCATTGAAGCGTCCTCCTCTTTGACTGTAACGAGGCTTGTTTCAGGAAATTTCTTCTTTATTACTTTTACCGCTCGATCGCCGTATTTTCCATCAGTCAGTATGAGGATTTTCATGGTATTTTATCTTTACTTAATAATTTAAATGGGTTATACCATATTAACTTAAGATTTTTTAAAAAGAATGGGATTATGGCTCATAATATTAAACTTTTAAGCCTTTTAGGTCTTGTTTGATATGGATGAAATAAATAAAATTGTTATTATGTCTTGATTGAAGTATTCTATTTATAACTCATAGCGTCGTTCCTCATTGGTCTCGGAGGAAATGGTATGTCTGATAATTTTTTATATTTTTTTGAAAATAATCTTCTAATATCTTCTATAGGAACTGTTTCGTGGGTTCCCCTATCTTTAACATATTCTACAAACGGCTTACCTTCGAGGTCTGTTGAAGAAAACAACGCATCGTTTTCACCATCAAATTCTACCAATGGTAAAAAACCTCCTTTTACTGCTGTATTCTTATCAAATACTGGTGCTAGTTTAATCCATTTTCCACCAATATACACTTCGCTGTATGCATGATAATGGAAAACATTCGTTTCCATTAGGTCAATGACCTTAGGAGAAATTTTATGGTTGATAATGTCGACAGCGTGAATGCGAGCAGGTAAACCTATTGCTCGCGCAAAAGTGGAGAGTAAAACCGACTTTGATAAGCAAAAACCGTATTTTCTTCTGAGAGTCACGCTTGCTTTGAAATTAGCTTTTATTTCTGGTACATAAGACATCATATTATATTTTATGTTATCTCGAACCCAATAAAATAATGCAATTAACATCTCCTTTTTACTTGACAAATCCTTCACAATTTCGAATGCTTTTTGCTTTACTCTTTTTTTATTGAAATCAAAAAATTCATTTGATTGAAGGTATTCATTCTGATTCAATTAAATCCCTATTTAAACGGTTTTTTATTAAGTAAGATTTTAAGTATGTTTCGCATATTTATGATAAAAATATCTTCATAATCTCTTTTTCAAATATTTCTATTCAACACATTTTAATCTTTAGCTATATCATTTAATAATTTAAAAAAAAATTACTATTTAGATTTTTTTATTGTCTTTAGTATTATATTGAGATTATATTTGTGCGTCTAGAACAGATTAAATCCTAATATCAAGTTTATCATGAAAATGGCTATCTCAACAAATCTAATCAGATAAAATGTTAGAATTTATTCAACAAGTGGTTTTTTACTTATGCAAAAACTTTTTAAACAAACAATGATCAACTGAATGCCGAAATTCACATATTTGTAAAAATTTACCAATCTAAAAAAAGTGATAAAAATGGAAATGGAAAAACATAAAATAGCCACCTCAGTTCTTGCATTTAGTTTAATTTTTGTAAGTGCTATTACTCCATATCGTCCGCACTGGGTGAAACATGACGACTGGGAGTTTATCATCAATGTTCGAGCGATTTATCCATATCCAGAAAGTATGTTTTAAAAAAACTTAGAGATATTGCCGAAGCTAATTTTGAATAAATTTTTCTAATGAAGCCCTTTTTTCACATGAATTAATATTATGATAGTAATCAAAAAACTAAATTTAATTTCTTTATCTAAGTAATCAGAGCGGGCAAGGAATAATGTAGATATTAAAATAACTAATTTTTCCATGCAAATCTTATATTTTAATTTTTTAAAAATTTTAAAAATTGAATAAAAAGTCATTTTAAAGATAAAACCCCTGCTAAGGATACATAAATTTTATTAAGGAATAAAAAGTAATAATATTTGAAGAAGGGAAGCCTCTTGCGAGGACTTTTTTCTTTACATGCTTGAAATATTTTCTTTTTATTCAAATTAGGCTGATCTGTGATGACTACTCGAAAGGAACGAACCGAAAAAACCAAGGAACAAAAAAGAAACTTATACCTCATCGCAGCTGTCGAAACATTTCAAAAAAAAGGTTTCAACGACACTCGAGTGAAAGATATCACTGAATTAGCTGGCACTTCCGTTGGAAATTTTTACAGGTATTTCAATAGTAAGGAAGAGATATTCGAGATTCTAATTGAAGAATTTTATATTGACATTATGGATAAATTAGAAAAACTTCTAAATTACAATATACCTCCCGTGAAACTAATAAAGGCTCTTTACAGGGAATATGTGACAGTTTTCAAGCAACATGGCAACGCTGCCTTAATATTTGTCGATCAAATGAGCGGAATAAATCAAAAATACGCAAAAATGAAGGAAGATTATCTTCAACAAGGGTATAAAACAGTCGAAAAAATAATCAATAAGTTGTTGGATGTCGGTTATATTCGTCCCCAAAACCCAAAATTAACCGCAATGATATGGGTCGATTTATTGTTCCAAACATTTAGCTATTGGACAAGGACAGGTTTTGAACTTTCAGATGATGAGTATATTAATGATTTGGTTAATTTCCTCGTGAAAGGAACAGTTACTAAATAAAAATTAATAATTCTCAAAATTATGTGAAAAAGTCCGAAATCTTGCTCAATATGTTTAAAATCACAAGCAAAAAAAAACTTAATAAGGAAAAAGGAGATAGTGATGCAACATCATGACGAATATTTTAATTAACATTATCAATGGTTTTAGTGCTTTAGTACTCTTTATAACCGCCTTGTTCTTATTCTTAAGGGATTTATACAGGTATAGGTTTTATAACATCACTTTATATATTTATGGTATGGTCATATATATCGTGACCGCATTTAGTTTCATAGGTGTGGTTCTCTCTTTCATTTCAGTCATTGCACTTGGATATACTGCGCCCTGGATAGTGGGTGTGGCAGGTTATTTTTCCTTTTCTGGACTTCCTTTTGTGGCTTTTGTAATTAATAAAGGTGCGTGGGACGGAAAACCTGAAAAAATGAAAATAATAATGTTAATTTCTGCAATCCTTTCCATTATCTATTATATCGTGTTATTTTCCACATATTCAGACGCTATCCGTCATAACTCACTTGAATTACCTTACTCGGTCTATGATGATTGGGTTAATATAAGGTCCTTATTTTATATAGTTTCACTCGTTTTAATGACTGTACCGGGATTTAGCGCCATAATGGGTATTTATCACATGATAAAAAGATCTTCAGGAACAATAAAAAAGCGAACCAAACTCATATTAATATCATCGTTTTTAATTGGAATTGGATTTACGACTGATGCAACAGTCCCAGATTACTTAATCTTTTCGTCTTTATTCCTTACGAGATTTATAGAGGTTCTCGGGCTTATTTTGTTAAGCCAGGGATATAAACCTACTGCTGAACACTAATTTGGGTTTTTTAAATTAAACTAAAAAGTCCTTTATATAATTAGTTCCGACTTATTTTAATCTGATAAAGATAAAAAAGAATTTCTCTATCATATTGTATGTTGAGGAAATAAATATATATGATATTGAGATAATAATTATCTATGACAAATGTGTATCTATCATGGGTCAATGGACTTAGCGCATTTGTAATCGTTGTAATAGCTTGGATTTTTTTTATTCGAGATATTTTTCGATATAGGAATCATAAAAATTCCATATATATTAACGGAATGATGATCTATTTATCTATGGCTTTAGGTTGGTCAGGAATTAGCATTTCTTTTTTATCGGTTTTGTTTCTTGGACAAAATGCTCCTTGGATAAGATCTGTATTCTTTTTTTTTTCCTATTGTACTCTTCCTATTGGATCCTTTGCAATTACGAGTTCCTCTTGGGATCTAGTAGGAAGCCCAATGAATAAAAAGCATATATTAATCGTTGCAATAATCATATCTGTGATATATTATATCACTTTTTTTATAGAATTCCCATATGCAATCCATATTTCCAGACTTGATTCTATTAACGAAGTATACGACGATTGGGTTAATCCAATGTCGTTCTTTTTCGTATTTATATGGCTACAAACGATGATCTCAACTATAATTTGTGCATTGGGGTGGCATAAGTTTAGGAAGCTTTCTACGGGAAAATTAAAGGAAAGAACTAATTTTCTAATTATTGCAATCCCAATTTTTGGATGTGTTGTTTTAGCGGATACAGTTGTTCCAGGTCATTTTATTCACGCCTTTGTCTTTATTCCTCGATTCATACTCGTAATAGGAACATACTTGTTAGGTAAAAGTTTTAGGCCGAATTAATCCAAAATATATTTTTGTCCTCTTTGTCAATAACAAAAGTTAGCAAGCATTGATTTTTATATGAATTGTATTATTATATGGGAAGGAAAGTTGCTATTTTAAACCAAATAAAACCTTTTTAACTAGCGATTATTTTCCTACCAAATGTCGATATATAATTTGCTGGGCAACACCATGTTCATACCAGAAATAGGCCATTCGATTCATTTTGACGGCGTAAATTGGATAGTCTTGGCTATTGGATCGGAGAAGTTCGAATACGATTCAGAAAAGGGAATATTCGCCTTCGTTAATTTAGATGAGATGGACTGCGTGGCAGTGCTCGTTAGATCAAATAAAACAAGGATAGTTGTTGATCCCAGTATTCCTTCAATTAAAGCGAATGGCATGGAATTATTAAAGGAATACGGTAATCCCGGAATTTTTGCTTTACTAGAATTTGATAGGAATAACAATTAGGCTTTAATATTCGACTTTAGACCTTTAACTCGATGAAATAATTATATGTGGGTAAAATGGCAAATATTAATATGGACGCTATCGAATACATACGAAAGGTACCTCCCCCGTTTCGAGCGATTATTGAGGAGCTTAGGGCGCTTATTTTTGATTTAATTCCAGATATAGGAGAAAATTTTAGAAATGATATTCCTATTTACGAAAAAGATGGAAAAGTTTGTTTTATTAAGAAGGATCCAAATCAACACGTCAAATTTGGGTTTTTCGATGGAATTCTCGATCCTCATCGAGTATTAGACGGAGTGGAACAAGATAAAAAATACATGTTGATTACTGAAGTTGGAGATATAACCGAAAAAAAAGTTCCAAGCTTGTTAAAAGAGGTATTTGACTCAAAAAAATAAAGTTATTATAATTTAACGGAAATTCGTCTCTACCTTCAGAACGAGAGGAATTCTTCATTTGCATCTTTCAGTTTTTTTAATTATCATCATTAGGGTGTGATCCTACTTAATTTTAGACGAATGTGGAGCCAATCCCAAGGATTCTCCATTCCATTGTCCGGCCTAATGATTTTTACTTCATTTTGATCGATTTAAGAGCTATGAGTTGTAATCTGAAGAAATTAATATATTTTTATAAATCTTTGTTTGAAAATTCCCATTTTATTCCCTTCTGTAATCTGAATTGCTAATTAAGAGTAATTCAAATGGTTTATATGTAATTTATTATTATAAAAAACAACCACACTAAGGATAAGATTCATGACAATCTCGTTCGCAAATCACTTCGGTTGGCAGTGGCCTTGGCGTTGGCAGTAACGCTATTTCAATGGAATAAGCTATTTTTCACGCTATTTATTAATTCTTACGATTTAACAGCTTTTACTTCTAAAAGTGCGTTTTAATTATTGACATCCAATATTATAACGAATCACGAGTAAATATAAAAGGAATCGGTTAATATGGAAGAAGAAACGATAGTAAACGCTTTAAGGAAAATAACATGCAAAGAAAATTTGTCAATATATGAAGCAGAAAATGTTATGAGGGACATAATGACGGGCAAGGTTCAAGAATCTCAGCTTGGGGCGTTTTTAACTGGTTTAAGCATGAAGGGAGAATCGTCTGAAGAAATTACGGGATTTGCTCGAATCATGCGAGAATTTTCAAGCAAGATCAATCCTGCTGTTGAAGGTGAATTATTGGATACTTGCGGTACAGGTGGCGATAAAATAAAAACCTTCAATATAAGTACAATATCCGCATTAGTTGTAGCTGGAGCAGGTGTTCCAGTAGCAAAGCATGGCAATCGTGCTGTAACAAGCAAATGTGGAAGTGCAGATATATTAGAGGGATTGGGTGTTAAAATAAACTTGCCTCCCGAAGGCGTTAGAGAATGCATAGAAAAAGTGGGAATAGGATTCATGTTTGCACCCCTATTCCACCCTGCCATGAAACACGCGATGCCCACGAGGAGAGCGTTAAAAATTCGAACGGTGTTTAACATATTAGGGCCTTTAACAAATCCTGCTAGCGCTAAATATCATATTCTTGGGGTGTTTCAAAAAGAATTGGCCCCTCTTATGGCGAATGTACTAAACGGGTTAGGTACGAAACACGCGTTTACAGTATATAATTCGCTGGGTATAGACGAGATAGCTCCAGTAGGAATTAATTATGTAACGGAAATAACGGATGGTAAAATTGAATCATATGCTATAACAAGCCAAGAATTCAACCTACCGCAATATTCTGCGAAGGAATTGTTATCTGGTACAATGGAAGAAAATCTAAAGATTGCGATAAAAATACTACATAATCGGGTAAGAGATGCTAAGTACGATACGGTGTTAATGAACGCGGCACTAGCTTTAAAAAGTGCAAATAAAGCTTCTGACTTTTCAGATGCGGTATCTATCGCAAGAAATTCGATAGAATCGGGAAATGCAATGGAAAAATTGAAGCACTTGGTTGAAATATCTGGTGGAGAAAAAGAAAAATTAAATAATTTATTGTAAACCCGAAAAAAGGACTCGAATATGACAATATCGAATAAAATCGCTGAAATCGTAAATCGCAGGAAAGCATTTATTAAGGAGGATTGGGAATATTATAATTCTATGGACACTTTACCCAGGAGTATTTTACGAAGAAGCTTGAGCGAATCGATCAAAAATAACAATTCGATATCGATAATTTCAGAAATAAAACCAGCATCTCCAACTTTAGGTAATATACGATCAAATATCGATGTCAAATCCGTGGCAATAGAAATGGAAGAGGCGGGTGCGGTCGGACTAAGCGTGCTTACGGAACCATATTATTTTTACGGCTCATACGGAAATCTTAAGAGTGCTTTATCAAGCACGCATCTTCCTTGTCTAATGAAAGACTTTGTCGTGGATCCAATACAAATTTTAATCGCTTCCCGTCTTGGCGCTTCAAATGTGCTTGTGATCAATTCTATATGCAATTTAATAGAAATATGCGAGTTAATCTTAAAGGAGGGAATGGAACCACTTATAGAAATTCACGAAGAAAGCGAATTGAAAGACATCGAACAATTAATAGAATCTGGAATTTTTCCTAGTCTGATCGGAGTTAATAATCGAAATCTTAAAACTCTTGAAATAGATCTAAACTCTTCAAAGCAATTAATCCCGAAAATTAGAAAACTCTGCGGAAACAATGTTGTTATAGTTAGCGAGAGTGGAATAAATTCCCGACAGGATATTGAAACCTTGAAACCAAGCGGTGCCAATGCTTTCTTGATAGGCGCTTCAATCATGCAATCCAAGAATATTAAGCAAAAGATATTGGAATTAAGGGGATAAGATTGATTGAATATGTAAAAATATGTGGCTTGAAAGAATTTGAACATGTGGATTTATGCGCCCAAAATGGAGCAAACGCTGTGGGTTTCGTCTATAATGTGCCAACATCTCCAAGAAATCTAAAAAAAGACGAAATTAAAAAGTTACTTCAGAAAATAGAGAATAAATTAATCACCGTTATAGTATTTAAACCTTCAAGCGTGGAAGAAATTGATGCAACTATGAATAATATTCCAGCATCATTATATCAAGTGCACCCTGATTTTGATCTGAACGACTTGAAATCTTTATCGCTCTACAAAAGAAAAAAAATAATTCTAGCTTTAAAAATAAATCAACTCAATAAGAACTACATTATTGATGTAATTAATTCATATAGTGATCAGGTATTTTCGTTTTTACTCGATAATAGTGAAGGAGAAGGGTGTTTTATGGATTTAGATCTCGTGAGGGAGGCGTTAAAACGATCGCCTGGGGCTAAAATAATACTTGCTGGAGGTATAAACGAATTTAATGTAGAATCTTTGGCTAATTCTTTAAATCCTTTTGGTGTTGACGCAAGCAGTTCATTAGAATCTGAAAAAGGTGTTAAAAGCATTACAAAAATTAAAGCTTTTTTAAACGTTATTAATAAAATTAAAAATAGAAGTGAATAATTAGAATATGGATTATATTGGCAAGCATCCCGACGAGTTGGGAAAGTTTGGGGAATTTGGAGGAATGTTCGCTCCAGAAATTCTCATGCCGGCGTTAAACGAGCTCAAAGAGGGATATTTCAGATATTTAAAAGACGAGAATTTCATAAAAGAATTTTCGCAAATTCTTTCGGAATACAGTGGACGCCCCACACCACTCTATCGCGCTAAAAGATATGGTGAATTTATCGGATGCAAGGTATATTTAAAACGGGAAGATTTAAACCACGGTGGCGCACATAAAATCAATAATGTCATGGGTCAAGCGCTTCTCGCAAAAAAGATGGGAAAAACCAAGCTAGTGGCCGAAACAGGTGCTGGTCAACATGGTTTTGCGACCGCAATTGCTGGAGCATATTTTGGCATGGAAACCAAGGTCTTTATGGGCGAAATCGATATTAAAAGGCAGGCGTACAATGTCTTTCGGATGCAGTTATTGGGTGCTGAAGTTATACCAGTTAAATCGGGTTCAAAAACGCTAAAGGATGCTGTTAATGAGGGATTGCGCTATTGGATTTCCCATTTAGAAGATACACATTATTTAATGGGCTCGGTAGTAGGACCACATCCATATCCACTCATTGTTCGGGAATTCCAAAGAGTAATCGGAAAAGAAATAAAAGATCAAATTTTGCGATATGAAGGAAAGCTTCCTGATGCCATCATAGCTTGCATAGGAGGAGGAAGTAACGCTATAGGGGCCTTTTACGACTTTGTAAATGACGATAGCGTGAATTTAATCGGTGTTGAAGCTGCAGGAGAAGGTAAAGATACTAATAAACATTCCATTGCCTTGGGCTTAGGGCGCAAGGGAGTCCTCCACGGAGCAATGCAATACTTATTGCAGGACGGATATGGGAACATAACAGAGACACACTCAATAAGCGCAGGTCTTGATTATCCTGGTGTTGGACCCGAGCATTGTTATTTAAAAGAACTTCATCGGTTGAGAGTTGCTGAAGCTACGGATAAAGAAACTCTACAGGCATTTAAGAATTTATCGCTTTATGAAGGAATTATTCCCGCCTTAGAAAGTTCTCACGCATTAGCGTATCTAGAAAAAATCAAAAAAGAATTTCAAAAAGACGATATCGTGGTTGTAAATCTTAGTGGGAATGGTGGAAAAGATCTTTCTATCGTGAAAGAGCATATTCAATTTAAGATAGATCCTGAAAAATATGAAATTCAAGATTAAAAAAAATAGGTAAAATAAAAATGTATGATGAACTTGAAGATGAGGAGTTGCTTAGAATAAGAGAATTATTTGCTTTTTGCGATGAGGACGGAAGTGGATCGATATCTTTTAAGGAAGTAGGAAAGGTCTTCGCCGAACTTAACGAAAATCTTCCAAACGATGAAAAGCTTAGAAAATTGATGGAAATAGATGTAAATTCAGATGGAACTATTACTTTTCACGAATTTATCAAGCTTTATAAAAAGCTGGTCCTTTCTAGAGCAAGAGAATTAAAAATAAGAGAAGCATTTAAAATATGCGATAATGATGATAGTGGATTAATTTCAGTTGAGGAATTGAAGAAGATAATGATAGAGGTTGGAGAGGACCTTGCAGACGATCAACTTGAAGAAATGGTAAAAGATGTGGATCTTAATGGTGATAAATTGATCGATCTTGAGGAGTTCATCCAATTAATGGGTTTGAAATAAATATATTCGAACTAATAACAAATTGTAATTGAAAAGAAGTAAAAATGAAATATAATAGAATAATACAGCTATTTGAAACAAGCAATAGAACTAAGGCAAAAAAATTCATGCCATTTTTAGTTGCAGGAGATCCGAATATTGAGCAATTTAAAAAATTATGCTTGGCGATTGAACCATATGCTGATATTTTAGAGATTGGGATACCTTTTTCCGATCCCATTGCTGACGGACCAACGATCCAAGCTGCAAATACAAGAGCATTTAAGACGGGAATTAACACCGCGGTTGCTCTCAATGCTATAAAAAAAATAAGAGAAAAGACCGAAAAACCGATAGTCGTACTCACTTATTACAACATAATTATTCAAGGAGAAGACACGATTGAAGAATCGTTAGATAAGACAATTAAAAAATTGAAAGAAAGTGGCGTTGATGGAATCGTGATAGGAGATTTACCTATTGAAGAAGCAGGTCCAACACTAAAAGCCTGCGAAAAGCACGATCTATGCTTGATATTTCTCATTGCACCATCGACTACGGAAGAAAGACTTCAAAAAATTCTCAAAGTTGCGCGTGGTTTCATCTATTTAATTTCTGTTATGGGCGTCACGGGAGCAAGAACTTCAACATCCCAAATCACGATAGATACAATGCACAGAATCAGCAAGCTTACAAATAATGTGATTCCGATCTTGGTTGGTTTTGGAATATCCAAACCAGATCATGTCATTGAAATTACTCAAGCAGGAGCCAATGGGGTCATAATAGGCTCCGCCATAGTCAACATTGTCGAAAGAAATTTGCACGATTTTGAGAAAATGGAACAAGATATGGTTTCTTTCGTATCAGGAATTAAAGATGCGCTTCAATAAATCCAAATTATACGGTAGTTTCTCTCAGCAAGATGTCTTTTTGAAGATTTTTTTCTTCAATTGCTTTATATTTTCGTGCGGCCCGAAAATCGGGTTTAATTTTTAAAGCCTCATCAAAGCAATATATCGCCTCTTCGTGCCTTTCTAATATTCCTAACGCAACTCCTTTCCCGGTCCACGCATCAACCAAGCTCGCATTTAAGGCTAATGCCTCATCGAAGCTCATTATTGCTTCTTCGTGCCTTCCAATCTTAGCGAGAGCTAAACCTTTATTACACCACACCTTATGGTTTGTAGGATTCAGAAAAAGAACCTCCTCGTAGCATTCTAGTGCTGTTTCTAAATCTCCACTGGCTCCAAGCGCGGCCCCCTTCCCAGCAAGTGCTTCAATGAGCTTTGGGTTGAGTTGAATGGCCTCGTCAAAACATTTAATCGCTTCTTCGTAATCTAGCAATTTTAATAGTGTTAATCCCTTATGATACCACGCCCAGCTAAAACCATTATCAATGCTTAAAGCTTGGTTAAAATCGAGAACTGCTTTTAAATAATCGCCTTCTTTCACATGCTTTAAACCTTGATTATATGAGGAGTATACTTGTGCAGGAAAACCCGACGGAGTTGTAGTATTATCCTGATGAGCTCCACGCATGTTATCTTCTTCGATCTCGATTGGTGCGTCGTTATCAATAAAGAATGGATCGTTTTCGCGAAATTCTTCGTTATATCCCGATTCACTCTCTTCTGTTTCAGGATCAAATCCACTCTCTTCTTTTAACTGATTCACAATTTGTAAACCTTGATTTGGAACTTTCTGAATAAACTCATTTTGTTCGCTCACAACAACCTTGATCTTTGAAAGATTTTCCGGTTTTTCTATCTCGATTTTTGTGAGGATGAGTTCTTCTTGTTCGAGCATCTCTTCCTCAACTGGATTTTTAATTTTATCCTCTTTATCTAGCTTTAAAAAGTAAAGCTCTTCCTCTTTGTTTATTAAGGATAAGTCAATTTTCGGAGCTTCAATTTCTGACTCTTCGTGAATTTTTCTATTGAGGATTAATTCCTCTTCCTTAACTTGTAATTGAGGCTGAGTTTTTGATATGGATGTTTCCTCAATATGTGCAATTTCTTTCGGTTGATCGGAGGGTGTTTTTTCTTCTATTAATGAGTTATTTAGCTCGATCATCAGGCCTTGGGTTTTTTCGAGTTTTTCTAAGGCTTCTATTTCAGGGCCTTTACCTAATTTCTTTGTTAAGGCTTCTTCTAAATGCTTGGCATGTTCGAAGGTGGGGTCTAAAGAATTGGCTTTGTGGTAAGATTCAAGAGCCTCCTCGTACTTATCAAATTGTTCCAAGGCAATTCCTTTATTGAACCAAGCTATGGGATCTTTTGGATTGAGTTTGAGCGAAATTGCAAGGCATTGGATCGCTTCTGTGTATTTCTTTTGGTTTGTTAAGGCGGCACCCTTGTTTAGCCACGCTTGTGGCTCGTTAGGGTCTTTTTCTAAGATTTTATCGTAGTACATTATTGCTTTATCGTACTTTTTGTCTTCAAAACATTTTTCTCCTTTTAAAAATAACTTTTTCAATACTCTTGAACTCATGACAACTTCTCCTACATATAATATTGTTGGGAGTCTGATTATTTTTTATATTATTCAAAAGTCATTCATTAGATATTATAGTGCTCTCTATCCCCAAATACTTGAATAAAGCACTCGTGGTTTTCAACGAAATTTATAAATAATGGTCTAATTCATAATACGCAATCACTATTTTTAAGTGCTTCTTATTTTTTTTGTTTTTAAAGTAATAAAATTCTAAATAAAATATATAGTAGAGACATTCAATGGTAAAAACTTAATTCTTATCAAAATATATCCCTATTAATGTCGAAAAAATTTTCAAAAGAACCCCTCAGGGGGATGAAAGATTTCTACCCATCTGATTTGAGGAAAGTCCGGTGGATTGAAGAGCTAATAGGCGACATTGCAAATCTTTACGATTATGAGGAATTTGAATCTCCTTTAATGGAATCAATTGACATTTTTGCCGCTAAATCGTCAGAAGAACTGGTAAACGAGCAATCATTTATCGTGGAAAAAAAAAAAGGAACGAGGTTAATCTTGCGCCCAGAACTTACACCGTCCTTGGCGCGAATGGTTGCACGAAAAAGCCAAGAATTGAAAAGACCAATACGCTGGTATTCAAATCCTGTTTGTTTTAGATACGAAAGACCACAGCGCGGGAGGATGAGGAGCTTTCAACAGGTTAATTTCGATATTCTTGATGAAACCAGTCTTTACGCGGAATTAGAAATGTTTCAAATCCTTATTGATATTCTAACAAGCTTTGGGGCAACTTCAAAACAATTTCAAATCTACTATAATAATCGTCGTTTGGTCGATGCTGTGTGCAAAATAATGCTTGGAATTCCTGAAAAAGACCTCTCAAAGGTTTATAAAGTCATCGACAAGTCTGAAAAAATGAATGAACAAGAATTCAAAGATTTTTTGAAAGAATCATTCAAAGACGCAAGAATATGCGATGGAATTGTGAAATTAAAAGGTGTTAATAACTTGGATGAGCTTGTTCAATGTTTTGAAAATGTTCCTCAAGAATTTTACGAATCAATTGGATACAAGGAGATCACGGAATTAGAAAACCTCATACGAGACAACGAAATCGTATCTTATTGTTCTCTCAACTTTAGTGTTGTAAGAGGTTTGGATTATTATACGGGAACGGTTTTCGAATTGTTCGACACGGGAAGTAAAAATATCCGATCAATTTGTGGTGGTGGCAGGTATGATGATTTATTATCCTTGTTTTCTAACGAGAAAATAACTGGTGTGGGATTTGGAATGGGAGTACTCATGTTATCGTTATTTTTAGAGACATACGGCTTGATACCAGATTATATTGGCGAAAAAGACTACACGGATACGATTTATATTGCCTCAATTAACGAAAAAGTATCCTCTTACGCAATTAAAATTTCAAAATTACTCCGCGAAGAAGATCTACCTTGCATCGTCGATTACAGATTTAACAACCTCAAGAATCAATTGAGCAAGGCAGGGGATATTGGAGTTCTAATCACGCTCATTCTTGGTCCCAAGGAAATGGAATTAAACAAGGTTACCGTAAAAAATATGAAAACGGAAGAACAAAAAATTGTCAACCTCGAAGACTTAGTTGACGAGATTTTCGAAATCATTGATTATTTCGGCGATACTGAGGAATAATTCCTTGTTCTAATAATTTTAACGATTTTAAAAATAGATTTTCCTTTCATTTTATTGTTTATTTTATCTATAAAAAAATAGCTATTTCATTACATTTCAGTATTAAACAAATTATTTAAAATAAAAAAAAATATTGAGTTATATGCTCTTACTCTGCCTTCGCCTGTAAAATATCATGGCAAAACTCATAAACGCTATCGAAAATGAAACCATTCCTATAAACGCCCCAATTTCGCTTGGAGTAAACCAATTTACAAATCTTATGGATAAATCACCAAGTTCTTCCATATTAAACGGAATATTAAAAACTATTTCCATATACCTCGGATCGGGCATGTCCATGCATTGTGAAATGATATTTTGGTAATAGGTTAGAGAGAATAATGGCTCGATCTCCGTACTTCCAGAGAACATTAAGATTGATGTTAATATATCGAAAACGATAAGCAAGAAGACCAAACTTATACCTATACTCAATGTCGTACTTTTCATAAAGCTACTCATAAATGTAACAAACGAAAATAGCATGAATGCGTATAATAATGCCCATCCCAGGGAATTCCACAGAATCACGGGCGTTTCTTCATATTGCATAAATGTAACTAGGCTGATTAGAAAGTAATAAAAACTTATTATGCACGCTGACATCGTGTATCTTGAAATAGTCCTCCCTATAAACAAGCGAATCTTGCTAATCTTGGGAAATATCAAATTAGATGTTTGCTTTTGAAAGTCTTCTGCGATGATCGAACCTGCTAAGAATGCCGAACTCAACATTATCATGAATCCGAAAAAACTCAGGTATGATTGCATGTAATCGATTGGATCATCAGGTAAGGGCACATCTTGCATGTATTGTAATTCCTGAATAACAAAAGAAAGTATAAAAATAACCAAAAATGCCAGAAACATGATCATAAAAATCCTGAGATTCTTTTGGAGGTCAAATACAATCGTATCTGCGATTTGAGTCAAATTTCTTCTAATTCCCGCTTCTTGTTTTTCTATGGCTACTTCTTCCTTTAATATTTCACTTTGCGATTTCATATATCAATCCCTCCTCCTTTTCTTTCGTCTGATTTAGTAAGTTCCATGAATAATATCTCTAAAAGACCAGCTTTTGGCACGGAATATTCTAAAATATCTTGGCCATCGTTCAAGAGCTTTTTCAGGATCAAAGCCTGATTTTCGGGATTTCCATCAAATAGGACTTGAAAGATCTTGCTATTATCATCGTACTTGATCCAAGATTCTCGCTCGCTAATGCCTGTGAGTGGACCTATCAAACTCCTGAGTTTGTCTATAAGGACTTCAACATTTTCTTCAGGTGGTTTAAGCAACTCGAAATTTATCACGCTCTTGCGTACTTTTCTTTCCAAATTCTCTAGGGTGTCAAACGCGATTAATTTTCCCTTGTTAATTATTGCGATTCTATCGGCTACTTCGCTAATTTCATATAGTAAGTGACTGCTAAGAAATACCGTTTTTCCTTGTTTCTTCAATTTTAATATGAAATCTCTTACTTCCTTCCTTGCTGCGGGATCCAAGCCCGTTTGAGGTTCGTCCAAAACAATAATGTCCGGATCGTGAATGATGGCAGACATTATACCGATCTTTTGTTTCATGCCCTTGGAAAATGTTCCGATATACTTGTTCTTCCATTCAAGCATTTCCATCATGTTTAAAACCGTATCAATCCTTCTGTCAATGCTTTTTCGTGGATATCCTTTCAGTTTTGCGAAATATCCTAAAATCTCTTTAGGAGTAACTCTTTCGTAAAAGGCAGGAATCTCAATTAGAAAGCCCATATTATCCAAGAGATAATCCTTGTTTTTATTGGTTAATTTTTGAAATTCCCCGTTAGCCCGTATCAAAACCTCTCCTTCGTTTGGTTTTAAGAGGTTTGCCATCATTTTCATGGTAGTTGTTTTCCCTGCGCCGTTTGGTCCTAAAAACCCAACGATTTCCCCGCGCTTGATTTCAAGACTTACGTTACGAACTGCGTAAAGTGTTCCAAATTTTTTTGTAAGGTTATTAAATTTTATTAAAACTTCTAGGTTGTTATTTTTCATGATGTATCGTCATGTACTTAATTAGTGCAAAAAAGCATTTTCGCCTTTTAATTAAAAAATTACGTACAAGGATATTTAAATTCATGTGGTCAATTTTTGAAATTATTTTATTGATTAAAAGACAAAAAATAGTCATAAGATATTAGTAAGGAGGATATTATTTTAATT
>JAFGGO010000154.1 GCA_016930515.1 Promethearchaeota archaeon | reverse complement strand
TTATGAGATCTTCGTTTTTTGATTTCTTGATTTTTTCAAATTGATTTTTTATATCGTTCATTGAGAAACACTTCTTCATAATTTAATTAAATTTTTAAAATAATTTTTCATAATAGATAATTCATCTAAAAAACATGAAAATAACAAATTTAAATTAACGGGAAAAATTAAGGTATAGTATGACTAATCCTGCTGAACTTAAAAAGCTCTTTAACACCTGGCAAGAATTAAACGAAAAAGTCGGTGCATCATTCGGTGATTTTGATTTTAATGCAATCAAGGACATAAGGAAGAATCAGAGAGAAATAGAAGATAAAATTTACAGTATCCTCTTAAAAAATGCCAATGAAGAATTAAAAAAAGATCTGCCTGATGATTGTGGCGAAATGGAAATAGGATACGAATCCGAAGAACAAAAATTCTATTTCTTAATGTTCGACCCAAACCAAGAATTCGAAAACGAAGACGAACCCGCAAGAATCACGGCAATCGTTTTTAGTGCTGATAAACAAATTGAAATAATCGAAGATTTTAAAGACTCCGAATAAAATCAGCGTTAACTTAAAAAAAACATTTAATTAATTGAATCCTCTTATGATCTATTAATTAAAAATTACTATAAAGAACAGTGAATTTATTATTTCAATTCCATCTTCAGTTCGAGAGGGAGCACGAACAACTAATACTCTCGCAAAAAAGAGATATCTTTTATGGTACTTCTTTATTATAGTTATTAGTGCTCAACCATCAATTTTGCTCATTTGGTATTATTGGTCTTCATTTGTTATAAAGGATATTCTATATTTTGCGTTATTTCCAGTAATTTTTTTTTTTGCCTATTTATTATTAATAATGGCTTCAGCATTCGTTGTTAAAATCATTCTCAGATTTATAAATCTAATACATAAGCCAAAAGAGGGTGTATTTGAAAGAAATAAAAAAGATAAAGATTATTGTTATTGGAGTCTTCGAGCTCTAGTTAGAAAATGGCCAGCTTGGTTATCGCGTCAATTATCCCTACCTTTTATAGAAACTTTAGTAGCAAAATTATTAGGTTTGAAAGTTCCTTTTTCTGCATTATTAAGCGAGGGGTGGTACGATTGTGAGTTCATTCAATGCGGAAAAAATGTTCGACTTGGACAAGGAAGCATTCTAATGTCAAATCTAATAATTAAGGATAAAATAATAATAAAAAAAATTAAAATTGAAGATAATGTCATTATTGGTGCACATTCCATTATTTTACCAGGAACCGAAATAGGAGAAAATTCCATTATTGATGCCATTTCAATGACTCAACTTAATCAAAAGATATCTGCAAATTCAACTTATTCTGGACAACCCACCAAGAAAAAATTCGACAATTCGATAATAAATAATAGAAATTCTATAGAAAGATCAATTTTTGCAAAGAAAAGAGAATTGGATTTAGATCCTGAATCCTTAAAAACTCACACTAAAGAATTAAGAATTCCATTTCACTTGTATATTACTTCTGGGTTTTTAATTATTGGTGGTTCCTTTATTATACCGGGTTTTTTATTTATTTTTTATTTTTATTCCTTTTTTGAACCAAATGTCTTGTCTATTCCTTTTATAATCGATAATCTTCTGGATATTTCAATAATAATTCAGATGCTCATTACACCTCTAATTTTTTCAATTTTTTACATCGTACATTTATTTTTTCTTGCCTTGTTTACCCGAATATTTTTTAGATTTGCCGATAAAAGAGGGCCTACCCAAGGAATTTTTGATCGAAACCTTGACGATACAACTACTGCCTTGGATTATTATCATTTTGGGTCATTTTTGATGAAATATCCCATTTTTGCATTCATTCGATCACCATTTCCGTGGTTAATTAATTGGGAGCTTAAATTCATAGGATCAAATAAAATCGGAAAAGGGACGGTCATTGAGGAGTGTTATCTACATGCCCATATAAATTATGGGAAGAATTGTTATGCGGGAACATTTTCTCACATCTCGAATCACCTGGTCGATGGAGTCTATGGTAGCGAAAATCTCACATTTTGGGGTGCAGAATCTGGCGATAATTGTGTTTATAATGCTATGATAGGTGGTATGCCTGGATTGGAGGTAGCAAACGATGTAACATGGTTACCGATGAGCACATCCATAAAATTCGATAAATTAGGAACTGAAGGAATATATGGAGGATTTCCTATAAAGAAACTTAAAAATGAAGAGTTAAAATCAATTCTAGGAGATAATCTCGATGGTGAATGAAGATAAACCAAAAGTTGATGAAGAAGATGATAAAAAAGGAATTGATTTAACTACAATTCCCATTACTACGAGCGCTTTTAAATGGCCTTTTTCTGCTAGCCTGATTTATATTATTCTTAATGTTGTTTCCCTCATTTTACCAACAGTAATGGCTCTAACGTTTTTTGATTTTGCGTTAGACCAAGATGTATATAATTTACGTATATTATTTATTTTTTTGGATGTATTTGCGTGGTGGGGAGTATATGTGCTTGTTAGTCTCACCTTTGGAAAATTAATACTTATAATTTTGGAATTGATTCATCTTCCTAAAGAAGGATTGTTTAAAGTAACAGGTAAAGACAAGGATTACAAGTATTTTTGTTTGAGAACAGCGGTAAAAAAACACGTGTTTTGGGTATGGAATAATTTTTGCTTTCCCTGGATTACTAATTTTGCCTTCAAAATATGTAGCATGAGGACAATGACCGCAGACTTCAAATCAACGATGTTCGATGGATGGAGCGATACAGAGTTCATCGAATACGGGAGAAATATAATGATAGGGCAAGGTGCTGCGGTTCTTTCGAGCATGATTATTAGGATTAATAACGAGGATTATTTATTGATTAAGAGAGTGGTTATTGGAGATCACGTCGTCTTAGGAGGAAATTCGGTTATTGCACCCGGTACGATCATTGGTCATAGTTCCACGCTTGGCGTCTGGGCCATGACTCATGTGGGACAAGTTCTAGAACCAGACTGGATTTACATAGGAAAACCAGCAAAAAAATACAAGCGTACTCAAACATACATCGATTTGAAAATCCTCGAAGAGGCAAGAAGACAAGCACAAAAAGTAATTGATGAGAGCAAAAAACCACCAATTCGAAGATTGGTCGATGAAAATAAGAAAGTCATTTTCGATACTGAAAAATTTCGCAAATCTCAACCAAATAATTAATTCTTAATAAAGCAAATTGTAATTTTTTTCTTTTGACAAAAGGGATATGTATATAAATCTTCATGATATTAAAATAAGTATCTGAATCAATGTTTTTTTTATCACAGAAAAATGGGTTTTTAAAATGACAAATTATAAATCGGTTGTAAGTAAGCTCCAAAAAGGTTATGCTGATGCTGACGAAGTTATAATCGTAAAACCGAACGGAAAATGTCTATTTAATACGAAAAAGTTTGATGTTGCCCGTGATATGAAAAAAGTGATTGCTACTTGGCAGAGTGGCAGGGGAATGTTCGTTGAAGTTGGTGGTAATAGATATTCAATCCTTCAATGTGCTCCCGAGCGATTTATTGCAACAGATAACAAGAAAGGCTCAAAAGGGCACCTTATTGGTGCTACAACCCCTGATAAATCCGTTTATGTGCTTGCACATGTGAAACCTAAAGCTAAAGGCTGGTATCATTACGCATATCCATTTGTTGCTCGAGCGGCAGCAAAAATTCAAGATAAATCTTTTGGTCCTATTTTAGAGCCAGAAATAGGGATTCAAGCCACTAGTAATTCTCAAAGTTTGAGTTATTCTTCAAATTCCAATTCAATGAGTTCTGGCAGCTATACTTCCTTAGTGACTCGTGTTGATTCTGTAGTTGAATCTGAAGTTAGAGATTTTCTTCAATGGATGAACGATCCTACGGGATTACCAGCCTATATTCAACAAGCTATAATACAAAGCGATCAAGGAACGCTTTATAGACTACGCAAAATTTATGAAGAACTCTATGATATTTGTCGCTAATTATTATTAAAAAATATTTTAATTTTGTTTAGTATTCATTTGAGTGGAATTGGTATCCATTTCGATGTGTCAGATTTATATTTATAATATTCCTCTCCAAACATCTCTTCAAGAATTTTTTCTTCAAAATTTACCATTTTATTGTAAATTAAGAAGATTAGAATAAAAAGTACTATTGAGATTAATGAGATAGAAAGAAGAATTAATGAAATATATAAGATTAATATTCCAAAATATAATGGATTCCTCGAGTATTTGAGAATACCATTGGTGATTAATTCGTTTGATGGGTTATCGTGAGTAAATAATTTTTTATGGGAGATATATATTGTTGTAAGTGCTACTCCAAGAGTTATCATGAATAAAATAATTCTTACCAAGGTTGGAATATAATGGTTTAACCAAGTCGACCATTCTAATATAAAACCATCTAATAACCATATTATTGAAAAGATTAACGGTGTGAGAATTAAAATAAGATGTGTGTGTGGATATTCCCTTTCTGAATATTTAATTTGTTCTTTGGTCATTTAAAATTTCACTTTTGGCATTCATATCATATTATAACATAGTATTATCTTATAAATTTAAAAGTTCTTGTTTTCTTGATTGAATTATATATATTTTGTTAAAAACCTCGTAATTCCTATTTTTTAGAATTAAAAACCTTATATTTTTTTATATGATGGGTATTTATTAATTTTTTAAAATCATCCTTTTTATTGAGAAAATAGAACTTAATAATATATCAACCATGAATATTGACGATAAACGTATTTCTAGTGCAATTTTTTATCCCAGAAAAATAACAAAACCACGTGAGACCAGTTCTAATGTTAAGGTTCTCGAATTTTTGCTTAAAGATGGTATTAATATTGGAGGATTCTGTTTTATTAAAAATCAGGACCTCCCAACTATTCTTTTATTTCACGGTAATGGAGAAATCGCCTCAGATTATCAATATTTAGCCTCTAAATATTTCGATTGTAATGTAAATCTTGCTGTAGCAGACTTTCGGGGTTATGGATTTAGTAACGGAGATCCAACTTATGGTAGTCTTATCGAAGACGCTTACCCCATCTATTTACAATTCGAAGAATGGATGGACGACAATCAAATGAGAGATTCTCTATTTGTCAAAGGAAGGTCTTTAGGAAGCACTTGTGCCTCTGAAATAGGAAGCCGAAATCCAAAACGATTGAAAGGTATAATTTTTGAAAGTGGTTTTGGAAGTTTATATAAAATGATGACAGGTCTTTTTGCCATTAAGGATCCAAGTTTAACCGAAGAATCCATTGCTTCATATTCGAACGATACTCGAATCAAGAAATTTTCTAAACCTACACTTATTATTCATGGTACATCCGATTGGATAGTTCCCCCAGAGCAAGCAAAAATTATATATAATTCACTACCAGACTCTATTTATAAGGAATTAATTTATATTGAAGGGGCTGGACACAATGATATTTCCATGTTTGAGAACGAATATTACCCTCCATTAGAAAAGTTCGTTCATAAATTTAAATAAGTATAAATCACTTACCAATAAAAAATAAAAAATGAATATGATATGAGAGTCGTAAACGGTTACAAGGGTCTTTTTAAAAAACCATTATTAGTAATTATATTCGTCGCCTTTCTCGTTTCATGGGTCTTGTATTTTATCACCTATTCAAATCCACAATTGAACATAGGAAATTATATCGCACTTTTTACCGGTTTTTTAGCTGCGTTCACGCTTATCATCTTAATATTTTCCATTTTTGCTCCGATCGAGAAAATAGGTATCGTGGCGATAATTATTGCCATCATCCTCGTGTTTCCCCTCACATATTTTCTAGGAATGTATGTAGATTATCTTTACTTGTTCTGCTTTTTTGCAAATCAAGTAATAACCGCCTTTTTTGCCTTTAAATTTTGTATGGATACTTCTACAAAAGTTGATCGCGCTTTTTATAAGAGCAAAAATCCTAAAGTTTTGAGAACTATCGAATTCTTTGCTTTTTTGATTTTAACGATTGTTCTTATTTACATTTCCATAAGGTTGCTTTTGAGAATTTCTCCTCCCGCTCATCCCGGTTTTATCGTGATGATACAATGGATTTTTGAAATAGTTGTATGGGTACTCTTGATTCTTTTAATAATCGTGCTTGTAACTCTCATTATATTACAGAAATTAGCTGCATACATCCCCTTATTTTATATATTTGTCGTATTATATGTTTCATATATAATATTAAACATTTGGGCCGAATTTAAATATATTAACAACCCTGTTTACGATATATTTGCGTTCGTAATCGATTTGTTATTATTCATTTACATAATCGGATCAATCTTTGATAGAGTAGAGTATTTTCACGATCATATAAAAATCATCCGAGCAGACACCATCGCAGTTTTTTTCATTTTAATGAAAATGTTGGTACAAATTATTAATATTCGGCTTGTAAACTTGGTGGTTTCTGATCCTGACGCGTATTTCAATCAGGTTCTCGCTCAAGCAATAGGACTTTTCATATATTTTATGATCATGACTCTGATAATTGGAATCTTTCAGATATTTATATTTAAGCAGAAGAAAAAATAATCACCTTATAAGATTATCAAATAGACGATTCATGAGTATTGGTTATAAAACTGTAATATCTGCATATCATCAGAGTTATTATTCTAGTGTCATCAAATTATACTTATAGTGTTTTTTAAAGAGTAAAATGATTGGCTCGAGAATAAATAACCTTGCTAAAATATCGATCATAGGATACCCAGCTGTTGGAAAAACGAGCTTGTTAAAATTGCTCTCGCAAAAATTAATTGATCGAATTTACTTGCCAACCCAGGGTTTTGACTTGAAAACAGTGGAGTTTGAAAACTATCGGATTAAGATTTGGGATTTTGGTGGGCAAAATATATACATGAACTCCTTTCTTAGTAGTTATTTATTAGGTTCGGATATCGTCTTGGTAGTCACCGATTCGACATTGAGAAATGTTATGTCGTCGCGAGTATTAATCGATGTGGCAGATAAAATATTAGACGATGAATGCCCAATCATTGCAATTGCAAACAAGCAAGATCTATACGAACAAAGAAAGGATCGCTTAGAAGTGAATAAAATCGAAGAAATTCTCGAAGTGCAAACCTATGGAATGATTGCTATTGATCCTTCTCATAAGTTAAGATTAATTAAGATCATTAAGAACGAGTTAAATAAAGTACTTTCCAGAAAAGAGGTAGTAATAAATTGAATTTTAACGAAAACGAATTATTTGGCGCTGCTTTGATTGGTTTTGACATGATTGATGGTCCTTTTTTGAAGTGGAAGAAAGAAAACGGACAAGGAACGAATATAGTGAACTTGGACGAATTTGCAATGAGTTTTTATTTGGCGTTTAGGGGAGGAAACGCTGGTAAAAAACCAAGAGCTATTCTTTACGATAATTTCTATATCGTTGCTTTTCCTAGAGATTTAGAATTGTGTTGCCTTTTTATGAAACCACAAGGGATCGAAAATAACATTCAACAATTAAACAAGATCGCTAATAGATACATGAACGAAATGGAGACTCCTAATGACGACGAGGAGAGTAAAGATGGAGAAAACATTAACACAAACGAGCTTGACGAAATCGAAAGGTTAATCGTTAATGTGTTAAGCGAAATAGAAATGTCCACTCCCGAACTTCGAAGATACTTCAAGGTTTCGAACGCACAAATATGGAAAATCATGTCTGACTTGGAAAGTGCTAAAAAAGTTTTGCGCAAGGGAAAGAAAGGAAGAGCACAATGTTGGATCGCAGCTTAAAGAATTAATAATTTTTAGTCTAACTTCTTTTCATAACAAAAATTTAATTGTTAAATTATATAAAATTACTTTCAAGAATCTAAACCTGCGGAGTAATTCTCCAAAGATCCTGTCTTTAATCTCGAAATGTTCGAGATAATTGATAAGCTGTAAACATTAATCTGTAATCTTTAATCAATAAGTCTTGATCGTTAAGACATCACATTACAAATTCGGATTCGAACCGAGATCGATTGAAAATCGATTTATCCGGAAGGATTTTTCTCGTCATCTCGAGATTTCCAGATTGTTTTTCTTTAAAAGTAATTTTTAATCGACGAGTTCAATTTGCCAGTTTTTTGATTGTAATATCTTGTCCAATTCAGCCTTTTTTTCCTCTAGATTTGCAATAATAGTTGCCATTTCGTCTTGTCGCTTTTGAGGAATATATTCCACGGCTTGACCACCTAGATATACCGCGCCTCTTGGCTTTAAATATTCAAGCTGATACAATTCGGATTTCAAATCACCAATGGTTATGATTAACTCTTGCATAGTGATTTGTATTCCATCAAGCTCTATGATGGTTTTTGCGTTAGTTTTTGCGATATTTCCTTTCAGTTTTTTTATTTCCTCTAGTAAATTTCTAATATCTTCAGTAACCTTCTCAAACTCGACTTCAATTATCTTGTTTTCAAGCACATTGAAAGTGTCTCGTCGCAGAATATATAATCTTGCTAATTTACTCTTCAATGTTTTTAATTCCTGTAATGCTGCTCCAATTAACATAATTCCAACCTCTTAATGAGTTATTTGATTTATTGGTACAACGCTAAAAAAATAAAAAAAATTTTAAATATTAATTAGATTTAGATTTAATTCTTACGATTAATACGATTGAAATTAAACCTATTACTGCAATGGAAATATACAAATCGAAACCGGGTATTCCTGCTGGTGGAGTTGTTGGTGTTTCTGGTGGTGGTGTCCATCCCGTAATAACTGCGGGAATGATAAAATTGTCTATCATGTAATCAATGCAGGTCGGGCTTGCGGCTTCTGTTCCCGGTTCTAAAATCGTGTCTGATGTAATCGCAATTACCATATCGTAATCAGGGACGATGGTAATCTTTTGCCCAAATGCTCCTACGGCCGAGAAATATCGAACTCCGTGATCGGATGAGCTACTTGGGCGGATCCACCATAGATACCCATACATTGCATTTTCTCCGATACCTATTGGAGTAGAATGCTCCAAGGACGAATTAATAATCCAATCTTTAGGAACAACTTGAACACCATCCCAGGATCCGTTATTTAAGACTAATTCTCCAATTCGAGCCATCGCACGTGGAGTCATATAGATACCGTATCCTCCGTGAGAAATGTTCGTTAAAGATCCTGAACCCCATTCCCATGGATCTTCTAGCCACATTAGATCGCCATGATCTATTCCGATTGGTTCAAAAAGATATTCCCACGCAAAATCGGAGAGCAACATGTTTGTTACATTTTGCAATACACATGCGAGAAGCTCCGTACTTCCTGTCGAATACTCAAATGTTGTACCTGGATCGAATTCGAGAGATTTGTTAAGAATATAACTAATGCTATGGTTAAATCCGTTATATTCTTTTGACCATTCTACGAATCCATCGGTTGCCTCATCCCACATAATACCAGAAGTCATCGTTAATAAGTGTTCAACGGTTATGTTTTGCAATTCTGTTGCGTTTTGGAAAGAAGCGTCCCACCTGTCCGGGAATATATCAAAGAATTTTACGGATACATTATCTAAACTTCCATTTGCGATAGCAATTCCCGTGAGCAGGGAAGTTACCGATTTTGTCACGCTCCACATGGCGTGCATTCCTCCTATCTTCTGTGTCCAATCCATACCGGCCAGATCGACAGTCGGAGAGAAGGAGCCATACGATCTCTCATCTCTTGGTTTAGAATATTCCAAATATTGATCGTGTACTATATAACCGTCGCGGGAGATCAAAATACTTTCAATATAATGACTTTCATCAAGAATATATTCATACATTTCGTCAATAAGAGTTTCGTTAAAATCTCCTTCTTCTAACGTTCGTTCAGTCCAAGAATCGTCGTCCATAGGAAAATAATCTATTGCGCGTCCAAGAATAATACAGCTTGAAAAAGCAGTAATAAATAGGAGTGCAATAGCTAAAATTCCTAAAATCTTTTTATTTTTTGCCAAAATATATACACTTAAATCTGTTGTTGTTGAAAGACAATATAGAATATATATTGTCCTTAATATTCGATTATGTTAGAACTATTAATAAAAGTTTACTTTTTAATCGTCTAACTAATGATTTTAAATACGAGAAATCTTCGTGAAATCAGCGTTTCACGAACTTCTATGTGTATTTATGTGTTTCGAGGATATCAACTCCAAAATATTTGAAAATTTTGCTAATTATGGAAGATAAAGAAGAGTTTTATTCACAAAATTTTTCCTTCATTTGTGAGAATTCTTCAATGAATTGCGCTTTTGTTTCCTCATCTAGGCGTTCTCGAATTGCCCTTAACTTGCTTATCCATGGGCGAATGGAGCGAGCCGATAAAGAGCCTTTAGTTAGCATTATGATATCTGCAATTTCCTGAAGAGTATCAGTTAATTGGCTTGCATCCACATTCTGAACATCCTCTAAAACTTTGGAGAAGAGCGCAGATAGTTCAGATCCTCCTTCTTCCCTTTCAGGTGTGATTATTGGTTCTAGTTCAGTATCCATCATGGTAAAACTTGGTTGATAATCGCCTACCAAATCGTCATTATCATTTTCCACATATTTTTGCTTTAATTTGGTTATTTCATCCAAGAATATCTTCTTGATGTCTTCTTCAATTGGTCCCCTAAATATCTTGACTTTAGAAATAAGAAGTCTTATTTCTTTCGTTGCCATGTATCCGTACTCTTCCACGAGAGAGTCTCCCAGATCTTGTAATATGTTACTTATTTCTATTCCAGAAAGGGTATCAACTTGGCTTGTAAGTTGTTCAAAATATTCCTTTAATAATTCGTTGTTAGACTTTTGGGGGTTCTCCTCCGATAGACCTATATTTGCATCTTGTTCTTGAGCGTCTTCGCTCTGAGATTGCATCAAACCTGGGCTTACATAATCACCTAAATCTATTTCCTGTGCTTGTTTTTCTTTAGGAATTAAATTTTTTTCCTTGGATATTGGAATAGAAACAGATTTTTGTTTGAGAATTTCTTCTTTCCAACGATTCAAATCTTCTTTTAATTTTTCTTGGAATGGGGGTTCTAAGATTTTATCAGCATTTTCCGGAGCTCTCAACTCGTCTTTCCAAGTTGTAATAATTGAAAATCCATGAATTTGGATGAGTGTATTTATCGCGTTTTGTATTTGATTGCTTAGATCGATTGCTTTGCTATTACTAACTTCTTCGAGTAAAATGTCGAATAATGGTACGACTTTTTCAATATCTAGCTTTCCAAATTCTTCTTCTTTTTCTTTAAAAAATGGTATTGCATCAACTTTAGTTAAATCTTCAACAATTACATTTTTATCTGATTCGGCTTGAATTTTGTTTGACATAGAGGATAAAGGCAAGCCAGTGAATTCATTGTTCCAAATCTGAATCTTTTCAAGGAGATTATTTTTGAATTCTTCATCTAATGGGACATTTATTATTTTCAACTTGCTTATAAGGAGCTTTAATTCTAATAATTTTAAGGAAATTCCTTTAATTTTTGATAAAATATCTAAATTGGTTTGCAGTAATTTCCCAAGTTTTTTACCTTTAAAATTGTGGATATTTTCTATCATTCGATCAAAATTTTTGTTAATTTGAACATTTATAGAGGGTTTTCCTTGTTCTTCTAAAATTTTGGCAATTGGATTTAAAAGTTCTATAAAATCATCGGAAATAATACCAAATGCCCTTATTGACTTTTTGAATTCGTTTTCTTCTAATTTTGAGAAACCAATGATCAAAATTCCCTTTCCCTTTATTAGTATCGTTTTGTTTTTTTCAATTTGCAAAAATTCAATACTCGGATATGTTTTGAGTTCTTTTACGATTTCGCTATCGTGAGAATCAGAAGATATTATCTTTAGAAGATTTTTATTTTTACGCTCTCGCAAGATATTTAAATCCAGAAATTCAGATATTTTAGGGATTATAATGATCGCATTTTCAAGAGAATTATTAGCTATCTTTGATATTTCTTCTCTTATACTGCCAGTATTAGATATCTGCCAGATTTCGTCTATTCTAAAATAATTCTCTATAATTTCGGGAAGAAATGCTTCAACTTGCTTGATACTTTGAATAAATTGCTTGTTAAAAATATTTAATTCTAAAAATATTTTTTTTCTTGTTAGTTCTTTTACTTTAGAAGATTTTATTTCGGAATCTTTTTTATTTTTTAATTTTTCCAATAGTTGATTAATTTCATCAATTACAATCCTTAGAATTCCTAAATTAACAACATTTTGTCCAAATTGCTCTTCCATGCTAATTGCAAGCTTTGAGGCAAAGTAATTTTTTAATTCTGTAAATTTTTCAGAAATTTTAGTATCCAATTCAAGTGTTTTTTTATGTATATTTTGGGCTAAAAGGTTCTTGAAATAAGATTTTATTTGATTCCATTGCTTCTGATCTAAAAACTCAGGTTTAAATTTTTCTTCAACACTTTCAATCTGTAGTATTATTTCCAATATATTAGCAAATTTTGAATGTATGATTTCCTTTAAAGCATCTTCAAAATTTAAGTAAAACAATGAAGAATCATCCCTTGTTTGCATTTCGTTCATTACTTCCTGAACCTCATTTCTGATTTCAGAAGATTCAGTATCAAAATTATCTCTCAAACTAGTTAGTTCATTAATAATAGAGTCTAATCCGACGGCTTTACTTGATTCTTCAAGAATCTCAGATACAATAGATTCTATTTTTGTGCCTACTTCCTTATATGTTTTAGTGTCTTCTTTTTCAACATTACCATACATCTTATAAATGGCAGCAAACGGTGGAAGGGGTAAATATCTTGGAACTGTATCCCTGTTGTTAGGTACGACATTAGTTAATAATTTAGCTTCAAGTAATTGATTGATAATCTTTATAATGTTTTCTCGCGTGATATCTGGATTATTTTCAATAATATCTTCTCTGCTTAATGGAATTTTGCCCGAGATATTAAGATAAAGATTAATTGCTTCTTTAGATAGATCTAGAGTATTCAAAATATTTTCCATAATATTCAACACCTTATCTGTTGTCTAAAAATATAATATAATTTCGGTTTTTTAATATTATCAAAAGTAGATGAAAAGTATTACAACAGTACGAAATTTAAATTTAAAAATATAGAGCTAAAGATTTGCCTATATCTAACTTGAACTTGCTTTTTTAATTAAAGTAGCCATTCCCGTTCCTCCACCAGCACATTGGGAACAAATAGCTAGGTTTCTCTCTTTCCTGCGCAATTCATATAAAGCAGTCAAAATAAGTCTGGCACCCGTCATTCCAGGGGGATGACCCATGGCAATAGATCCCCCATTAACATTTACCTTCTTAAGATCTAATTCTAATGCTTTCACACAAAATAGAACCTGTTGCGCCTGTGCCTCGTTTATTTCGTATAAATCAATTTGGTCTCTATGTAATCCTTCCTTGTTCAGTAAATTTCTAATAGCAATGATGGGCCCAATTCCCATAAATTTTGGATTCACATTTCCTTCCGAACTGTTTATCCAATAACCTAAAGGATTTAACCCTAATTCTTGGCATTTGTGTTCAGACATTAATACTAAGGCACAGGCACCATCGTTTAAGTTGGTTACATTTCCCGCAGTAACCTTTCCGTTTTTTCTGAAAAGGGGATTCATATGGTTTAAATTTTCGATTGTTAGATCTTTCCGAGGACTTTCGTCATCAAAAAGAGTGATTGTTTTTCCTTTTAAATCGTATTTAACGGGAGTAATTTCCTTAAAAAAACCTTCAGATTTGGCTTTAAAGTATTTTTGATGACTTTTAAATGCGAATTCGTTGATTTCTTCAAAATTTAACGAAAATGAAGGTAAATTATATTCTTGGCGCAATATATCTATATTTTCTAAAATATTTTCTGCTGTTTCGCCCACATGTTGGTACTTCCCATACATTCCATATATATCCTTGAAACCATCGTAATAGAGGGCATCCACCATTTGCTGATTTCCCAATCTGAGACCCCATCGGGCGTTCAAAACCATGTATGGACATTGACTATTGCTTTCCATTCCACCTGCAATTACAATTTCGTCCATTCCAAGCATGATTCTATGTGCTGCAATTTCAATCGCCTTCATTCCTGAAGAGCATACATTATTTACGGTTAATGCGCCAGAAGTATAAGGTATTCCCGATTTTAAAGAAGCTATTCGAGTGGGATTGTTTCCCATTCCCTCTTGATGAATTGCACCAAAAATAACATTATCAATACTTCTTGGATCTATGCATGAGCGCCTAATTGCCGCTTTTATCGCTATAGATCCAAGATCTACCGCAGGAATATCTCTTAATGTTTTTCCGAAACGTCCTATTGGTGTTCTGGCTCCATTTACGATTGCGATTCTGTGCATG
>JAFGGO010000153.1 GCA_016930515.1 Promethearchaeota archaeon | reverse complement strand
TAAAAAATAAGTATTGGAATAGAAAAAATTATTTTTTTTACTCTTCTGGTTTGTTCCTTCCCAGCTTTTCGTGAACTTGCACATGAGAAAAGTTTGTAAGACCAATTAAAATTGACATCTCTGCAGCAAGAGATGCTGCGGCGATTATCTCGGCAAGCTTTAGCGCCTTTCCATTCCCTTTACAACCCATTATCTCCAGGCATTCTCTCTGAGTTGGTAAGCCCGTACCCCCTCCAACAGTTCCAATCACCAAGTTTGGGATGTAAACGGAGACGTAAAGGTCGCCGTTGTCTTGTAATCGATAATATGTTAATGCTGTATTGCTATGAGTTATATGAGCAAGGTCTTGCCCTGTTGCTGCAAAAATTCCTGCAATAATGTTGCCAACATGACAATTCGTTCCGTGCATTCCTGCTCTGAATGAAGAATGATATGAAATAGCACAATATTTGCTAATCTGTTCCCATGTTACTCTAAGGTTTTTAAGCTCCAATAATTCTTTTGGCAATGTTGCTTCGGCAAATACTTCTTTTCCATAACCCGAGAAAAAGTTAAACTCAGATTGCTTTTTTTCCGAGGAAAAGTTCGATCTAATGTAAAATCCAATTTTCCATACTTCATCTATGTATTTACATATCGTAAATGTCGCTAAAGAAGTCATGTTCATTCCGCTTGCGTCACCTGTAGAAAAAAACATTGTTGTTATGACGCCTTCTCCAGTGATCTTTGGTTCAATCGATAGCAATTCACCGTACCTTGTCACTTTTTTAACTTCTAATTTAAGGACATTTATGTTTTTTTCGAGCCAATTAATAAAAGCAGTGGCCTCTTTTAAGCCATAGATGAAAAAGATGGGAGAAACATGCATTACATCTCGAAGGACTTTTGTGTTCACACCTCCCGCTAAAGTGAGGAGTTTTACGCCGTTTTGAAGGCCTGTTAAAAGAGCACCTTCTGTAGTCGCAATTGGAACGAAAAACTCTCCGTTGGCTTGCTCGCCGTTAACCTTCAACGGTCCTACGATTCCTATCGGTATTTGAGCGCAACCAATTACATTTTCAATGTTACCAATCATCTTTCTTGGTTTGAAGGACAATTGCGGGATATGTGTTATTTCTGCTCCAGTTTCGTCTAATATAAATTGTATCCTTTTTTGAATGAATTCTTCGCTATAATCCTCCTCGCGATTATCAGCAACGGGGATTCTCTTTGTTTTGGCTCTAACTTCTTCTAATTCCATTAACTTACTCCTATAAAAACCATTGTTTATTTTAGACAGGTTATCCATTTTTATACGCTTTATTTCATATTCAATTTTGGTTTATATCGATTGTAATTAATATACTTTTAATATGATATATAAAGATCTCTGGGTAACTTTTGCAATATGGGTTATCCAGATTTTCATTTCAGCAGCAATTTTTAACAATATCTGGAATAATGCGTTATATATTTCTTTTTTTTGAGACGGCGTTTTATTCATAACTACAATGCTGTTAAGCAAACTAATTTCAATTTTTTAGAATATTAGCTTAATAAGAAGCTTATAGGAGGGAAAAAATAATCATGGAATCAAAAAACTTAAATTCACTATTCTCGAAGAAATTATTGATTTAAGTGGAATAAAAAAGAAATAAAACTTTACTAAAAAGTAAAGGAAGTCGAAAAACCCCTGATTGAAGATAAAGCCACGGGAGTTACCCTTGGTGATGAGCTGCTGGATAAAGAATTATCTGCTTTTTTAGATTCGAATCTTCTCTTATAGTTTTATTTTAATTATCAATAAAATCTTTTAAATAAATTCAAATCATTAAAAATGCTTGCGATCCTGTTCAGAACAATAATGGCATTCCGTATTAATGTCAGCTTTAGCGCATACTTCGCATGATTCGATGTGCTGAAAACCAATTGATTTTCCCGCTCGACGTTTGGGAGAAAATAATATTGAGACGACAAAAATAACGCTAACCGTTATCGTTATACAGGAACCAGAAGGCAAGTCCAAGGCATAAGAAAAATACAATCCTAAAAACGAAGAAATCATTCCAAAGACGACTGAGAGATATATAATTGTATTGAATTTATAACTCCACTGGTAAGCCGCAGCCGCAGGAGTAACGATCATGGCAAATACCAACAATGCACCAATTGCTTTAATTGATACAACAATGGCCAGAGAGATAAGTAATAAAAACAAGTAATTTAAAAATCTTACGGGAATTCCCGTAGATTTTGCCATTTCTTCGTCAAATGTAGTAAAAAACATTTCTTTTTTCGTAAAATAAATAATAACTATGATTAAAATTGCAAATAAAAGCAACATTACAAAATCTTCAGTTGTTACGGTTAATACGTTTCCAAATAAAAGAGCGTTTACTGCTACATTATATGTAGGATTTAATGTTACAAATAACACGCCTAATGCCATAGTTAGTGAAAAGATCACTCCAACGGCAACATTATTATCTTCCATATAGCCTTTTTCGTTAATAAAACCTATGCTCAAAGCAGAACCTCCCCCAAAAAGAAATATTGAGAAAAATGGGTTGATGTTCAGAAGAATTCCGAGAGCACCACCAGCAAAAGATGCGTGAGCGATACCTGCTCCCATAAATACGAACTTTTTAAGAATGATGATTACTCCAACAATTCCACACACTATTCCTACGATTAAGCAAGTAAACAATGAGCGCATTAAAAAATCGTACTTAAATAGCGCTTCAAAAAAATTATTTGTAGTAAAATTCATTTTAGCTTAAATCTGTCCTTTTTATTTATTTTCTTGTAAAATTAATAATAAAGAAGTACCATGTAAATATACACCATTTTTACTTTTATTTTTTTTCATGATAGACTAGTTCTCAGTACGGAAACGATATACAAAAACAACGATAAAAACCAAACCAATTAACCCTCCGATGGTGAGATATACCCATAAATAATTCTGGAAAAGGGGGGGTGGATTAACGGGATTTGCCAACGCCCAGATGTTATATTCGATCATTTGAGCATAGGTAGATATTACTTGTTGAGTTCCATTCCAAGTTACTAATATGTTCAGAAGCGGCGTTAAGAGTGCAAGTTTCGATCCTGTATTCCTTGCAATTTCATACACGCTTTCGGATTCATGTTGAGGGTTGTAGATGATGAGTTTACACCCTTTTAGTTCCATGGTGTCAATGATATTCACAATATCTCGTGCAGAAGGTTCTTTTCCAGGACCTGGTTCTATTAAGCCTACTCTAATTATGTTTAATAATTCTAAAAAGTAAAAGAATGCTGGATGATATTCAACTACTTTCAGATCCTGGAACATATTTTTAGCATCGTCGATTTTATTTAAAAGATTTTCTAATAAGTAAATATAAGATTGACAGTTATTAGAAAAAACATTTGATTCGCTTGGATCTAACTTAGATAGAGTCTCGTTTACCTTGTAGGTAAAATTCATAATATTGTTTGGATCCATCCATATATGGGGATTTATTCCACCTCCAAAAAACAAGGGATCGTATTTAAGCATGTCCACTTCTTTTGCCATTATTATACTTGGATTCCAGGTTCCACTCGAGTTTAACGTGTTTAATATCGTATCCCACCAAGGTTCTACGCCTGAAATACCCATTCGAAACACAACATCTGCTTGGGCTAAGTTCTCTATTTCTGATGGGGTTGGTTCGTAAGTGTGAGGATCTTCCTGACCTGAGACGAGTACTACTAAGGATGTTTCGTTACCTACAACACTTTGAACTACATCTGCTATCATTGACATAGTTGCTACTATTTTTAGTGAAGTATTCGATGATTGAATGCGTGAGTTTAACAGATTAATTTCTCCTATATTGTCTCTAGTAAAATTAAAACAAGGAAAATAGGCTCCAGAAATTAATAATAAAGCACTAATCACGACAAAGATTTGCACTTTTGATTGAGCTTTCATTTTTCACCAATTTTTAAGAGATAAGCATTTACGATCATTCGTAATTCTCCAACTATAGAGAAGAATAATGGCTTTATCGTATTTAAAAATTGCGATATATCGTAATATCGCTTGTAAAACCCCACCATAAAATTTATCTAGAATTTATCAAGATTAAACAAGATGGCTTGCTTTAATCTTCCAAATTCAAGTATAAATCTTATATCTTCATAAAACTATATAAATCACGATAACTATTAATTTAATATAGATCGTATCAATAGAAAATTATCGAGATATATGGATTCAATCGTAAACCTTCAAAATATCTCTGTTAAATATCAAAAGACTGTTGCTTTAAATAATGTCAATTTAGATATATATCCAGGAGAATATATAGGTATTTTTGGTCCAAATGGATCAGGGAAAACAACTTTGTTAAAAGTAATTTTAGGGCTCATCAAACCAGTAGGTGGAACCGTAACGAGATATAAATCAACCAATTTTAAAAAGAATCAATTTAAAATTGGATATGTCCCTCAAAATCCGACCGTTAACAAGACTTTCCCTGCTTCCGTGATCGATGTTGTAGAAATGGGTCTTTACGGTAAAGTAGGTTTTTTAAAACCCTTAAAACCAATACATCGTAAGATGGCTGAAAAAGCATTACATTACGTGCATATGGGTAGCTATAAGAACAGGCCAATAGGGCACTTGTCTGGCGGAGAATTACAAAAAGTAATGGTTGCGCGGGCGATTGCGTTTGAACCAGAACTATTGTTGTTAGACGAGCCAACAAGCTCCCTAGATTTTGTTATGACAAGAGATTTAATGGAAATTCTCGCAGAATTAAATAAAGACCTCAATATCACAATTATTTGCATTAACCATCATCTCGATTTGCTCGTTCCCTATTGCACGAGGTTATTGGTTATGAATAAAAGCATTCTGTATGACGGACCTCCCGACGATCCCCAAAAGAATCAAGTAATAAATCAAGTGTTTGGATTGCAGGGAGCGAAATTCGAATTATAATAAATAGTTGTTTTAAAATGCAAGATTTAGACGCTAAGGTTATTAAACACCTCAATAGAAGAAGAACTCCACTTAAGGTGGGATTAATGGCAAGAGAACTCAAACTTCCCCATTCCACGGTGGGAAGCTGCGTAAAACGATTAGCAGAAGACAATTACGTAACCTATAAGTGTTATGGTCCCGTTTTTTTGTCAAAAAAAGGAAAAGAGCTCGCAACGGAGCTCGCAAGGCATTCACAGCTTCTTGAGGTGCTATTACACGAGGCTTTAGGATTAAGTGCTGAGGTAGCAAAAGTGGAATCGGAAAAGATCAATTTACTTTTCTCGTGCGAGACGATTAATAAAATCTGTGAAAAATATAATCACCCAAAAAAGTGTCCTTGTGGAGAAGAAATTCTTGAATCTAGCACGTGTTATTGTACAAAAAAGCAATAAGGACAAGATCAAATTAATTATAACATCGGTTATCATTATTTTTAGTACTATATTGATTTTAGCTGAAATTCTTTGACCTGTGCTTTATTCATTATAGGATTATCTTAAATCTATTGCATATACAGTTTAATAAACCGCAAATAAATCATAAAAACGGTTTAATCGGTTTTTTCAAAGAATTAAATATTTAAAATCACTATTATATGTTATATTCTTTTCATTTCCACGAAATTGAAAATCATCAATGCGTAGAAATCTAAAAAGAATACATATTATTGTGAATAAATACGCAATAATCTTTTTTTTATAAAATTATAAAGCAGTTGCAATATAGAGACATGTTAAACCAAGACCAATAATATTTAAAATTATACCCATAATCGAAATATACTTAACTAATACTTGAAACCAATATGTATCTTCTTCTTTTGCTTTAATATGCATTACTATACCAATGATTGCAAAAACCAATCCTATTACATTAAAGATTGCAAAAAAATATAAACTATTATGTACAACAATAATGTAATTCATACTACCTAAAGCAATAACATCCATATACACTAATAAAGCAAAATGTGGTCATAATAACAAGTTTATTGGAGAAAAAATAATCATAGTATCAAAAAACTTAAATTAAATATTCTCGAAGATAGTATTGATTTAAGTGGATGAAAAAGAAACAAAACTCAAGGAAAAAGTAAAGGAAGTCGAAAAACCCCTGATTGAAGATAAAGCCACGGGAGTTTCCCTTGGTGATGAGCTGCTGGATAAGGAATTTAGAACGCAAGAAGCTGCTAGAGAAATCGTGGAAAAAGAGAAATCTAAAAAAGCCGACTAATTTATTGAAAAGTTAAAACCTCTAAACCTTCGATCCGCCTGAAATGTTCATAATTTTTAGTAATTATTTTATTTATCCCATTCGAAATCATAATTCCCGCAATTAATACATCGTTATCGTCAATTCTCTGACCAACCGATTCCAAAGTATCGTAAATCCTTGCTGCTGCTTCGGCTTCCTTGGAACCCAAAGAAAAAATCTCCATGCGACTAATAAATTCCATCCAAGGTTTATATAATTGTTTATATCGTTTAACAGATATTTTGCGTTTCGTTCTTTCAAATCCAATATTCATTTCGTATACCGTAATTGATGTGATATAAAGAATTTCTTCTTGTTCTTCAATTAAATTTTTCAATTTCTTATTTCCATTTAAATAATCGATGCAAGCAGATGTATCTAAAACGATCATTTAATTTCCTCTATATCTGATTTATTCCAGCTTCTTCCGTTCCGAATAGTTAACCTATCCCATATGTTTTTTTCTTCTTTTGAAAGATCCCACGCACCAAATGTTTTTTCAAGCGAGCTCTTTTGAACTCTTAAAAGTCTTAAGAATAAGTCTGAAAAGCTTTCATTATCGTTTTTTATTTTTAGAAGTTTATCGTAAACATCTTTAGTAATACTGATATTTTTAGAAGTCACATGAATGCATATACACATACACATATTTATATTTTTCATAAATCTTAATTTTCTAATTGAAAGTATTTTGCTAAAAAAAAGAAAATATTATTTCATCAATAAAATGGCTTCAATCTCCGATTGAATGAGCCAGGAGAATTGCTTGATGGCCTTTATTCCAAGAATGGGGATGT
>JAFGGO010000152.1 GCA_016930515.1 Promethearchaeota archaeon | reverse complement strand
TAAAAAAAATAAGTAATATAAATACAATAAAAATTAAATCATTCCAATAAAAAAGAAAAAGGGATATAAATCCTATCGAATAATAAATAAGACCGAACACGCTAACAAAGATTGCGCTGACACTCATTATTTTTTTACTATATTCTTTTTTTCTATAAACTATTTTTGATAAATAGGGCATGAAATATAATTGATATAAACCAGGACAGCTCTTATCATTGAGAGGGCATTTTGAGCAGATAACCCCGCCTGCTACATTCGTAAGAACCCAAAATAGGATAAACATTGCCAAACAAAAAAAAGATTTTAAGGATAATAAGATTATAATCCCTACATAAGTAATTGCTATAGAGATTGTAGAGACTATTGTAATGATTTTTAAATATTTGGGAGACAATTTAAGGACACTTCTTTTTAAAATCTCGAAAATTCTTATTAGAGCTGATTTTACATTGGAAAGATCAATTATCTTTTTGTTGCTTATACTGAATCAGAAAAATCTGCGTATTTTTGATTGATAACAATAAGGTCGTTTTTTTATTAATTGTTTAAAACGATTACCAATTATTAATCTTTTCTATATTACACAACCTGATGGACTGATATTATTTTTCTTTCATCTAATCACAATCCTAATCTAATAGCACCTATTGCTTGATAAGCATTCATTTTTTTGATGAGATCTTTTTTAACAATAAATCATTATTCAGGATTAGCATTAATTTTATAAAGATTGAATCTTGACCGAGCATGTTCCGAACTAAATTGAAAATACCTCGTTGCATGAGTACCCAACATCCTGACAATGTAAATACACCTTTTTTTTCGGAGAGTTCTGAGATTGGTGGAGAAGACGAGATAAAGGAATGTTTTTACGCTTTTTCTCATTTAGGATGCGACGAACAGATGTGGGATTGCGAGGGAAAAGAGATAGACACTTATGTAGTTAAGAAACTCATTACTAAATATCAAAGTTTTTTTGAAACGCATCGACTCGGCAAGGACACTTTTCTCACTTTAAGAGTACCAAACCCGACTGTTGAAAGAGCAGAAGCTAAGATATTAATTGAGACATTGGAAAGCATTCCTCGTTCGTTTGACGCTGCTAATCTCCTTTACGGTGACGATATTGCACCAATATTCGAAGTAATTCTACCGATGACAACATCTTCAAAGTGCGTGGACAGGGTTTACAGATATTATAAGGATTTTGTTGTTGGAAAGCAAGTAAAGACTTTTCAAGAGAATGACATAACGATTGCGGAATGGATTGGCAAGTTTGCTCCAGATAGGATTAATGTCATTCCTTTAATAGAGGATTTGGATCACATGATAAACGCAGATATGATTATTAAGGATTATCTCAAGGATAAGGAAGTTGAACATCATAGAGTTTTTTTTGCTCGTTCCGATCCTGCGATGAACTATGGCTTAGTTACTGCGGTTTTGATCAACAAGATAGCGCTTCAGAAAATACACGCTCTTTCTGAAGAAATAAGCGTTGACATGTATCCAATCGTAGGCGTGGGCTCTGCACCATTCCGTGGAAACTTGCGACCTCAAACGGTCAGGCGAGTCTCAAAAGAATATCCCTTCACTCATACCTACACCGTTCAATCTGCATTCAAGTACGATAATAGCCCCGAAGACGTAATGGCAGGTATCAAATTCTTGATGGAACGAAAAACGAGCAAGCCTAGAATCGTAGACGAGTTAAAGTGTTTAGACATCATTGAAAGATATTCACAGGAATATTCCAAACAAATCATCTCATTGGCGCCATATATCAATACAATAGCAAAATTCATACCAAGCAGGAGGAAAAGGAAATTACATATTGGATTGTTTGGATATTCCAGAAATTTAGGCGAAATTTCTCTTCCAAGAGCTATTTCCTTTACAGCGTCTCTTTATTCTCTTGGCATCCCTCCAGAAATTTTGGGTATAAACGCCTTATCAGACAAGGACATTGAATACATCCAAGCCGTTTACATAAATTTCATAGAAGATTTGGAAGACGCTCTCAAATATTACAATTCGCTAAACGGAATTATTCCCGCTGAAATCGAACGCAAGCTAGTTGACTTTGATCTTGATTACGAAACAAGCGAAAAACATCAACAGGCAACCAATATAATAGTCGAATGCTTGAAAAAAAATCAACTTGATAAAGTCGGAGAAGAAGTCGTCATTGCTGCGAACTTAAGGAAGTTCCTAGGATGAAAAAGATAGCCTCCAGTCAATAATAATACCAAGGCTTTATAAATTATTATTCTAAAGTTTTAATAATATTTAAAATTCAATTATCTATCTATATATACTGATAAGAACACCTAACAAAGTGAAAAAAATATGGCAATTTGGGTATGCGACGCTTGTGGGTATGAATACGACGAAGACGCAGAAGGCACCAAGTTTGAAGACCTTCCTGACGATTGGGTTTGTCCTGTTTGCGGAGTAGGCAAGAACATGTTTACGAAACAATAAAAATTATACAATTTTTTTTATCTTTTTTCAATTTTAAATAATTTCTAATCAGTTATTAGATTTAGGAATTTTTAGAATGAACCTACTCCCTTTTGAATAATCTCCTTCAACTTTATCTTTCACATAAATAAATCCACCGTAGCTTTCAATCGCTTTTTTTACTAGAGACAGACCAATGCCCATTCCTCGACCTCCCTTGTAGTCTTTATTTCCAACCTCGAAGATCTTGGGCTTTCTCGAGTCGGGAATTCCAATCCCGTTATCTGATATTTCAATGACTAAAAAATCTTGATTGTTTTCACGAATTTCTGCAATCTCAATATTAATCTCCACGATTTCACTCGTGTTGTATATGACTGCGTTAGAAAGCACGTTTTCGAATACATCCAACAAGAGTTCATTAGCTTGGACATAAAATTGGTTACAATTAGATTCGTTTTTAATGTTAATCTTTTTATCTTGTTCTTTATTATTGATAAATTGAATTGCTTCTTGTAAAAACGCACAGATCTCCACTTTTTTTAAAAAAATTTCAGAATTTTCTACTTTAGATAATTTTTGGATGTTTGAGATTAATTCAGTCCCTCTTTTTGCAGTATTACGAACCATATCGAAAAGTTCCATGCCTTTTTTAATTTTCTCTTGTTCATCTAAAAAATCCGAATAAAACTCGACCGTTGTGAGTATTCCGTGCAAGATGTTATTCATATCATGTGCAAAAATATCCTTATAAAAATTCGCTCTTTTATATGCTTCTTTATATTGAAGTTCTGATTTCCTTAAGTCTTCTTCCATTTTTTTTCTTTCTGTAATGTATACTTGAAAAACTAAGTCCGCAAGACGCCCTTCGTGATATATGGTTTTTGAGAGGTTTTTGACCCATTTCATCTTTCCGCTCTTAGTGACTAAACGGTATTCATATTCGTTGGTCACATCAAGATCTCCTCTTTGCTTTTTAAGAGCTTGTTCCCTCATGAAATCTTTATCCTGTGGATGTACTCTTGCCATTAAATCGTCAAGACTCCATTCCATAATTTCTTCATATGAGTACTCAAGCTCGTCAGCCATCTTCTGATTAAAAAATTTTATGCGATTATCCTGTACGATACAAATCCCAATAAGCGACTGTTCGGCAATAGTGCGAAAGCGAGATTGTAATTCTTCTAATTGCCTTTCTTTTTTCTTTCTCTCTATTAAATCTCTTCCGATGGCAACGATATATTTGAGCTGCTTGTCATTATCGAAAATTCCCGATGCAACATATTCAAACGGTACCCGTTCACCGTTCTTTTTTACGAGATGAACCTCGTTTATAGCAGTTCCACCTTTAAGAACGACTTGCTTTGCTTTAGATAAGATCTTTAGATCATTATCGTCGTAATACGAATCGGGTGCTTTTAATTGAGATATTTCGAGATCTTCGTATCCACTTATATCCTTAAACGCCTTATTCCACCTAATTGCCTTCCCTGTAAACGGATCGAAAACAAAAAAAGTATCTCGTTGAGCGTTTAATGCCATCTCAGTGATTATTTTCTCTCGAACGAGCTCTTCTTCAGCAATTTTTTGATAAGAGAGGTTTTGAGAAATTGCAATGAAAATATTTGACAAGGAACTCTTTGTTTCTATGATATTGGTCGAGACTGGAATTAAATCTCCATTTTTTGCAAGCAATGGAATGTCGTAAGAATCCAAGTTACCAGTTAAAATTCGTTTAATAATTTTTTTTGTGATTTTTTCCTCTTTATTGGGGGGGTGTATGAAGGATACAGATTTGTTAATTAACTCTTCCATTGAATATCCAAGCACATCAACAAAAGCTTTATTAACTTGGATTATTTTTGCTTGAGGATCAAATACGAAAACGAAATCGTTTATCAAGTCAATAAAATTCAAGTATTGATCCTCAGAAAACATTTCGCCACTATTTTATAGTTTAATTTATAATAAGATTTTATTAGATATTAGTAAAAAATTCGAC
>JAFGGO010000151.1 GCA_016930515.1 Promethearchaeota archaeon | reverse complement strand
TAAAAAGCCAAAATTTATATCTTTTTGAAAAAAATTAATATTTATCGGAAATAAGTATAGATTAAATATCGTAAGATATATAATACTTAATTAAATAAAAATTATAAAATTAAGATTCCAAATTTAGGGAATCTTGTAAAATTGAAACGATTTCGCTTAGAGAGTGGAGGAAATGGAGGATTCAAGAGGATTTGTTTTCAAAATAACCGTTATCGGTAACGGTGCAGTAGGAAAAACTAGCTTGATAAAAAAATATACCCAAGGAAGCTTTCAAAAAGATTACATTAAGACTTTAGGAGCACAATTTAGCAAGTACGACGAAAAGATCGACAACAACAACATCAAGTTGTTTTTTTGGGACATCGCTGGACAAGAAGAATTTAATTTCATGCGACCAACCTTTTATAAGGGATCTAAGGCAGCCATTATTGTTTTTTCTCAGGAAAACAACGCCCATGGAAAGGAGAGCATCGAAAGCATAGCTCAATGGCACGACGACATCAAGAAATATTGCGGTGAACTTCCAATCGTTCTTTTTGGAAACAAGATCGATTTAGTAAAGGATAAAAACGCTAACGACAAGAAAATCAAAAAGATTGTGAAAGAACGCAATTTTTTAGGATATTACAAGACGAGTGCCAAGACGGGAAACGGCGTATACGAAGCGTTTCAAGCGATCATTAACGAATTATATGCAAGATTTAAAGATAACACATAATTTAACATGTATGAAGATATTGAAGGATATCCAAAAATATTGTTCTTCTCAAGCGACCATTGTGCTCCGTGCGTGCCAATCGAAAATCTTCTCAAGAAAATCAACATCAACATGTTCGGCAAGAAACTCGTGATAGAAAAAATCAACATAGAAAAAAAAGAAAACATAAACATGATTAAAAAGTTTACCGTGACATCTGTTCCAACCCTAGTAATTGCCGACAAGAAGATAAGCGTGGATGTGCAAGAGGAAGACATAGTGGATGCGATATTAAGCGGATTCATTTCAAGTATCGAATTATAATTTAGAATAATAATTAAAAGGGAAAAAAAATGGATAGACAATTACTTTCCAAGATATTGGCAATCATGAAAAATCGCCTTTTAGAAGGTAAAGAAATAGGAGACATGAAAGTAGGGGCGCTTTTAGCGCTTGGACACCAGTTGGAGGCAATTTTTTACTACTTGGGGCACGAATTGGGAACTTTTTTAAAAGTAGAACCGGTTTCTAATGTAGGTCAAATTCCAGAAGGGCTAAAGGCAGCCATTTCGGAGTATCACATCGGAGAAGTGACTATAACAGATAGTTCCGAAGAAATCGTTCAATTACGGCTTAAAGGACATTCTTCTAGCAAGGATCTCGTCGATAAGGACATTAAATCAAAGGGAAATTTTTGTTCATTTGAAGCAGGATTATTAGCAGGGCTCGTGGAAAAATTATTAGCAGGATGCGGTTCTATTGATAATGTTCATTGCTTTGCTCAAGAGATCAATTGTAGCTTGCAATCAGGAGAAGAGTTCTGCGAGTTCATGATAGTATTTCAAAACGAATAACTTTTTAAAATAAATTGATAATCATCGTCTTGAATACAAAAATTATTAATAAGAAAACTTATATTATAGATATCAAAAAAAAAGAACGATTTGATCAATCATGGAAGAAAGAAGATACATAATCAAGGTCTGCTTGCTTGGCGAGGCCAATGTCGGTAAAACTTCGCTCCTGTACAGGTACATCGAAAACAAATTCAGGGATAACTATAAAGCAACTCTAGGGGTCAATCTTTTAAAAAAAGAGGCTGAAATCGAGGGATACGGCATCGTTACCATCCAAATTTGGGACTTGGGTGGACAAGAATCGTTTAAAAGCCTCCGACAATTATACTTGGAAGGCGCAAATGGAGCGTTAATCGTGTTCGACGTGACTAAAAATGAAACCTTTGATAAGGTTCCCGAATGGTTAGCTTCGTTTAAAGAAGCGAGGGGGGAACAACCTCTCCTATTGGTTGGCAATAAGACAGATCTTACGAATAGTGTCAAGATTGGAGAATCAGAAACGGCGGAATTCGCCCAAAAGAACAACATGGATTACATGCTAACATCTGCCAAATCAGGCGAAAATGTAGAGAAGGCTTTCTTAGAACTCATTAAAAGCATTCTCGAACACGTATCAAGTGAACTATAGTTTTCAACTCATTTTTGAATTTTATAAATCCCCGTATAAATTCCATTATTTCCTTGTTTGTTTGATTATATATCATTTTCTGATTAGTACTGGATACTAATCATTAATTTGCGATTTATAAGTGCCTTTATAAATGACGCTTTATTTATAATTAAATATAAATTTCAAACGAATTATACGATTATACTAGCAATAAGCATACAGGTGTTTTGTTGATATCATGACCCTCGATAAAGAAATGCTTGATCTTGAGCAGGAAATTGATTATAAGATCGAGAACGTGGTGGCCACTGTTACTGTGGAAATTGACGAAAAAATAGATCTCACTCAAATCGCACGAAAGCAAGCCGAAGTTGAGTACAATCCAGAAAAATTTCCAGGATTAGTAATGAGAATCGAGCAACCTCGAGCAACTATTTTAATATTTTCAACGGGAAAAATGGTAATAACCGGTCTTAGAAACGCTTCCGAGGCAGAAGAAGTCGTTTTACAAGTAATAAAAAATATGAAAAAAGCGGATATAGACATATCTAAATACGCAATCACCATTCAAAACATCGTAGCGTCTGGTGATTTACACGCGAATGTGGATTTAAATCTTGCTTCGATCGTGATGGAATCTTCCATGTACGAACCTGAAGTGTTTCCGGGTTTAATTTACCGAATGAAAGAGCCAAAGACGGTATTCCTCATTTTTTCTACAGGAAGAGTGGTTTGTACCGGTGCCAAGCATAAGGACGCATTAAAAAAAGCGTTCATCAAATTAAACGAAGACGTGCGAAAAGCAGACATCTCAAGGGATCAAAGCGAGGATTCGGACTACGACGACATCGACTTTATTTGAAGGCAATTAAAATAAGATTTCCTTGAATTCTTTCTTCTGACTAATTGCTTTTAATGACGTTAAATATTCGTCATATAAAGCTTGGAGTAAATCGTGTTCCTTTGCCTTGGTAAGTGCCAAAAGAAAGAGCTGATTCAAACTTTTTTCATTGTTTGAGATATAAATATCTTCACGTAAATTGAATTTTTCGCTATTTTGGTCTAAAAAATTGCATAAAATATACCTATTTTCGCTTTTGAGGTTCACTAAGTTCAAGGCACCGTAAAGCCTCAAGATTAAGGGAACCTGATATTTAACTTTATCGTGATTGAGTAATTGAAAGTCTTGAAGGTATTTATTACGTTTTAATGAGAAATTCATAAGTAACTTATCGTTTTGAAAACTTTTGAACGGAAGTAATATGTAGGTATTACGCCCGTATTACATGAGACAATTAAAAGAAAAATTTGGTGATTTTTAATGAATTTTAATATTCATATTCAAAACCGTGGAATTTGTTCTTCTTTTCAGCAAATTGATAATCTATACTCTCAACGCGGGCAATTTCTGGTCCCTTTTTGGCAAAGTCTATTAATTCGAGTAGTTTTTCTTCTGGACCCTCGGCTTCGATGTAAACGGACCCATCGATCTCGTTTCTAACTCGACCAGTTAACCCTAACTTTCGAGCTATTTTTCTAGTACTTTGTCGAAAAAACACACCTTGAACGCGCCCGTATACTCTAATCATAACACGCTTATTCACGATAATACGACACCCTCGTCGTTTTTTCAAATCTAACTATCGGAAGGAGGTTAATATTTTTAAGGGTTCGTTTTTTATTCTAAAAAGACAAGTACAATTAGGTGAGGTAAATTCCTTTAGGAATGTTTTTGATCAAGTGGGATCAAATTAAGGGAGGGGTTGTCTGGTTGAAATATCCAGAAGATCTCGCCATATCTGATAACGTGGTACAACAAATAGAGATATCACATAATTTTATAGAATCGTACATATCCATCAAGGCGTTAGGGTGGAATTCCATATCGTACTGCAACGAAAAAAAGGAAATTACGATAGTCTTGGTACTTAGCGATTACGACGATAGTTCCGATTACTTGATATGCGTCGAAGAGTTTAACAAGAGCTTGGACGATAAGATTCTAAACAAGGCTCAGCTTCTCGAGAAAATGAAAGATGCCTTGAACATGAAAGTATTTCGTACTACCGAAGAAGTAATTTCCAAGATTAGCAATGAGTGGTCAACCACGAAAATGAAACTGTTTGAATTAGAAGGAAAGATCGAAGATATTTTGAAAACGGAGGTGCTTAGCGTTAAAGGCAGGATATTAATGGCTTTACTCGTGAATTCTTCCTTAAAACTTGGTGAAATAAAACGCATTGCAAAAACGAGCACAAAGTGGACTCAAACGGTTCTGGAAGATCTTATAAAGAATCGGCTCGTTTCCTTTTCTAAAGGAGATAAAACCTATTCTCTCTCGATATAAAGCAATCATGTTCCCTTCATATTTGAACAGAATTTTTCAATATTTAAAGATTAAGTTTAATGACTAAATGTATATAAAGATCCGTATTAATGATTACACATTTTTCCTATAAAAAAAATCACAAATCAAACCCTATAGGTTTTGGTGATCTCACCGTTGAAAACTAAACTAAACTATGGATTACCCTAAAATATATATATATAAATACAGTATTTTATTTAGTTAAAACGCCACACACAAACATATAATGTGCGTCTATTACGTGTACATCCTTGAAGTAACTGACCACAAGGGAACGAAATCTTTTTACACGGGCTATACTTCAGATCTTCGGAGGAGAATTCACGAACATGGTCAAGGAATAGGAGCAAAATATTGCAAGGGTAAGAAATCTTTAAGCTTGAAATACATCGAAAGTTTTTTAGTGAGGAAAGCAGCAATGCACAGGGAAAGGGAAATAAAATCGTTCACTCGAGAACAAAAGATTAATCTCATAAAACAATTTCAGGTTGATTGAGGACGATGACACAACTTCCAAATTTCCTCGTCATTTTAAGCGGACTTCCAGCTTCTGGCAAGTCCACCATTGCGCTTAATTTAAGATTGGCATTTGAGGGCGCTTTTCTGGATCGTGAAGTCAAAATCGTGGATATTGATAAAATCAGGACGCAAATTACAGGTAATCATTTCGATCCTGAAAAGGAAAAAGTGGTTCGAGAAGAAAGCTTAAACAAGGTTTTTTCACTATTGAAGAACGGAAATATAGTCATATCTGACGATCTAAATTATTATTCAAGCATGAGACACGATTTAAAAGCAATTGTTGACAAATTAAATCTTCCGGCTTTCACGATACATGTTGCAACAACCTTGGAAACTTGTCTCGAATGGAATGAAAAAAGAGACTATAAAATTCCAAGCGATTTAATCACGTCTATCAGTGAAAAGTTCGACGCCTTTGATAAATATGCTTGGGACGATCCTCTTGCAACCATAGATCCCTCCAAAATCAAGGACATGAAACCTTGGATTCAGAAAGTAATCGATTTGATAACATCAAGGCTGACGCATTTTCAGGGAGGAAATGGAATTTACTCGAGGAAAGAAAGTACGTCAAATATAAAAAAAGAATCTCTAGATAGGATCACGAGACAAATAGTCAATGAACTGCTCAAGGATCCAGAAAAACGCCTATATAAATCGCAAATTCTAAAACTTAGAAAAAAATTTGTAAAGTCTGATTCAGGCGAAAATTTTAACCTCGAAGAAATAAAATCGAAGTTTAAGGCTTTTTTATCCAATAATTTTAATGGCAAGGGTTCAATCAGAAATACTCGCTAATTTTTTATAAAACTTAATAAAAAAGAAAATAAATGAGGATTTATTATTATTCTTAAGTTATAAAGTAGAAAATAATTTGTTTCAATAAAAAATTAATAATGACAAACGACCAATCTGAAATCCAATTACGGATCGAACAACTCGACAAGAATCGCAGTGGACGCTCTTTATGTTATGTCGATCAGGAAGTGTTAGAAGAAATAGGGCTAGCAACGGGAGATATAATTGAAATAAAAGGGAAGAAGAAAACCACGGCAATCGTGGTTGCAAGTCAACCAGATAGGGCAAAACGAATCATTCGGCTCGATGGGCTCCAAAGGCTGAACGCTGGAGCAACAATCGGCGAGTACGTGTCGATAAAAAAGGCAGAAGTATTCCCTGCGAACGAAATCGTGTTAACCCCAACTCGACCAGATGTGGATTTAAAACGACAAGCCGACGCCATTAAAGGGAAGTTGATAGATAAACCCGTCGTTATCGGAGACGTGGTTGACGTTTTAGGCACTTTCGTCCAGAAAGACGATTCAGACAATCCAATGGAAGTCATGATGAACCGATTCATGTCTGGAGGAAAAAAAAGGCCTACCTTGGGCACGCTCAGGTTGATCGTTGAAAACTGTCATCCTACTGGAAAGGTCGTAAAAATCACGCGAAACACCAAGATCAAGGTTAATAAAAGAGTTGCCCTCCTAAATGTTTCGGGAGGCGTGGTAACTTACGACGATGTGGGGGGGTTGACAGATGAAATACAAAGAATACGGGAAATGGTAGAATTGCCCTTGAAACACCCGGAATTATTTCACCGATTAAACATCGATCCTCCCAAGGGCGTGTTATTCTACGGTCCTTCCGGTTCTGGAAAAACGTTAATGGCAAAAGCCGTTTCTCAGGAATCAAATGCTCATTTTATCACGATAAACGGTCCCGAGATTATGAGTAAGTTTTACGGTGCGAGCGAAGGAAGGTTACGGGACATATTCCGAGAAGCCGAACAAAACGCACCTTCCATCATTTTCATAGACGAGATCGATTCTATTGCTCCAAAAAGAGTAGACACTTCAGGAGAAGTGGAACGACGAGTTGTTTCCCAACTTTTGTCCTTGATGGACGGTTTAAGGGGACGGGGCGAGATCATATGCATTGGTGCAACCAACAGGATTAATTCCATAGACGAGGCTTTGAGAAGACCAGGGCGTTTCGATCGCGAGATAGAGTTTGGCGTTCCAAACATGAAAGGAAGAAAAGAAATCTTTCAGATTCACACAAGGGGAATGCCACTTCATGTCGATATAAACCTCAAAAATTACGCAGAAATTACTTACGGCTTTGTTGGAGCCGATATCATGGCCGTGTGTCGCGAGGCGGCGATGATATCTTTAAGACGAATACTGCCTAAAATCAACCTAGACGAGCCCATACCGAGCGATATCATACAAGAGCTCATTATATACGATAAAGATTTCATGCAAGCCATCAACATGGTTGAACCATCGGCAATGCGGGAAGTCATGATTGAAATTCCTAACGTGAAATGGGAAGACGTTGGTGGTTTAGACCAAATAAAGGACGAATTAAGAGAGGCGGTTGAATGGCCTTTGAAATATCCCAAACTTTTTAAAAAAGCAGGAATTCGCCCTTTAAACGGCATCCTACTGTTTGGCCCACCGGGATGCGGTAAAACACTCTTGGCAAAAGCGGTTGCAACAGAAAGCAAGTCAAATTTCATCTCGATTAAAGGACCAGAAATATTTTCGAAGTGGGTCGGAGAAAGCGAAAAAGCGGTCAGAGAAATATTTCGAAAGGGCCGCCAAGCTGCACCTACTATAATATATTTCGACGAGATAGACGCTATTACGGCAGGTCGGGGATCTTACGAGGGAACGCACACTTACGCCTCTATTGTAAATCAAATGCTCGTTGAAATCGACGGAATCGAAAATAGAAAAGGAGTCGTAGTTGTTGCCAGTACCAATCGGCCCGATATCGTGGATCCCGCGTTTTTAAGACCCGGAAGATTTGACAGGCTTTTATACGTTACTGCTCCCGATTTAGAAGCAAGAAAGAAAGTATTAGAAGTGCACACCAAAAACATGCCTTTGGCTGCGGATGTCTCATTACTTTCAATCGCCCAGCGCACTGAGGGTTATAGCGGAGCAGATTTGGAGAACGTGTGTCGAGAGGCGGGCATGGAAGCAATTCGGGAAAAGATGACAGATTTGGAGCAGATTGAGGGGCGCCATTTTGAAAAAGCCTTAGAGAAAATTAATTCGACCTTGCCATCCGATATAGTCGAAAATTACGATAACATATCCAAGGAACTCATGAGCTCGCGAAACATTCGGGAATCAAAACCAGATTTTTATCGCTAATAACTTTTTTTTACGAATTTTTCCATCCTTATCATCGCTTCTTCCAACTTATCCATCGAAGTTGCGTACGACAATCTCAACCTATCGTTTGAATAGGACCCAAAAATATCTCCGGGAACGACCGCTACGCCCTCGTTTTTCATTATATTCATGGAAAATTCAGAACCACTCGTTCCAAAAGGTTTCAAAGATGGCATTATATAAAAGGCTCCAAGTGGTTTTTGAACCTCAAATCCAATCTCTTGAAGTTTTTGATAGATAAAATTTCTACGTTCGTTGAAACTCCTAAGAATAGGATTGAAAAACGAGTTATCCATCTTCAACGCTTCGATGAATCCATATTGAGCAGCGTGGTTCGTACCTGCCACCGTATATTGTAGGTATTTTTCCATTAGATCGACAATTACCGAAGGAGCTACGACATAACCCAATCTAAATCCCGTTGCAGAATATAATTTTGACATGGCGTTAAGTGTAACTGTTCGTTCAAACATTCCGTTAAGAGAAGCGGGACTGACGTGCTGAAGTCCATTATAAACATAGTTTTCGTACACTTCATCACTAATCAAATATAAGTCGTATTGAACCGCAATATCCGCAATTTGCTCCAGTTGTTTTAAATCGAGTGCGTATCCTGTTGGATTATTTGGAGAATTGATAAGGATTGCTTTGGTTTTATTCGTGATTGACTTTTCTAGACGTTCGATATCAGGACTTAAATCCTCGTTTCGCTTGATTTCAACGATTTTTATTCCAAAAAAGGAACCGCAGTAAAAATAAGAAACGAAATTAGGAGAAAATAATACGAGTTCGTCTCCAGGATTAAACAAAGAAGCGAAAGCGAGAGTGATTGCGTTTGAACCCCCATTGCACGCTATAATGTTTTCGTTCCAATGTGTTTCTATCTTATTATTTTTTTTGACCTTGGATTCCAACGCTTTTAATAGCTCGGGAACGCCCCGGGTTGGGGCATAAGTCGTTATGTTCCTGTTCAAAGCATCAATCGTTCCCAAAATAGCAGGTTCTGGCGTAGGAAAGTCGGGTTGCCCGATACCGAGACTTATAACATCTGACCTTCCAGCAGCCAAGTCGAATAATTCTCGAATCTTCGATTTAGGAGCTTCGATAACTTTTTTTGATAATTCTTTCATGATTACGAGATCCTTAAGTTAATTGGATTGACTATAAATGAACATCACTAATCTAGTTGAAAAAGTTTTAAATTTCTTCGCCGTGGTTTCTTAAAATTTGGTGAACCAATTTTTTAAAGGCAAGATCAACATTTTGATTTAATTTTGCTGAAGTTTCGATAAAATCACTAGCCTCTATGGAATTTGCCAGTTGTTCACCTTCTTCTTTTGACACGGCTCGATGATCTTCAAGGTCAGCTTTGTTACCAATCAGCACGTAGGTTCCTTCTTTCTTAACGTATTTTTTAAAATCTTTAAGCCACCTGTCTTGAATGTCGCTAAATGTATTATGTCTCGTAACATCATACACCAAAAGTGCTCCTACACATCCTTGAAAGTACATGCTACGAATAACATTGTATTTTTCCTGTCCCGCCAGATCCCATAAAATGAGCCTACATTTTGCGTTAATCTCGTCTATAAAGACATCCTTTCGAATTATGTTTGCTCCGAGCGTTGGTTTGTAATCTTCTTTAAAAGATTGTTCTATGTATTGATTGATAAGACTCGTCTTACCAACCGCAGAATTGCCCAACACGGTGATCTTAAACACAAATTCCTTGATTTCTTCGATACCCATTTTTAAATCCTCATGTATTTTTTTGAATCTTTAATGTTAGTACGAAACTACTGTGGTTTGGGTCCATTATGTTTTCTTTTTCTTCGACCGTAATGACTTTCATTCTCGATTGCAAGGTTTTTTCTAGCGAATGTACTAAAAATCCTTTAAAAAGGTCGCATGACACGCCTATTTCGGAGCAAAACACGCACTTGCGTACATTAACTTTAATCTCATCTGGAGTCTTGCTGATAATCTCGACCTTCCAATCGGTTATAATCAACTCGTTGACTTCTTGGATGATTTCTTCAAAATTTTTTCCAAAAGGAAACAAATAAAAGGAGAATTTCTCGCCAATCATTCTTAACAAGCGATTTGAATCAAATAATAAAATATTCTGCGCCGTTATGACCTTTTTAAAAGAGAAAAAATCCATAGATCCGGCAGGATTGATGTTTTTAATGTCTTTGAGGTGCAGCATGTTAGCCTCGTTTAAAATGGATTTTAAACCGTCGTAATCCAATATCTCGTGATATGCAGTCAGAAGTGCCGTGATGACCTTGTTCTTGACTTCTCCCTTGTACTCTCCTATCATGTTATATCTCATCAACAAGTTATTTTAGTAAATTTAAAATCATCTATAATCGTTTTGATTTTCTTTAAAATACCACACCGTGTTTGATAAGTATGTTTCGCACGAGTTTTTTAAATGCGTCTTCCACATTCATTCCAGATCGAGCAGATGTTTCAATTAGCTGGATCGCATTTATTTCAGCGGCTAATCGCTTGGCATCGTCCATCAATACTGCCCTATCCTGTTCTAAATCGGCTTTATTTCCAATCAAAATATATGGAATATCAATCTTGACGTATTTTCTAAAATCCTTTAACCACTTGTTATTAATATTGTCAAAGGAGCGATATCGTGTCAAGTCATAGACGAGAAGTGCTCCAGATGCACCTTCGTAATATCCGTTTCGTGCTTTCTCGTATTGGTCTTGTCCGGCGATGTCCCATAATAACAATCGAACGGTGTATTCATCGTTTACAACTACCTGTTTTTTTATGATCTGAACGCCCATTGTGCCCCTGTAATCTGCTTTAAACGTGTTAGAAACGAATTGATTAACTAAAGAGGTTTTTCCAACCCCTGCATCGCCAAGGATAACGATCTTAAGTATGTAATCCGCCAATTTTTTCACCCTTTTTTTGATTTTTAGAGATTTAGAAGAGATAATCCAAACATAGGATCAGTAGAGCGCGTTAGTTTGTGGTTTATTTCGTAAATCAAGACTTCTGCCGTTATCGAAACAATCGAAGGTTGACTCAAATGACCTCCTATAACGTTAAAATCATTTTTTCCCAAGGAAACATGAAGATGCACGATCGGTCCCGCATGATCGTAAGAAACATTTCCCATACAAGAGATTAACTCCACATCTTCGTCTAATGTTTTGAATTTGTAATTCTTGATTTCGATATCGAAATACCCAATCGTTGTTTTTTTTAGGGCTCCTATGACATTTACTAATCCGGATTTGATATCGTGCTTTAATACCATCTCTTTGATAGCATCAATAATATCCTCATCGGGTAGTATTTTTCCGACAATTACCCTCCCAATATTACATTCGATGCTATTCAATTTTAGATAAGTTCATTTTTTAATGTTAAATATTGATATAAATTATTGATTTATATCTTTTTAGGTTATGGTTGTATCAAGAAACTCGCTATAAATTAATGTAAAAAAATCATTCACGATTCAAATGTGGATTTTCTTTTTTTTCACGAATCCTATTTTTAAGGTTTAGTTATTGTTCTTTTTTTGGATGGTCATTTATTGAAGACCTTTCATTTGGTTTATTAAAGAAATTATTGCAAAATTTTCACACCCTTATTGCGCAACACACACAATACGAGTGTTTTAAAAGTAGAATCAACATTTTTTCCGTTCTTAGCACTTGTTTCAATAAAATCTGCGACATTTAATTTGTTAGCCATTTTTTCGCCTTCTTCGGTGGTGACAGTTCGTTCATCTGCTAGGTCTACCTTATTTCCAATTAATAAGTAATTTCCTCCAGTTTCCGGAAGAGCATATCGAATAAAATCCTCGTACCACTTCTCTTTCACATTCGAAAAGCTTGTATAACGCGTGACATCGTAAACCAATAAAGCACCCGAACACCCTTGAAAAAATAATTTTCGAGAAAGTTCATACTTGGATTGGGCCGCTAAATCCCATAGAATCAATCTAACATTGTAATCCTCGATCTTTACCACCTTGGTAAGGATATTAACGCCGAGCGTGGGCTTATAATCCTCCTTAAAGCTGTGTAGCATGTATTGGTTGATTAAAGACGTTTTCCCAACGGCTGCGTCGCCTAAAACTACTAATTTTAAAATATATTCCTTTAGTACCGATCCTGTCATGTGATTATACTATTGTAGAATAACTTAATTGATGAGTAAAATGCAACTTTTTTTATTATTTAATGAACTTCGCGTTTAAATAATTTTATTTTTCTTTAAGATTATATTTTCAAATCCCTTTCCACGAGAAAGTAAGAAGATTAATTACTTTTAGAACATTATTGTTTCATAATTAATTTGAAAGCGAACACAAAATGGTCGATAAAATAACCATTTCGGGGGTTGATCTGTTTCTATCCGAACCCGTAAATGTCAACATGAAATGGGTTGGGAACCAAGACTTGATGAATCAGTTAAAAGCCGCTTGGTTAATCGTAGATAAAGACGACTTGCCTCTAAATCCAAGAATCTTGGGAAAGCCAGGTGTTGGGAAGACCACATTAGCTTACGCTACTGGTAAAGCACTCAAAAAGGATGTTTATATCTTTCAATGCACTATGGACACCAGGCCAGAAGACTTGCTAGTAAGTCCTGTTATTTCAACGAAAAACGAGATAAAATACGTTGCAAGCTCTTTAGTATCGGCTATGATCAAAGGAGGAGTCTGCCTGCTCGATGAGGGAAATCGGATGAGCGAGAAAAGTTGGGCCTCCTTGGCACCTTTAATGGACAAGAGGCGCTATGTCGAGAGCATCATTGCAGGAGTGCGCATATACGCGCACGAAGACTTTCGCATGTGCGTAACCATGAACAGTGATAGTAGCACTTATGACATCCCAGAATATATTTCAAGCAGGTTAAATCCACGGATTTTCGTGGAATTTCCAAACAGAAACGACGAGCTCGAAATTTTAAAATACAACCTACCTTTCGCTTCTGACGAGATTCTCGAATATTGCGCGGATTTTCTTCAAAACGCCCATCAACACGACGAGGAGTTTACCGTGCGAGACGGCATCAATATCCTCCGTTATTACGTGAAATCACAAAGCTTGAGTGGTAAAAGCAAGGACAAGCTCAATAAAAACGATTTTAAACGAGTAATAAAACACATACTCGAGGAAGAAGCCATTTTTTATTCCCCCGACGAATACGAAGAGCTCGTGAAAACTGACGAGAAGTCGAAGTCATCAAAAAAAAAATAAACGAAATTACTCATCGTCTTCTACCAAAAAATGGATGAAAAACCCTATATCAAGTATAAAAACTTGCACGTCATTCCCTCGTTTCACTCGAGGATTGAGTTTGCCAAGCTCGTGAACAAGGCGTTCTTTCAAGTTTCACCAGACTTGATCGCAGTCGAATTGCCCAGCAACATACGAGAAGAAGTGTTCGAATCTATCAAGCGACTTCCCTTTCTGTCCCTTTTAGGATACGCAGATACCCTGAATCCCACTCAATTAAGCTTCGTTCCTATCGATCCTGGAGATTCGATCATCGAAGCAATAAAATTAGGTCTCGAACACGACATTCCACTAGAACTCGTGGACCTTTCAGTGAAGGATTACTCTCCAATCGAATTGGTGCTTCCAGACGACCATTCTCTCAACAAGATCGGTTTAAATTCGTTCTATAAAAGAGTATCCGAGGTGTTGAACAGGGAATTCCAAGAAAAAAAACAAGAAATCAGGGAACGCATTACATCTGAAGACGTATTTTTCGACGAATCCTCAGGAGAAAGCGAAGACGAGGAAGAAGAAGAGCTTGAGCAAGCATACGCCGCCTTGGAAAAGGACGTGCTTCGAGAACAATACATGGCAAGGCACCTTTTACGGATGATGCCCCTTTATCGCAGGATCTTGTTCGTGGTAGGAATGGGGCATTGGGAAAATATCAAATATTTCTTAGAACACCCCGAGAAGACTGATAACATCGAAATCGATCTCATTCCACACAAGCACGTCCAAATTTACAATATCAAGGGCTCTGATGCGAGATTTCTCCTACGAGAGCTCCCTTACGATACTTATCGATGGGTCAAGTTCAAGCAAAAGCATTTTCAAGACATATTCAATCGATTAGAATCGCCCGATCAACTCGATGATTTTTTAGTGTCGTACAACAAGGTTAAACACATCAGCAACATCTTTTTAAAGGCAAAACGCAACTACGAGGAAGAATTCAAGGAATTCGTCGACCTTCACAGGCTCAAGACCTTGTTTCAATATTCCCGGAACCTCGCACTAACCGAACGGAGGTTAATGCCAAATCTATTTAACCTGCTCATCTCTTCAAAAAACGTGGTTGACGACGATTTTGGTTGGAGAGTCTTCGAGAAAGCCACGAAATATCCCTACGACGACGATTCTGACACGTACGAGACCATGAAACTGAGCGTTGAGGGGGGTTACGACCCGAATGGGAGATTCGTGCGGTTAAAGACTCGATATGCCTATCACGAGGGCAAGAAGGATGAAATTCCATTAAAAGAAACTCCGAAAGAAGAGTATCCTGGCCAATGGAGAGAAAAATGGGAGGAAGGAAAGTGGTCTGCCGTCTCCTATCCTCCCGAAGACATTCTCGTTGAAGATTGTTTTGCATTCATTCACAATAAAATAAAAAAAAGCTTGAAAGAACACCATATCCACATAGAGGAGTTCAAATCCAGCCTATTGGACGGAATCGCCATTAAGGAAACTTTAAGAAATTGGGGCATCGAAAAAAAGATTTATGTCAAGCGCGAGCACCAACTTCAAGGAAACATAGACACGCTCGTTATCATATTCGATAAAGACGACGGACCAATCGAGAAATATCCTCATACTTTCGATTGGTGGGCAGAACACGATAAGGAAAGCGATATGGCCTTATATACCACGAACCCTGGAGATTATCTAATAGGTCCGGGTATTTCCCACGTCGAAATTGGTGGGATGCTTTCAATGTTTCCACCACGCAATCATCAAAATGTTTTTGACATGTTCTCGGATCTATACTTTTTAGACACTCAAAACAAGGCTGAACGCTTGCTAAAAGCAGGAATACGCTTTTCTCAAGAAAGATATGTCATCTATATCTCCCCAGAACCCCCTAGAAAATATTTTTTCACCATGGCGGGTATAAAAAATCGCGAGCTTGTATACATTCCTCTCGAATATTTTAGCAAGGAATCCCTCAAGAGGCTCAAGCACGTTCACATTCTTGCTGGTAGGGACAAGAGAAAGATAGCACGTGAATACATATATCTTAGCGATTAAAAAACCAGCGCAATCTGATTACTTGCTTAACTTTTTTATAGGTTAAAATTAAAGAATTTGCAAAGAATTCGCTATATTCTAAATCAAGAATAGTAAAAAAGTAAAATAAAAAGGGAAATTATAAATTATTCCAGGTTGTTTAAAAGAGATTCAATTTCGTTCTGGATGACTTCTGGCTTTTTCGCCTCGACGCCAGCCAGCGCCAACTTGCGCTCGATGGTTTCTCGGTGAACGGTGTTCATGGCGCAGAACGGAATTTCGAGAACCTTGCTCGGATCGTCGGGATCGATCACGCCGTAATGAACCAGACAGCTCTTGATCCTTTCCAAGTCAAAATTGTACGCGTCTTGGAAGTGCATTGCCCCTACCATGATATTCTTGGTTTGCAAGAAATTGCCCGCCGTTTCCAAGTTGGGCGCAAATATGAGTTTTGCGAACGATTGGAAGGTCTTGCTCTGGATGATCTTTGCGGGATTCTTGATGTATCTCATAAGTCCGGCCAAGAAATATACTTTCATCATCTGACGATAGCCCAAGTTGGTCATGTCGTCAACAAACTTTCCAATCGTACCGAGCACGTTACCGTACTTGGATAAGTCCAAGTTCAACATCTTGGTTGGTTTAGGAGTCTCCTTGTTAATGACCATGTCATATACCTTGTTTGCCCACTTGATCAAACCGTCGGCGTCAAAATAGTTCTCGATGGGCACCCACTCGTCGTTCTCGTCAACAACGCAGATCGTGGCAAAGCCACAATCGTGATGACTCAACATCGACCACGCCGGCACATCGTCGAACCAAGCAAGTAGTTGCGTGAATTTGGCTGTCGTGGCAATGGGATAGAAACGACCTACTGCGTTATTCGTGTGTTCGTTAATCGCAACTTTTAAATCCGAAGTCGTGTAGCGAAGATCCATGAGTTCTTCGTAGTTGATACGACCGCAAAGGCTTACTGGCTGGAAGACGACGGCTACTATCACATCGGTGTTGGCCTTCGCAAAATCTAAAATGGGACCAACCTGGTTGTCGTTCACGCCCTTGGCAACGGTTGGCACTAAAATGACGCCATGAAGTCCTACCTTGCGGCAATTTTCGATGACTTTCTTTTTTAACGGCCAGAGGTTTACGCCCCGCACTTTCTTCCAGACTTCGGGAGCGTCTGTTGCGTCGAACTGAAGGTAAACAGCGTCTAATCCCGCTTCCTTGAGTTCCCTGCAATAATCCACGCTCTTGCCCATCCTGACACCGTTCGTGGAAAGCATGGTCTCAATAAATCCCAATTCCTTGCCTTTTCGGATGATGTCGGGAAGGTCATCGCGCATGGTTGGTTCTCCCCCAGCAAATTGGAGCATGACGGCGGGCGTGGGCTTCATGGATCGAAAGTGTTTCATGATTTGGACGATCTGATCGAACGTGGGTTGAACAACATAACCCTTGGCACTTGCGTTGGCAAAACAGATGGGACACGTCAGGTTGCACCTGTTCGTCACATCTATCAAGCAAATGCAGGGTGCACTCTTGTGCTTTTCGCAAATGCCACAATCGTAGGGGCACCCTTTTTCAGTGCGTTTTATTCCGGAAGTCGTGGTAATAGGTTGCGTGGTAATATTTACCGTCGATCCAATATCGTTCGTAAAATTTTTTTGCCACTTATATTCATCAGGGTCAATGGATATCTTGTCCTTAAATTCGCCGTGTTCCTTACAGTGTTTACGCATCATAACCCAGTTAGTCACCGGATCCACATAAAACTCCGCAGGAATTTGTTTCAAGCATTCAGGACACAAACTTTGCGTCGTGCGTATTACTTCTTCATCTGCCATAAAAGATTACACTTGAAAATAATTAGTTTTTCGTTAGAATATATTTTACTTAAATAAAATTTGTAGATAATTTTATTTAAATAATTGTTTAATAAAATAGTTGTTTACTAAATTTAAATCTTATACATTATAGGTAATTTTTTAGCGAGAGTCACTTAGGAAGCCCGCGTTTGGAGGTTACTTTTTGCCGATTTTCGTTGTTTATTAAAAATCTTTGCGTTTTTTAATAAGCTAGAGATGAGGCCATTCAAAGTACGGTTGTATTAGGAAGATTAATCACGTAAACCATCTAATGCAAGATACACTATTCATTCGCTTATAATTTCATAACTATAATTACAAATACTTGCTGATATTTACGAATATATTAAATCATACTTGAAACCTAAGATGAATTCTTCTCCGCAAGTTATCTTTGAGTCGTACCAACGAGGCGAACTGGACAAATCCACGACCGTTGGCTCGTTATTAACGCTTACTACGGAATCCAAGCGACGCGAAACAAGAATAGAAAGCTTGGAAATCTTGGGACGCATCGGATTAAGGGGAGAGGTAGACGAATTTATTGCATTAGAAATTTTATTGTTATCTGACGAAGATAGAACAGTGAGAAAGATCGCTGCTAGAATCCTGATGAATAATTTTCCAATTCAAGCCATGAAACCAATAAAATGGGCGTTGAGACACGAACCAGATTTCGAGTGCGCGATTGAAATCATCGAACTGCTTTCCGATATAAACACCAAGGAAGCTCGAATAATGCTCGAAAAACGATTATTGGAAGTAATATATACAAGGTCGCAATCGAGACGACAGCACGAATCCATTGGCGTTTTTCAAGACTCTTTTGAAAAGGCCCTAGAGGGAAAGGATATCGGCGATCTAGATTTAAAAGAGATTGCCCAAATTTTGATCAATTTCAAGACGATAGATGTATTGACTAAAAAATTAGGAATTACACCAATCGAGCTCGAGAATTCGAAGGTCGTAACACTAGACTTGAAGAACAAGAACATTCGCGAGAGTGCAAAAATAGAGCCGTTGAAAAACCTAAAAATGCTTCGAACCTTGAATTTAAACAATAATTATCTCCTTTCTCTCCCGGAGACCTTCTGCAGCATTACAAGCCTTCAAGCATTGAATTTATCCTTGAATCAGTTAAGTAACCTCCCCGAGTCCATCGAAAACTTTCGAGAACTCAGAACTTTAGACGTCAGTAACAACGACCTGAGAATTCTGCCTGACACCATTGGGAATCTCGTGAACCTCCAACGACTGGATTTAAGCAACAACCACATGATACGCACCCTGCCCGAATCCATTGGCAGGCTTGGCTCGCTCACCTTGCTCGATCTAAGCAACAACAGGATTGAGGAGCTTCCCGATTCGATCGGCGACTTGGCATCGCTCGAATACTTGGACTTGAGCGGAAATCAAATTGAGGAATTGCCGGATTCAATCGATACACTGACCAATTTAAAGGTTTTCAATCTGGAGAACAACCGATTAAAATCCCTCCCCAAATCAATTGGCGGTCTTGCTTCGATCCAAGCGTTATATCTCGGAAGCAACCACTTGAGTACTATTCCAGAATCAATAGGAGACCTCACCACGCTTCAAAGACTCGACTTGCATAACAACGAATTGAAGATGCTCCCAAGATCCATTTCAAAACTCGCTTCGCTTTACATGCTTGAAGCTTATTATAACGAGATTGAAGAAATCCCCCAATCGATCGAGAACATGATGGCACTCCAACTACTTGACTTGCGACACAATCGCTTGAATTCATTTCCGAGATTCGTTGAATCTCTCACTTCCTTGAAGATGTTTCTCGTGCGAGGGAACCCCTTGAGCCCTAAAAACCGATCAGAAAGCGCGAACATATTAAAGCGATTGGTCGATAAGGGCGTTGGAATTTTTGAATGATAATATCACCTTTCACGCTCACAAATTTAATAGGAACAATTTTCCTTCACTTGTTTTATTTTTAATCTTGGAGATATTACTTCTTTTTGTTAAATTTTTATTATACCAGTGAATTTTGTAAACGCTTTTTTATTAATAGTAATAGTTGCAAATTCTCACTCTCGTTCACTTATATTATATAAAGTTAAAAATTATCATTATTTTTTTGCATTTTTTGATAACAATCGCGATCGGCCCCGCGCCCTTTCGCGCGATTCTCCGTCGTTTCGAACCACTACCCCTTCTCAATCGACAACTTTTAAATACTATAAAAGCATAATTATATTGTATAAGATGAAAATTTATATACACGCGCTTTAATTGTATATTGAGAAAAGATAAAAAATTTCTTATACCATACCAAATTACACAAAATTAATATATTAACAAAAACACAAACAATTAAAAATAAAATAGGACGAGATATACCATACAAACCAAGACTCCTGTCACGCCCTGGATTTTTGTCTTTTGGTTAGTGTAGAAATACACTCTGATTTCGCCCTCCTTATCCTATTTTGTTTTGACCTAGCTTTGGTCTTGTTGACAGGAGTCACCTTTTACCTGGCTTGAGTTCACGAAAGGGAACATGATTTTTGATTGCACTCAATCGTTTCATTCTTCAATCGTTTTTGAACGAAAATCATTAAGGCATCGCCGAGACGACATTTAAATACGATGATTTATTATCAAACGGATAATAAGGTATTGATTTAACATTAAAATTCGTATTTAATCAGATATACCCTTCAAATTTTAGTACACGAGTATGGGAATTTGATTTTGAATTAAGTCTGGTAAAATAAGCAAGGTTAAAAAAAAGTGATTTAGATAATTTTTATAATTTAGTAAGTCTTTTACGCAAAAAATGTATACGAACCCACATTAATACACGGAAATGTAATCGAGCCTGATTTAGCATATTCATAGGCAGTAACGGCATCGTGACCATACCAAGAAATTCCGGAAAAGAAATCAAAGGAAAATTCTCCTTGAGCATTAATGGGATTAAAAACGGCACCAAAATCCCTATTTGTACTAGAAATGACGAGATAATCAGTACCCCAAAAATCATCAACCCATCCTCCAGAATGACAAGAATCAACGAGAATTCCGACTTCGTTAGTATCCAAATTTTCCACGAGCTCACGGAAATTGCTAGATTCTATAGGTTGTAGATTTGAATTAAACCAGGTTTCTGAGTCGGCACCATCATAATTCCCGTGTCCCAATAGGTAGAAAAAAATTCTATCTTTTTCACCTTCGTTATCTGCGACTTTTTGAAAATCTGCATCGAAATCTAAAGAATCCTCAAAATAGTAGGATTTATGGTACCCTTCATACCAGAGGACTTCATTATAAATATTGATTGTATTCCGTAGAGCCTCAGCAGATATAATTTCAAACAAATTAGATGCCCAATAATATACGGCGATCTTTTCAGCTATATTATCCACGGTGAATTTGGTATCTAAGGATGTTGCGATGTTTCCTGAAGAATCATAAGCAACCACATTTACTAAATGTAGCCCATCCTGATATTGCGTCGTGTCCCATTGACATGTGAAAGGTGCTTCTCGATCTTGTCTAATGCATTCTCCGTCAACGAAGTAATCGATCTTCGTCACTCCTACATTATCACTCGCATAGACGCTTATGTTATAAACACCCTCTACATTGATAACGGGAACGGGATTATAGGGATCCAAGATAGGACCATAATCAATCGGATTTATTATATAAACATTTGGAGGAGTTGTGTCAGTTATTTGCTCGCATTCTTCCAAGTATAAGTGATCGATAATAAGACTATCAAATCTACCAACTATTTCGATAGCGGTCACATCTTGAATACGTTGTTCGCATTCACCACCAATCGTTGTTACTTCGGTCGAAATCATTTGAAAAGACTCGCCATTTACCTGTAGATCAGCGCTTCCACCTGTTACTTGCCCTTGAAAGTTGATTTTGTAATCTTCCCCTCTCAAAGCAGGATCGAAGGGAAAATAAAGGCGAGATTTTGACTCATACGATACTTTCACATGCAAAAGATCGACAGATATACCACATTGTGTAAAAGCTGAAAACGGCCAAAAAACCCATATAAACCCAGCGTAACCCCGCACTCTTACCGTAACTCTATCTGTATTGTAATTGATGTAATGAGCAAGAATTGCATCGTTTAGGTCGGATTTATCGAAATGTAAGTCTTGACCTTCGATCGAAGCCGTATTTGAACCATATAATTTCTCCCAAGAGTTTGTATGATAATTTTTTATATCTACATAAAATGAGGGAATGAACGAATAGACTACATTATCCACATATAAATCGATTTCAATGTTTTCAGGCATAGCATGCGAGGTGGAGAGGGCGGTATAATCAAATTCCATTGCCACCCACGATTGAGACGCTGACCAATATTCGGCCGTTATATAACAAAATTTTCCATCTCCTTTTTTCATTGACCAATCGGTTGATGTTCCTTGGTGGTTAGCGCCAGAAGCAGTTTTGGTTACAGGATTGTTGTTGTCAATGGCGCATAGATAATTGTCACCAGGTTCATAATAAGCAGGTCCATCCACGCGAAGCTGCTCACCATCGTTAGGTCTTAAGGAGGAGGTACCTCCAGAGACGATATTTGCATTCCAACAATAGACCGTATAAACATTCCTAGTCTCACCTACAGCACTAATATTAGGTTCATCAATAGCTCTTGCATTACTTGAGGCGTTCGAGTTAACTGTTAAAATTATGGACATTACGATTGCCACAATTAATAAGCTGCATTTCAGTTTATTGTTTTTATTCAATTTTATTCAACTAATTTTAGATATAATTATTTTTCTTCAATTTTTCATTAGATTTTTATCTCATTTTTGGATTAAATGAGTCATAGACATTAAAGAAAAATCAGAATATAAATGCAATTGGTAAAAAAGGGAATGGTTGAGTTTTCTGTTGCCTTCTATAATTGAAATTTGTTTCAAATTCAAGAAATACTCATATTTAAATAGATCTTCCTTAGATTTGGAGGAGATTTTTTCTTAAAATTTTAAGGAACGGGAATAATTTTATAGTTTTTAGGTGGTTTTTTAAAGTAATTGTAATCAAAACCTTTTTTATCAGCTAATTCCGCCATTTTGAATTTTATTTTTTTTATTGCTTTTCTCGAAAAATCTCTCCCCGATTCAATTACAAATGATTCTGGGAAACTATTTCCCTTGAAATTAAACTCGTAATATCTAGTTTGCGTATCGCTCACAGCGTTCCATGTGGTCCTTCGAAAAATTTCAATGGCATTAAAAGCAGACCAAGAAATTCGAAAATTTGACCGATTGGGGATTTGCATTACAATTTCTTCATCTGAAATCACAAATCTTCTTTCTTTGGTACCACCCCTCAAATATAAAACAATCCATAAAATTAGGAGGGATGTCAAGGACCAAATAATTAATGTTATTATTAATCCTTTAAAAATATCCACTTCCGCGAAAATAGCCACATTAACAACAATCATTAGGACAATAAAGAAAGTGAGGCACCCAATTGATGTTACGATCGCTTTAATTAATGTTTCTCTTATATCCAATAAAATTTCCGATAAGGAACTCCCACAATTTCCACAATATTTAGCATCAATCTCATTTTGAAATCCACATTGCGAACAAACTGCAGTCATTTGATACGATTCCACCCTTAAAATCAATAATAATAGATTATTATTTTATATATTACAATAATTCAATTTAAATTCATAAGGACTGAAATTTTGCTTTTTTTTTTTTTTT